>CAINZT010000001.1 GCA_903855705.1 uncultured Synechococcus sp.
CGGTCAGCGCCAGCCATGGGAGGTAGGTTCGCTGCATGGGGAAAGCTGCTCAACGACGCACTAGACCCGCTTTGTACCAGACCCTGCAGGAGCGGCCCAGTGGACACTGACCAGTCCCAGCCCCGGGTGGTGGCGGCCGCCTGCGATGGGGCCTGCAGCGGCAATCCCGGGCCCGGTGGCTGGGGCAGCCTGCTGCGCTTTGAGGACGGCAGCGTCCAGGAATTCGGGGCGGCCGACCCGGCCACCACCAACAACCGTATGGAGCTCAAGGCGGCCCTCGTCCTGCTGGAGTGCCTCAAGGACCTGCCCTGCCACCCCAGCCTGACGATCCGCACCGATAGCCGCTATGTGATCGATGGCTTCTCCAAGTGGATGGCGGGCTGGAAGCGCAAGGGCTGGCGCACCGCTTCCGGGTCACCGGTGCTGAATCGCGAGCTTTGGGAGGCCCTCGATCGGGCCCGTTTGCCGGCGGTGCCGTTCACCTATGTGAAAGGCCATAGCGGTGATCCCGACAACGATCGCTGTGATGCGATTGCGGTGGCCTTCGCGAAGGGGGGCCGGCCGGCCCTGGCCCAGGCCAGCCCCCAGGCGGAGATCAGCCTGGACACCAAGACGCCCAACGGGGCCAAGACCGGGCCTGGCGGAGGGACAAAGACCGTTACGAAAAAAGCGGTCGCGAATGGATCGGGGGCGGCTCAGCCGGTCCGCGCTGCAGACCAGGCAGGAGAGGGTGGACCAGTCCAGGAGCCGGCTCCTGCGGCCCTCAGTCAGCTGCTCAGCCGGCTGGAGCTGGCCGATCGCCTGGCGGCGGGGGGCTACTCCCTCAGCCTGGTGGAACTGGCCCAGCTGGTGCAATTGCCGATCAAGCAGCTGGCGGAGAAGGCCACGCCCTGGGCCTGGCGGGATTGGATGGTGCGGCCAAATGGGGATGGACGCTGGCACCTGGAGCGTGGCGCGGCAGGATCGGAACCTGTGATCCCGGGGACCTGAGGCCATGGCAGAGCCAATCCCGGCAGGAACACCTTCAGGACCAGGGTCTGGACCAGGTTCAGGACCGGGGGCTGCCACCAGCACGGCGGGCCTCTATCGCCAGTGGGTGGCCCCCCTGCTCAGCCGCGATGAGGGCGCCGATGCCGAGCAGCTCAGCCAGCTGACCCTGGCGGCCCTGGGCCAGTCCTCCCTGCGGCGCCACTGGCCCCTGGTGTCCGGCAGTTTGGCCGGCCTGGGGGCCGAGCTGCAGCGGCGCGATCTGCGCCTGGAGCAGAGCCTGTTTGGCTGCCGCTTCGCCAATCCAGTCGGCCTGGCCGCCGGCTTCGACAAGAACGGCGTGGCCGCCGGTATCTGGCACCAGTTCGGCTTTGGTTTTGCCGAACTGGGCACAATCACCTGGCAGGCCCAGGCCGGCAACACCCGGCCGCGGCTGTTCCGGCTGGCGGCGGAGCGGGCGGCCCTCAACCGCATGGGTTTTAACAACATCGGCGCTGAGGCGGTGCTGCGGTCGCTGGAACGGCAGGCCCTGGAGCCCCCAGGCCAGCGGCCGGCGGTGCTGGGCCTGAACCTGGGCAAATCCAAGGCCACCCCCTTGGAGCTGGCTGGCGATGACTACGCCTCCTCCCTGGAGCTACTGGCGCCCCTGGCCGATTACGCCGTGATCAACGTCAGTTCGCCGAATACGCCGGGGCTGCGCGAGCTGCAGGGAGAGGCCCAGCTGCGGCGGCTGGTGGAACGGCTGCGGCGGTTGCCAGCCTGTCCGCCCCTGCTGGTCAAGATTGCCCCCGACCTGGAGGACGATGCCATCGATGGCATTGCCCGCCTCGCCTATGAGGAGGGCCTCGCTGGCGTGATCGCGGTGAACACCAGCCTGGATCGCTTTGGCCTGGAGGGGCGCCGCCTGGTCCAGACCGGTCGCACCCTGGCGGAGGAAGCGGGCGGATTGAGTGGGACGCCCCTGCGGCACCGGGCCCTGGAGGTGATGCGGCGGCTGCGGGCGACTGCGGGCCCAGCCCTGCCCTTGATCGGGGTGGGTGGCATCGATTCGCCCCAAACGGCCTGGGAGCGGATCACGGCGGGCGCCTGCCTAATCCAGGTTTACACCGGCTGGATTTATGGCGGGCCGGCCCTGGTGCCGGCGATTTTGGAGGGTTTGTTGAGCCAGCTAGATCGCCATGGTTTCCGCAACATCGGAGAAGCGGTCGGCAGTGGAGTGACTTGGCGGTAAAAATCCAATACTATTGAACTCATTCTCGGTAGTCGTTCTTGGTGCTTGCGGGAGTCGTCGATCGCCTTATCCCACTGAAATCCTGGTTATTTCCCTGTCGGGTGTTGCTTGAGCTTGACGACCATTTTCTCACTTTGCTCGTCCTGCAATCACGGGGCGGCATCCCCATGGTCAAGTGGCTGGAGCGGGTTCCTTTGCCGGCTGGCACCTGTGACCAGGGCACCCCAATGCGGGCAGAGGCCCTGGCTGATTTGATCGGCGACCTGCTGGTGGAACGGGGATTTGCCGGAGCGCGGGTCGCGGCGGTCCTGCCCGAGGTGGCGACTGAATGGCACCTGGTGCAATGGCCTGGGGCTGAATGGCCCGAGGATCCACGGCGCCTGTTGATCCAACGGGGTCGTGAAGGGGGCTTCCGGTTGCCGATCCAGGCGGCCGATATTCGCGAGATTCGCTTGGACCCGCAGCGCGGTGATGGCACCCCCACCTCCTTGGTCCTGGCCGTCCGCCAAGCGCTGCTTCAGGGTTGGATCGAGACCTTTGCGCTGGCTGGCTTGGCTCTCGATGGCCTGGAGGCTGGCCAGGTTTGCCTGCTGCGGGCCATCGATCCTGTGCTGAGCGATGCACCGGATAGCCAGGTTGTAGCGGTGTTGGAACTCAAAAAAGACAGCGGTCGGCTCGTTTTGATTCAGAAAGGGATTCCTGTCTACGAGCAGTTGCTGGGCGGTTCCCTGGCTGGACTTGGGTCCCTCGCCGATGACCTGAGGCGTTGTTTGGACTTTTGGCGCCAACAGGAGCGGGGCGTGACCTCCATTCGGCTTCTGCTGCATGGATCCCAGGCGGCGCTGACGGAGGAGGTCGTGGACCCCCTGCGGCAGTTGTTACCAGCTTGGGAGGTTGGGGTAGCGGATCCCTTTGCCCTGGGCTGGTTAGAGGCCGCACCTGAGCCGCCGATCTCGGAGGAAGGGGCCCAACCTGCCGGGGTGGAGTTGTTGCGGTTGTTGGGTCTGGCCTTGGTGGAGGCCTACCGATGAGCAGCTTGTTTCAGGCCCCTGTCGACTTATTACGGCAGCGCCGCATCGAGGTCGGTTTGCCGGGCGACCCAGCCAAGGGGCAGAAGGCCTGGCGTTTGATGCTGTTGGGGGGGCTTCTAGGCGGAGGGATGTTCTTGCCTGCCCTTGGCCTGCAGTTGGCCCTCGGGTTTTGGGATTCCCTGGTCGAGACGCAACTGGCTGAGCTGAGCCTCATCCCGCCCAGGGTCAAGGCCTTGGAGGATGAGCTCAACGGCGCCCAGGCCCAGGCCAAGCGGTTGGAGGCAAGCAACAAGGGATTGGCCGGGGGGTTGGTGACCGTGTCCTCGGGTTCGGCCCTAATCGCCAACCTGTTCCAGCTTTCCCCAGCTGGGGTGGAGCTGAAGGAGGTTTCCGTGGTGGGGCAACTCCTCTCCCTCAAGGGAGGGGCCAGCGATCCGGGCGCCTTCCAGCGCATCAATGCCCTGCAGCTGCAAATGGCCTATTCACCGATGTTCCAACCCGATTCCGTCAAGGTTCTCAAGGTGAGCCGCGAGGGCGCTAAGGGCGCAACGGCCCCCGGCCAGCTCAATTTTGAACTTGCTTCTGGATTCAAGGCCCTTGAACCCCTGGCCCAGCTCAAGCAATTGCAGCGGCTGCAGGCCACGGGCATGGCCAGTCGACTAGAGATTCTGCAGACGGCTGGGGTGTTGCCATGACTAATCTGCAAGCCCAGGAGCCACTAACGCGTTTACAGTCTTTTTTCACCCGAGAGCGGGTTCTTTGGGGCGTGCCGGCTTTGGTGGGTGGTTTAGCCGCCCTCGGCATCGGGGGGTTTTTGGCTTTGCCAAGTTGGCAAAAACTTCAGGACGATCGGGCGCAGGTGAGTCGCCTTACTGCCCTGCTCCAGCAGGTTCCCCAGCTGAAAAACAGGATCGAGCGGGCCCATCTTCGCCATAGCACTGCCCAGGTTTTGCAGTCGAAATTGCTCTCGGTGATTGCCGGCAGCGGTGACATCTCCACTTTCATGGCCCAGATCGGAGCGGAGGCCAGCCGCAGTGGTGTTCAGCTGGACAGCTACGAACCGAATCAAACGGCCGCACCCGCTCAACCTGGGCCAACTCCAATTCCAATTCCAACTCCAATTAAACCCGCATCACCGCCAGAAGCGCAAAAAGCCTCCGAGCCACCCGATCCCCTCCTGGCTCCTGGGTTGCAGAAAACCTCCCTGTTGATCACGGCCCATGGCTCAGCTCCTAACGTGCTGACCTTTCTGCGCCGGCTGGAATCGCTCAGTTTGTTGGTGGTTCAAAGCGATCTCAGCCTCAAACAGCAGCCAAGTGCATCCCCGACGGGGAGTACCCCCGCTTCAGCCGCGATCCCTGCGGCCTTGAGCACCACAACCTTGAAGCTCACTTTGACCCTGTATTCCAAACAGGCTCCCGCTTCATCCCAAACGCCATCGACGCCAGCCAGGTCATGAACTTGCCCTTGATGCCTAGCCGCAGCGGCCCTGTCCCCATACGCTTCGCTGACGATGGTGGAACTACTCGCGTGATCGAACGTCGTCCCAGGAGAAGGCTGAACTGGGTAGGGGTAGGTGGCCATTCCCGTGCCCAGGCCCGGAGATCATTAGCTGGTTTGCTCGTTTCTGCGATCACCCTGCCCTTCACGGCTGTTCCCTCGCAGGCGGCTGTTCCTTCGCAGGCAGCCCGCGGATTCGCGGCTGGTCCCAGTTCTCAGCAAGGAATAGCCAGCAGCCTGGCGCCCTCCAGCCAGCCCGGTCCTGGGGCCCAGCCGGTGGCCCAGGGAGGAGCCTCCTTGCATCTCAGCCTCCGGCGCCAGCCGGGTGGGGTGGATGTGGTGATCGAGGGCACTGGGGCGACGCCGGTGTTGCAGCAGGGCCGCAATGGCAACAGCTGGGCTGGCCAACTGACCACCTCCAGCCCCGCCGTGTTGCGCTACGGGGCCCAGAACCTCTCCCTGCCTGAGGCGGGCATCCAGAGCATCAGCCTGCAGGGCAGCGGCTCCACGTATCAGATTCAGGTGGTTCCCCTACCGGGGCTGCCCCTGGCCCGGCCCGTGATCGGCGCCGATGGCCGCAACTTAGTGATCAGTTTCAGCACCGTTCCCCAACTCAGCAGCCAGACGGCCCGGCCCGATCTGCGGACCCCTGGAACGGTGCCCCAGGCCACCTTTGCCCCAGCCCTGCAGCCCCGGGCGGTGGCGCCCCCCCTGGGTGATATGGCCGTGGGCAGCATGGTGTTGCGCAATCGCGGTTTTATCAATCTCAATGGCCCAGCCGTATCGATGACGATGCGCAATGCCCCAGCCCGGGATGTGCTCATGGCCCTGGCCGACGTGGGCGGCTATGGCTTTGTGTTTGTTGGCGGCACGGACAAGGATGGCAAACCCCTTGATGCGGCCTTGAGCCAGGGTGCGCCCGTTTCGATCTCTTTTCATGGCGAGAAATATGCCCGCGCCATCAACTCAGTGCTCTTGAGTGCTGGTCTCCAAGCCAGGCTGGAGGGCAATTTGATTGTGGCCGGTCCCAATGTGCTCGGCCAGAGTTTCGGCACCCAGCTCTCGAAGGTGTATCGGCTCAACCAGGCCTCAGCCAATTCCGCCGCTGATTACCTCGCCAGCCTGGGGGCCTCGATCACGAAGGTGACTGTGATCACCAATGCCACCCAGACCGGCACGGCCCAGGGCAACCAGGTGGCCGGCGGCACCACCACCACCCAGACGGAAACCCAGCGGATTACCACCACTGAAACCTACGGGGCCACAACAGGCCCCCTGAAGGGCCTCACCGGCACCACCGATTCCCGCCTGCAGACGATCACCCTGGTGGGTGATCCCATGGTGATTGCCGTGGCTGAGAATTATCTGCGCCAGCTGGATCTGCGTCAGCGGCAGGTGGCGTTATCGGTGAGGATCCTTGATATAAACTTGGACAATGACTCTACTCTAAGCAATAGCTTTGCCTTCAAGTACGGAAATAATTTTATTGTTAGCGACAAGGGGAAGCTTATCGGGGCGTGGGGTAATCAGTTGCCTCCCACAAGTACTCAGTTTGGCACACTCTCTGGAGGCGCCACCAGTGCCAAGCCGGTTTATGGGGACCCCCAGATTGTGTTGCAGCCTTTGGCTCCTGCTCCTGTAAATCCTGGTTCTGTTTATGCAACAGATTCGTTTTACAACCTGCTTAACGCTTCAATCACGTCGTCTTCTACTAAGTTATTGGCGTCTCCAACCTTGATCCTCACGGATAACCCGGAGACGATCACCGGTGGTGCTGCAACAACCGTGACAATTGGCGCAGCCTTAAGCACTTCAACCATCGGCCGTGAAAGATCCAATGAGGCCTTTGTGACCGTTGGCACCCAAGTCCCTATTAGTTATAACGTCTCGTCGGCGGCAACGGGCTCGTCTTCCAACGTTATTGCTTGCACGCCAAACTTTGGCACTTCAGGTTTGACTTTTGGGGCAAGGGTAAGCAAGATTGATGACAATGGCTTTGTTACGTTTAACCTGTCTCCCTCCGTTTCTGCAAGTACGCCCGGCACGCCTGTAACCGGTTGTGGCCCGATCAATATCCTCAGTGTCAGGCGCCTTGATACGGGTTCTGTGCGAGTGCGGGATGGTCAGACATTGATCCTTACGGGTGTGATCTCTGACTTCAATTCCCAAACGTCGGATAAGTGGCCCATTCTGGGAGACCTCCCCTTGGTGGGTCAGTTTTTCCGCAGTTCCGGCGGCACTCGTCAGAAACGAGAGCTAGTTATTATGGTTACGCCCCATATCATTAATGACACCGAGGGAGGGAGTTATGGCTATGGCTATCAGCCTGGTAGTGCTGAGTCCAGGCAGCTGATGGGGGCTAGTTAAAGAGCGAATTGAAAGCCAATCTTTGGCCTTGCTGCACCCTGCCCTTGTCCCGGGTCTGGCTTGCAAAGATAGGGGGTTGATTCTTGCCGCCCGAGTTAGATCCCCAGCGGTACCAAGGCCTTGGCGGCCAGGGGCGCCAGGAACTGGAAGGCGGCCAAGGCCCCACCCATTAGTTGGGAGCCGACGCCATTGCCCCCTTTTTTGGCGGCTTTGGGATCTTCCAGGAGCAGTTGGGAGGCTTTTTTGAGTTGCTCGGCCTCGATTGGATCGCCCATGCGTTCATAGAGGACACTGGCGTAGTTGAAGTCCTGGGCCGCCAGGCTGGTTTTGCCCTGTTCGCTGCGGGCGATGCCGCGGGCGATCCAGCTGATCGCCGCATCGGGCAATTGGCGGATGGCTTCCGCGAAGAACTGTTCGGCCTGGGGATAGCGGCCTTGGTTGGCTTCCGCCACGCCGGCGTTATGCAGAGCCGCATAGCCGAGCTGGCTGAGCTCCAGGCCCCGGGCCTGCTGCCAGTGGCTCTGGGCAAGGCCATTGCGATCGAGCAGGGCCCCGGTGAGTTCGGCCTCGCTCAGGTCCGTGCCCAGCAGCAGGGCGCCGCGCAGGTCGGCGCCGCGCAGGGAGGCACCGGCCAGGCTGGTGAAGCTCAGGTCGGCGCCCGTGAGGTTGGCCCCATCGAGTTTGGCGCCGCTGAGGTTGGCCCGCTGCAGCTTGGCCTGGCGCAGGTTGGCGTCCCGCAGGTCGGCATGGACCAAGTCGGCATCCTGAAGGGCGCAGCCGGGACAGCCGTGGCGATCGAGCAGGCGCACCACCTGGGCTGGATCGGCGGCCCAGGCCGGGGCAGCTGCCAGGGCGCCGAGCCCAAGCAGGGCCCCCAGCAGGCCAGCCAGGGTCAGGGGCCCTTTTTGGAGGCTGGGCGACTGGGGTAGCAGGCGCGGCAGCGTCATCGGGGCTCCGGCGGTTGCAGCCGTTCTACCGGCCTGTGCTTGAGCCGGTTGGCGGCGGCAGCCAGCTCGCGATCCGCTGCCCCCAGGCCCCGGGCCAGCTCGCGGGCCCAGGCGCGCTCCTGGCCCCGGGGGGCGAAGCGCAGCCGCTCGTAACTGGTTTGCAGGTGCTCTAGGCCCTTGGCCAGCTCGGGCACCTGGGCCGCGGCCCGCTGGCAGAAGGCCGGCAAGGTTTCTCCCGGTTGGGGCACCAGGTTGAAGGGGGCCAGGCGGCTGAGGCTGCGATCGAGCCGGCGCCGCTGCTGGTCCTGGCGGGGGGTCGGGCGCAGCAGGCCCAGGATCCCCACGTCCAGGGCTAGGGCCAGGCCCAGGCCCACCACCAGCACCATGCCTTGCCAGCTGCGGAACGGGCCCAGCAGGCGCCGCATCAGCTCATCTTGGCTGGCCTGGTCGTAGTGGAGCAGTTGGCTCCAAGCCAGGTCGAGGTTGGTCCAGCTGCGGGTCAGGGGCCGCAGCCAGGGCAGGCCTTGGCGCAGCAGGCCCAGGTCGGCCCACTGGCCCGCCAGACCCGAGCGCAGCCCGCCGCGGATTCGGGCCGGGGCCACCCAGGCGGTGGGATCGATGCGCACCCAGCCCTGATCGGCCAGCCACACCTCACTCCAGGCGTGGGCGTCCTGCTGGAGCACTTCTAGGTAGCCGCGGCCCCAGAGGCTGGCGGGAACCCAGCTGCCCCCCTGGTAGCCCACCACCACCCGGGCCGGCACCCCGGCCGCCCGCATCAGGTCGGTGAAGGCGCTGGCGAAGTGTTCGCAGAAGCCGGCCCGGGTGCCGAAGAGGAACTGATCCAACGGGGCGTCGTCCCCCAGGGCCGGGGGCTGGAGCGTGTAGCGGAAGGGCTGCCCCTGGAACAGGGCCTGGGCCGCGGCCAGCCGCTCTGCAGGCGGGAGCTGTTGGCGCCAGCCCAGGGCCAGGGCTTCCAGCTGGGGGTTGCTGCCGGCGGCGAAGTTCAGGTCGGAGCGAGTGGGGGGGTGCCGTTGCCAAGCGGGGGGCTTGTCGCTGGCAGCCAGCCCATAGCTGCGGCGCTCGAGGGTCTGCCAGGGGCCGACCAGTTCGCCCTTGGCGGTGTTGCGGATCTGGGGGTTTAGGGGCACGCCAGTGCCCCCCCAGGGCAGGGCGCTGATGGGGGAGGGTTCCACCAGCCAGAGTTGCTCGGCTGCGCCTGGTTGGGCTGGGGCGGGGGGCGTCCAAGGCTGGGAGAGGCCAATCGGTGAGCTGGCGACCCAGCGCTGGCCATCGAAGCGATCGAGCACCCGCACCCGCCAGTAGCGCTGGTCGGCCGGGGGCAGGTCTTTTTCTTGGCCTGGACTCAGCCGTAGGGCTGGCGAGGGGTCCTGCGCTAGTTGGGCGATGCTGCCTGGATTGAGCTGGTCGCTCAGGCCGGTTTGGGCCCGCCCGAGCTCGGCATAGGGCCAGAGGGGTCCCAGGCGGGGCATGAAGACAAACAGCAGCACCAACAGGGGCAGGCAAACCACCATCAGCTGCACACTGCGGTTGAGGATTTGGCGCAGGTTGCTGGCGCCGCCGCTTTCCTGCGCCAGCAGGCCGGCGATCAGCACCAGGCCCGTGGCGGCCTGCAGCAGGCCTTGGCCCAGGCTGGGGTTCAGGCCCGCCAGCACCCCAAGGGCAATCAGCTGGGCCAGGAGGGCCCGGCGCAGGTCGGCCGACCTGCGGGCATTGCGCACCTTGAGGATGGCCATCAGCACCAGGGTGAGGCTGCCCCAACTGAGCGGGCTTTCCCAATCGCTGTCCAGCAACTGGAGCCCCAGCAGGCTGAGGCTGAGGATCTGCAGGCGGCGGGCGAGGGGTTCGATCACGGCGGAGCCAGGGCCAGGGCTGTGAGGCAACGCTCCAGCTGGGCGGCGCCGGCGCCGGCGGCGATTGTCTGGTCCCCGAGCACTAGGCCATAGCTCTCGTCGCTGGCCGCTAGCTGCCAGATCCGGGCGCTGAGGTGTTCAAGGGCCTGCTCCCACGGCAGGGCGGGGTCCGGCGCCAGCAGGTGGGGACGGGGCTGGGGATCGGCAAAGCGTTTGCCGTAGCGCTCGCCGCTGCGGGCCAGTTGCTTCCAGGCCAGGCGGGCAAGCCCCTCCTCTGGCCGATGGGGGCTCAGTTCGCGCCAGTGTTCGCTGCCTTTGGCCTGGTCATCGGCGCCGCCGTGGGCCTGGTCCTGCCCCCTGGTCTGGGATCGATCCAGCTCCAGCACGGGCCCGGGCCGCCGGGCTGGATAGACGAGCTGGGGGGCGGGCGGATCCCAGAGGGTCCAGCACAGCAATAGGCCAAGGGGCGCACTCGATTGCAGGCGCAGGCGCCCGGGGGTTTGCAGGCCCCGCTGGCTGGGGCGCCAGGGTATGGCCAGCCACCGCTGGCCAGGCTCCAGGTTTCCGCTCCAGCTCAGGTCAGGCTCGGATCGGCGGAAGCGAATGTGCAGGGCCTGCCGTTGTTCGCGGCTGGTGGCCAGTACTGGATAGGTGAGCAACTCCCCGGCAAACCCGGGCGCCGGATTGCCGCATCGCAGCTCCAGGCCCTGCAGGTTGAACTGGGTGAGATAGGGCGCCAGTAGGAATAGGCCCAGCAACAGGTAGGCCAGCAAGGCCCCATGGCTGCTGCCCTGGACGCCCAGGATGAACAACACGCCGCAACTCAGGAGCCACAGCCAGCCGAAGCCGCTCGGCAGGATGTAAAGCGTGCGCAGGCCGAGTCGATGGCTGGCCCTGCGCTGTCGCCGAATCAGGCGGTCGGGGAAGGGCTCGCGGAGCGGCTCCTCGAGGAGCGGCTCAGGAAACGGTTGGGGGAGCAGCTCAGGGATTGGACCAGGGATTGGCCCGGGCCGGGGCATGGTGCTCGCCATTCAACGGATCGCCTCGACGGCGGCGAGCAGTTGGCGGCTGTAGCCCCCCGGCTCCTGGGCGGGCCGGCCGCCATCGAGCCGGTGTTCCGCCACCGCCGGGAACACGGCCTGGACATCGGCTGGAACCCCATAGCTGCGGCCTTCGAGCAGGGCCCAGGCCCGGGCCGCCGCCACCAGGGCACAGCCGGCCCGGGGCGAGAGGGGCGTGCCCGTGGCCAGGCCCCCCTGGCGACTGGCGGTCAGCAGGTCGAGCACGTAGTCGAGCAGGGGCGGCTCGCAGGCCACCCGGCTGGCCTGCTGTTGCAGCTCCTCGAGACCTTCCGGTTCGATCACGGCCGCCAGGCTGGCGAGGGGCGTGCTTTGGCCGGCCAGCAGGGCCGCCTCCGCCTGGCGGGGCGGGAAGCCGAGGCTGAGGCGCATGGCAAAGCGGTCCAGCTGGGATTCGGGCAGGGGCGAGGTGCCGGCCTGGTCAAGGCCGTTCTGGGTGGCGATGACGCAGAAGGGCTTGGGCAGCTGGTGGCTGGTGCCATCGACGCTCACCCGACCGGCGGCCATGGCCTCCAGCAGGGCGCTCTGGCAGCGGGGGCTGGCCCGGTTGATCTCATCGGCCAGCAACACCTGGCTGAACAGGGGCCCGGGCTCGAAGCGGAACTGGCCGAGGTGTTGGTCGAACAGGCGCAGGCCTGTGAGGTCGGCGGGCAGCAGGTCGCTGGTGAAGTGGACGCGGCGAAAGGCCAGGCCGAAACTGCGGGCCAGGGCTTCGGCCAGGGTGGTTTTGCCAACACCGGGGAAGTCTTCGATCAGCAGGTGGCCGCCCGACACCAGGCAGGCCACTGCCAGTCTCACCTGATCGTTTTTACCGAGGAGGACGCCGTTGATCTGGGCGAGGACCTGTTGCAGGGAACCCATGGCCTGGGGCAATTCGGTCCAACCTAGGCAGATCCTGTGTGCTGCCCCTTGTTCTCGCCTGTGATTGGTCTGGGCCGATGATTTTACCTTCCCCCGAGAATTGTTTGCGCCGGTGATTGGTCTGCGCCAAGGTCAGGTCGGCGCCAATGACTGGTCTGCGTTGATGTTTGGTCTGCGTCGACGATCGGCCTGCGTCGATAACCGGTCTGCGGTGATGATCGATTTGCGTCGATGACCAGTGGCGCGAGACCAGTGGAGTGAGACCAGGGGAGCTATGACCGGGTCTGGCATTGGTGCTTGGACTGGGTCCTTGATTTGATCTTGGATTGCCTGTGCAACTGGAACTGGATGGGGACCTGAGGGCGGGGCGGGGCCTTTGACTGGTGCCATGCAAGGGTCTTTCTCGGGCGCTGGCTCCACCGCCGCCGAGCCCGCCCGCCATGGCGGCAACCTGGCCCAGGCGGCCGAGCGGCTCGGCTGCCGGCCCGGCCAGATCCTCGATGCCAGCGCCTCCGTGGTGCCCTTCGGCCCGCCTTTGGCCCTGCGGGCGGCCCTGCTGGCGGCGCCCCTGCGTTCCTACCCCGACAGGGACCACAGCCGCCTGCGCCATGGCTTGGCCCGCCACCACGGCCTTGATCCCGACCAGCTCCTGCCTGGCAATGGCGCCGCTGAACTCTTCACCTGGGCGGCCCGGGACGCCGCCGCCGCCGGCTGCAGCCTGGTGCCCGCCCCCGGCTTCGCCGACTACCAGCGGGCCCTGGCCTGCTGGGGTGGCCTCTGGCACGACTGGCCCTTGCCGTTGCAGTGGACCGGCCCAGCCCCCCAGGCCTTTCCCGCCGGTTCAGAGGGCGCTGGGGCCGAGGTCCTCTGGATCACCAACCCCCACAACCCCACCGGCCAGCTCTGGAGCCGCGCCAGCCTCGAACCCCTGCTGGAGCGCTTCGCCTTGGTGATCTGCGATGAGGCCTTCCTCTCCCTGGTGCCCGGTGGCGAGGCCCAGTCGTTGATTCCCCTGGTGGCCTGCCACCCCAACCTGGTGGTGATCCGCAGCCTCACCAAGCTGTTTGCGATCGCCGGCCTGCGCCTCGGCTACGCCGTGGCCGATCCCAAGCGCCTGGCCCGTTGGGCCGCCTGGCGCGACCCCTGGCCCGTGAACAGCTTGGCCGGGGCCGTGGGCGAAATCGCCCTGGAGCAGGGGCGCTGGATCCGCCGGGTGCAGGCCTGGGTGGGTTCGGAGGGGCCCTGGCTGGGCCAACGCTTGGCCCAACTGCCGGAGCTGGTGCCCTTGCCCTCGGCGGCCAATTTCCTGCTGCTGCGCGGCGAGCGGGAGGGCCAGCCCTGGTCGCTGGAGCCCCTGCGCCTGGCCCTGGAGCAACGCCACCGGATCCTGCTCCGTGATTGCCGCTCCTTTGCCGGCCTCGATGCCAGCTGGCTGCGCATTGGTCTCCAGGACCGTCGCGGTAACCAGCGGCTGCTGCGGGCCCTGGGGCAGGAACTGGGCTAGGGGGGCCCCGCCCGGTCCCTGGCTGCGATCAATCCCAGCCTGCGATCAATCCCTGGCCTCAACCAGCCCCTGCAGCACCAGGGCCAGCTGCCGGTCGGCGTCCCGCTCGGCTAAACGCCCCATGCCCCGCCGCAGCTCCAGCAGGGGATCGAGGCTGCGCCCGCCGCCCGCCGGTTCCCCGCCCGCGTCCACCCGCCGCAGCCGGGGACCGAGCAGGCGCCAGATCGCCCGCTCCAGGGGCGGCTCGCCTGGGGGGTGTTGCAACACGATGACTGCCGCCCCCACCGCAGCGGCCGCGGCAGCATTGGCCTCCTGGTGGCCGTCGGCCGCGGCGGGGAAGGGCACCAGGATCGCCGGCGTACCACCCACGGCCAGTTCGCTGAGGCTGCCGGCCCCGGCGCGGCTGATCACCAGATCCGCGTGCTGCAGCAGGCCTGCCATTGCGTTGCTGAAGGGCAAATCCACGTAGGCCGGGTGCTGGAACTGGCCCGAGTCGCCATCGTTGCTGCCACTGAGATGCACCACCCGGCAGCCGGCCGCCAGCAAGCGGGGTAGCAGGGGGCGCACCATGCGGTTGAGTCCGACCGCTCCTTGGCTGCCGCCCATCACCAGCAGCAGGGGGCCTTCGCCGGCGGGTACCCAGGCCGGCAGGGGGGCGGGCTCCAGGAAGGCCCGCCGCACGGGGGTGCCGGTGACGACCGGCTGGCAGCCCCGCAGCTGGCCAGCGGCCTGGGGCAGGCCCAGGGCCACCTGGCTGCAGAGGCGCCCCAGCAGCCGGGTCACCCGGCCGGGTACGGCGTTGGATTCATGTAGAACCACGGGAACCCCGCACCAGCGGGCCGCCAGGATCGCCGGGGCGGCGATGTAGCCGCCGGTGCTGAACACCAGATCCACTCCTTCCCGGCGGATCAGGCGGCGCACCTTGCCGGTGGCGGCGAGCAGGCGCAGCAGTTGCCACAGTTTTTTCAGGCCCCGGCCCTGGAGGCCGCCGGCCCGGATCGTGTGCAGGGGATAGCGGCTGGGCACCAGCTCCCGTTCCAGCCGGTCCGGCACCCCCAGCCAGTGGATTGACCAGTCGGGTGGCAAGGCCTCGGCGACGGCCAGGGCGGGGAACAGGTGGCCCCCGGTTCCGCTGGCGGCGATCAGGAGCCGGGTCATGGACATCTGCAGCGGTGCCTGGCGCCCGAGCCGGGCGGCCCTAACTTAAAAGCCGGCCCGTGTGCTCGTTCATGTCCCCGCTCCGCCCGCTCCTGCCAGCGTTGATGGCGATGGCTTGCCTGCTGGTTGGGGCACCCCTGCGGGCGGCCCCCACTCCAGCGGCCCTCGAAGCGGCCCTCAACGATCCGGCGCCCACCAGCCTGGCCGCCGTGTTTGAGGTCGGTCCCGATTTCGTTCCGGCTGAGCTGGAGGCCCGCCGCGCCGCCCTGCGGGAGCGGTTCCCCGACCTGCGCTGGCAAGTGGCCCCTGGCGCCCCCTTGACCGACGGCCGTCCCACCCTCGAGATCACGGCCCGGGGCAGCCGCCAGGAGGGGCAATCCCGCTACCGCATGGTGGCCACGGAGCTAGTTGCGCTGCAGAGCCATGGCGATCGCTTCAACGGCCAGGATGTGATTCGCGAAAGCTCCCTGGTGCGCAGCGGGTCCAAGGATCTGGCCGTGACCCTGTTGGTGCCCGATGCGGTGCTCACCGGCCAGCGCTACGACCTCGATGTGGTCGTTGATGAGCCCCTTGATGGGGCGGTTCTGGCTGGAGCCGTGGCGGCGGTGACCCCGCGCCAGCTGGCCCAGTCCGCCATGCCCGAACTCCAGCTCGAGGCCCTCGGCGGCGGCGGCGTCTTCAAGACGGTGCAGGCCCCCGCTAATCCCGGCTCCCAAACCTGGGCGGTGCTGCTGGTCCATCCCGATGGCATCGTCACCGCCACGAAGCGGGTGAGGGTGGTGGCAGATAAGGCGGCGCTCACCCCCTGAGCCGGTCCCTGCAGCCGACCAAGCTCTGAGCCCCGCGCCCGAGGCCGCCGCTAAAGCTGCAGAAGCGCTGGCCCTGGGGCAGTCCGATCCCGTCACAGGTTGGCGACGGCCCAGTCACATCTGGGGCGGAACCCGTGGTCATGATGACAACGTCCCCATCCCCTGCCGGCTCCTCCCATGGCCCCCCGTTCTTCCCTGCGCGCCCTGCCCCTGGCGCTGATGGCCCTGCTCAGTTCCCCCCTGGCTGTGGTCGCCCAAACCAGCGGACCACCCCCGGGCGATGACCCGGGCCGCAACGAGCGCCCCCATCCGCCCCAGGGTCCCTCCAAACAGACCCGCGAGGCCCACCTTCAGCAGGAGGCCGAAGCCATGGCCAAGCTCAGCGTGGCCCAGCGCAAGGCCTATTTCCAAGCCCGCCAAGATCTACAGCGCCAGCTCTTTGACAAGCGCCAAGGGGACCTGAAGCGCTTTGGCCAGTGCTACGAGCAGGCCGCCACCCTCCCAGCGATCAAGGCCTGTCAGCAACTGGAGCGCACCAGCTGGAAACAGGATCGCCGCCAGACCATGGAGCAGGTGCTCAAGATCCGCCAGCGCTTTGGCTTCCCCGCCCTCACCCCACCACCGGGCCGGGGTCCCGAGGGAGCCTGGAAACCCCAACACAAGGACCAGGACGGTCCGCCCCCCGGGA
Source organism: uncultured Synechococcus sp. (assembly GCA_903855705.1). Classification (GTDB taxonomy): domain Bacteria; phylum Cyanobacteriota; class Cyanobacteriia; order PCC-6307; family Cyanobiaceae; genus BAIKAL-G1. Next base: position 16,034 of record CAINZT010000001.1, read on the forward strand.
GCGTCTGACGCTGTTAAGGGTCTCAAATAGCCCAAAAGTTGGTCGCCCTCATGAGGCGACCAACCAAAGCTAGATGGGTGATTAAGCCTGAATGAAATCAGGCCTCGTCTAGGGCCGCCACACCAGGCAGCACCTTGCCTTCGAGCAGCTCCAGGCTGGCGCCGCCGCCGGTGGAGATGTGGCTCATCTTCTCGGCCACGCCCACCTTCTCAACGGCAGCCACGGAGTCGCCACCGCCGATGATCGTGCAGCAGCCCGTGCCGCTCAGGTCGGCCAGGGTGTGGGCGATGCCGTTGGTGCCGGCGGCGAATTTGTCGAACTCGAACACGCCCATGGGGCCGTTCCAGATCACGGTCTTGCAATCGGCCAGGGCCTCCTGGAAGGCCTTGAGCGAGTCGGGGCCGATGTCCAGGCCCATCCAGCCGTCGGGGATGGCGTCGATCGCCACGGTTTGGCTGTTGGCATCGGGCGAGAAGGCATCGGCCAGCACCACATCGGTGGGCAGCAGCAGCTGCACGCCTTTAGCGGCTGCCTTGGCCTCCAGCTCCTTGGCCAGTTCAAGCTTGTCCTCTTCCACCAGGCTCTTGCCAACGGCCAGGCCGCGGGCTTTGTAGAAGGTGAAGATCATGCCGCCGCCGATCAGCACCTTGTCGCACTTGTCGATCAGGGCTTCGAGCACGCCGATCTTGCTGCTCACTTTCGAGCCGCCCACGATCGCTGCCAGGGGACGCTTGGGCTCATCGATGGCGCCCTGGAGGTATTGGAGTTCCTTCTCCATCAGGTAGCCGGCCACGCAGGGCTTGAGGTGGGCGGTCACCCCCTCGGTGGAGGCGTGGGCCCGGTGGGCGGCACCGAAGGCGTCGTTCACATACACATCAGCGAGCTTGGCCAGTTCGGCGGCGAAGTCGCTTTCGTTCTTCTCTTCTTCGGCGAAGAAGCGCACGTTCTCGAGCAGCAGCACATCGCCATTGGCCAGGGCGGCCACCTTGGCTTCGGCGTCGGGGCCGATGCAGCTGTCGGTTTTGGGCACGGCCACGCCGAGCAGCGCGCTGAGGCGGGCGGCCACGGGGGTGAGGCGCATGGCCTCGTTCACCTGGCCCTTGGGCCGGCCGAAGTGGGCCGCCAGGATCACCTTGGCGCCCTTGGACGTGAGGTCGTTGATGGTGGGCAGGGCCGCCTTGATGCGGGTGTCGTCGGTGATCGCACCGGCGTCATCGAGGGGCACGTTGAAGTCGACCCGCACCAGCACCCGCTTGCCACGGAGCTCATCGGCGGACAAGCTGGCCAGGGAGCGTTTTGCCACGGGTGCGGGGGCTAAGGAGCGGTGAGATTAACCTGCGGCCCTTCTGCGCCGTCGGCCCGCCCGGGCGCCAGCTAGTGCCCAGCGGCCAAGGACCGCGCTAAGACAAGGGGGGACGGGACCTGCCGGCGCATCGCCGGTCGCGACTGCCGGTCCCCTTCGTCACCATGTTCGACACCGTTCTCTTTCCCATCGATCGCAGCCGCCAGGCCGCCGAAACCGCTGCCACAGCCTTGAAATTGGCCCAGAAACACCAGAGCCGCCTGGTGCTGCTCTCGGTGGTGGAGCCCGAGCAGGACGACCCGGCCGCCGTGGCGACCTTGCTGGAGGATGCCCGCAAGCGGTTTTTGGCAGAGGGGATGGATTGCCAATTGATCGAGCGGCAGGGCAAGCCCGCCTTTGTGATCTGCGATGTGGCCGATGAAATCAATGCCGATGTGATCGTGATGGGCACCCGGGGCCTCAGCCTGGAGCCGGAAGAAGCCAGCACCGCGTCGCGGGTGATCCAGCTGGCCCCCTGTCCCGTGTTGGTGGTGCCTTGAGCGAGGCCGCCGCCGCTGCTGAAGCGCAGTTGAACAAGGACGACCAAGGGGGGCCGGCCGACGAAGCGAACAGCGCCGAGCAAGCGAGCAGCGTCGACGAAGCGACCAGTGCCGACGAAGCGAGCAGCGCTGCCGAGGGGAATCCAGATGCCCAGCTCAGTAGGGCGGCCCCGCTGAGCAGTACGACCCAGTTGAACAGTGCTGCCCAACTGAGCAGCGCCGCCCCGGCGATCCAGTGGTATCCGGGCCACATCGCCAAGGCCGAGAAGTCCCTCACCGAAAACCTGGCCAAGGTGGACCTGGTGATCGAGGTGCGCGACGCCCGCATCCCGCTCGCCACCGGCCACCCGCGCCTGCAGCGCTGGATCAAGGGCAAGCAGCACCTGCTCGTGATCAACCGGCGCGACATGGTCAGCGCCGAGGCGCGCCAGGCCTGGGACCAGTGGTTCCGCGCCGCCGGCCAAACCCCCTGGTGGTGTGACGCCAAGGTCGGCACGGGCGTGAAGCAATTGCAAACGGCGGCGATCCGGGCCGGCGAGCAGCTCAATGCCCGCCGCGCCGGACGGGGCATGAAACCCCGGCCGGTGCGGGCCCTGATGCTGGGCTTCCCCAACGTGGGCAAATCGGCCCTGATCAACCGGCTGGTGCGGCGCAAGGTGGTCGATAGCGCCCGCCGGGCCGGCGTCACCCGCAGCCTGCGCTGGGTGCGCCTCGGCCAAGACCTCGACCTGCTCGATGCCCCCGGTGTGTTGCCGCCGCGCCTGGACGACCAACTCGCCGCCCTGCGCCTGGCCCTTTGCGATGACATTGGCCAGGCGGCCTACGAGGGCGAGGCGGTGGCCCTGGCCTTTCTGCGTTTGCTAGCGCTCCTGGAGCCGGTGGCCGGCGCCGGCGTAGCGGCGGGCCTGCTGGAGCGCCGCTATGGCATCCCCTCCCAAGACCCCAACGCCTGGCTGGAGGCGGCCGCAGCCCGCCACACCAGCGGCGACGAGGGCCGCATGGCCCAGCGGCTGCTCGATGATTTCCGCCGCGCCCAGCTGGGGCCAATCGCCCTGGAGCTGCCCCCCAGCCCATGAGTGCCTTTGGCGAAGGCGAAGGCGAGCTGCTGACGCTCCACTACCCCAAGCCCCTGCCGATGCGGCTGGACCGCTGGCTGGTGGCCCAGCGGCCCGAGCAGAGCCGGGCCCGCATCCAGAAATTCATTGATGCGGGCTACGTGCGCGTCAATGGCGTCACCGGCCGGGCCAAAACGCCCCTGCGGCTTAACGATGAGGTGCAGCTGTGGATGCCGCCGCCCGAGCCCCTGCCCTACCTGCTGGCCCAGGACATCCCCCTCGATGTGCTCTTTGAAGACAGCCATCTGATCGTGCTCAATAAGCCGGCCGGCCTCACGGTCCATCCCGCCCCCGGCAACAAGGACGGCACCCTGGTGAATGGCCTGCTGTTCCATTGCCCCGACCTACCCGGCATCGGCGGCGAGATGCGCCCCGGCATCGTCCACCGGCTCGACAAGGACACCACCGGCTGCATCGTCGTGGCCAAGAGCCAGGAGGCCCTGGTGAAGCTGCAGGTTCAGATCCAGAAACGGATCGCCTCGCGCCAATACCTGGCCGTGGTCCATGGGGTGCCGCCGGCGGAGCAGGGCACGGTGGTGGGCGCCATCGGCCGCCACCCGGCCGACCGCAAGAAATATGCGGTGGTGGCCGATGAAACGGGCCGCCACGCCTGCACCCACTGGCGCTTGATCGAGCGCCTGGGCGATTACTCACTGATGCGCTTCAAGCTCGACACCGGCCGCACCCACCAGATCCGGGTCCACTGCGCCCACATCGGCCATCCGATCGTGGGCGATGCCACCTACAGCCGCTGCCGCAAGCTGCCGATCGCCCTCAGCGGCCAGGCCCTGCACGCGGTGGCCCTGGGCCTGGATCACCCGATCACGGGCGAACGGATGCTGTTCGAGGCGCCCTTGCCCGAGGCCTTTGAGGCCCTGCTGGCGGTGTTGCGGCGGCGGGTGGCCTAGGGCCTAGGGCCGGCCCCCTCAGGCCAGGGCCGGCAGCCGCGGGCAGGCCTCCACCAGGCTGCGGGTGATCGCGGCCTGGGGATGGGCCAGCAGCTGGTCACCAGGACCCTGCTCCACGATCCGGCCGCCCTCCAGCACGATCACCCGCTGGCAGAAGCCACTGGCCACGCCCAGGTCGTGGGTCACAAAGATCAGGCCCAAACCGAGGCGGCTCTGGAGATCGCGCAGCAGCGCTAACACCTCCGCCTGCACTTCGGCATCCAACATGCTGACGCTCTCATCGCAGAGCAACACCTGGGGTTCCAGCACCAGGGCCCGGGCGATGGCGACCCGTTGTTGCTGGCCGCCCGAGAGCTGGCGGGGCAGGCGCCGCTCAAAGGCTTCGGGCGGATTCAGCCCCACGGCCGCCAGCAGCTCCCGGGCGCGGGCGCGGGCCTGGGCCCGGCTGGCCAGGCCATGGATCAGCAGGGGGTCGGCGATCGCCTCGCCCACGGCCATCAAGGGGTTGAGGCAGGCCAGGGGGTCCTGGAACACCATCTGGATACGCCGGCGGGCCCGCCGTAGGGGCCTGCCGCGCAGGCTGAGCAGGTTGACCCCCTGCAGGCGCACGGCGCCGCCCCGCACCGGTGCCAGGCCGATCAGGGCGCGGCAGAGGGTGCTCTTGCCGCAGCCAGAGGCGCCCACCAGGCCGATCGTTTCGCCGTCATGGAGCTGCAGGCTGACGCCATCAACGGCCTTGAGCCAGCGCTGCTGCCAGGGCAGGGAGGCCAGGGGATGCCAGCAGCGCAGCTGGTCGATGTCCAGCAACAACGGCGCCTGGCGGGGGGCCGGGGTGGCCTGACCTTCCCGGGCCCGGGCCGCCGCCACCAGGCGCTGGGCCAGGGCGGACCGGGGCGCCGTGAGCAGCTCCAAGGCGGGGGCTTCCTCCACCAGCCGGCCCTGGTCGAGCACGGCGATGCGGTCGCACCAGCGGCCGGCCAGGGCCAGGTCGTGGCTGATGAGCAGCAGGGCGCTGCCGCTGTCCTGGCAGAGGGCCGTCAGTTCGGCCATCACCTGGCCGGCCACCGCCACATCCAGGCTGGTGGTGGGTTCATCGGCAATCACCAGGGGCGGTTGCAACGCCAGGGCCAGGGCGATCGCCAGCCGCTGGCGCATGCCACCACTGAACTCGTGGGGATAGCTGGCGTAGCGATCGGCGCCAATGCCGACCCGGGCCAGCAGGGCCTCGGCCCGCTGCCGGATCGCCCGGCCCTGGCCCAGGGGCCCTCGACTGAAAAGCCCCGCTCTGGTGAAACTTCGGCGGTCGGCGCTGGCGGCTGGGCCCTGGTGGGCCGAGAGGGTGTCGGCCAGGTGCTCCCCAATCGTCATCAGCGGGTTGAGCCGGGTCATCGGGTCCTGGAACACCAGGCCCACCGCCCCACCGCGCAGGCGTCGCAGATCCCGTTGACCCAGCCGCCGCGGATCCTGGCCGGCCAGCTCCAGGCCGCCCTCGCAGCGGCTGCCGGGGGGAAGCAATTGCAAAACGGCCCGGGCTACCGTGCTCTTGCCACAGCCCGAGGGCCCCACCAGGGCCAGGCGCTCACCGGGCTGGAGCACCAGATCGAGGCCGTTGAGGGTGGCAATGGCACTGCCGGGGTAGTGAACCAGCAGCTGCTGCAGGCTCAGGATCGGCAGGTCCGGCCCGTTAGTCGTTGCCGCAGCGGCGGACGGCAATCCGCTGGCAGGCGATCCGCTGGCAGGCGTTTCGCTGGCAGCCATGGCGCGTATCCAGGGTCACGGCATCCAAGCTTGGATGGGCAGCCCCACACAGCGCCGCCAATGTGTCGCGAAATGCATACGATGGGAGTCTCCGCGGGCTTGGATGGTCAACGCAGCGGCTGACAAGACGGAGGCAGCCCGGGCGGATCGTGCCCCGGCCGTCGCTGACCCCCTTGAGGCGCCCGCTGCTGCGGACCGTTCTGTTGCCGATCGCTCTGCTGGAGATCGGAAGCAGATCCGAGACCCCGAGCAGGATCCCTCTTGTGATCTTGGCGTTGATCCCGCTGCCGCTAGCCCATCGCCAGCTGGGGAGCCGACCTGGCCCGAGATCGAGCGGCGCCAGAGCGGCCGCAATTCCGGCCAGCCCGACGGCGACTTAACCAGGGGACTCCAAGCGACCCGCACGGCCGACGACTACGGCATCCCCCTGCCGGCCTGGTTGCGGCGCTGCATCGACAAGGGCATTCCCGCCGCTGGCTCCGCCTGTCCGGCAGGCAGCGACGCCCTGCTGGCGGCCGCCTTCGATTTCGCCTTCCAGCTCCACGACGGCCAGGTGCGGGCCAGTGGGGAGCCCTACATCATTCACCCGGTGGCGGTGGCCGACCTGCTGCGCGATATCGGCGCCAGCCCCGGAGTGATTGCCGCCGGTTTTCTCCACGACGTGGTCGAGGACACCGACGTCACCCCCGCCGAGATTGAGCAGCACTTCGGCGCCGAGGTGCGGGCCCTGGTGGAGGGGGTCACCAAGCTCGGCGGCATCCATTTCACCAATCGCACTGAAGCCCAAGCGGAAAATCTGCGCCGCATGTTCCTGGCCATGGCCAGTGACATCCGGGTGGTGCTGGTGAAGCTGGCCGACCGGCTGCACAACATGCGCACGATCGGCGCCCTCAAGCCGGACAAACAACAGCGCATCGCCCGCGAAACCCGCGAGATCTATGGCCCGCTCGCCAACCGCCTCGGCATCGGCCGCTTGAAGTGGGAACTGGAAGACCTGGCCTTCAAAATTCTTGAACCGGAAGCCTTCCGCGAGATCCAACAGCAGGTCGCGTCCAAGCGCAGCGATCGGGAGCAGCGCCTCGGGGTCACGGTGCAGTTGCTGCGCGACCGCTTGGCGGCGGCGGGCCTGGCCAATTGCGAGGTGAGTGGCCGCCCCAAGCATCTCTATGGCATCTGGAGCAAGATGGAGCGCCAACAAAAGGCGTTCCACGAGATTTACGACGTGGCGGCCCTAAGGATCCTCACGCCCAATATCGAAAGTTGTTATCGCGCTTTGGCCGTGGTGCATGACACCTTCCGGCCGATTCCGGGGCGCTTCAAGGATTACATTGGCCTGCCCAAACCCAACGGTTACCAATCCCTGCACACGGCCGTGATCGGCCGGCACCGGCCAATCGAAGTGCAGATCCGCACGGCCGAGATGCACCAGGTGGCCGAATACGGCATCGCCGCCCATTGGAAGTACAAGGAAGGGGGGTCACCGGCGGCCTCCAGCAGTGATGCCGAGCGCTTCAACTGGCTGCGGCAGTTGGTGGATTGGCAAAAGGATGGGGTGGGTGAAGACAGCAGCGATTTCCTCGCCTCGATCAAGGAAGACTTGTTTGATGAGGAGGTGTTTGTTTTCACCCCCAATGGTGATGTGGTGGGGCTGCGTAAAGGCTCAACGGCCGTGGATTTTGCCTACCGCATCCACTCTGAAATTGGCAATCATTGCCAGGGGGTGCGTATCAATGATCGTCTTTGCCCCTTGGCCACGCCGCTGCAAAATGGCGACTTTGTGCAGGTGATCACTGCCAAGTCAGCCCATCCCAGTCTTGATTGGTTGAATTTTGTTGCCACCCCCACGGCCCGTAATCGCATCCGGGGTTGGTATAAGCGCAGCCACCGCGATGAGAATATCCAGCGGGGTACCGCCATGCTGGAGCGGGAGTTGGGCCGCGATGGCTTTGATGCCCTGCTCAATGGCGATGCCATGGCCCGGGTTGCGCGCCGCTGCAACCTGATCGGCACCGAAGATTTGCTGGCCTCGATCGGCTTCGGTGGCGTCACTCTCCAACAGGCCCTTAATCGGCTGCGCGAGGAAATCCGGCTTGTCACGGCGACGTCCGCCCCAGTGCTCAGTAACGAGGAGCTGGCCCGCAACCTCAGCGCCCAACGGGAGCAAGCCGCCCCCGTGGCGCCGGCGGAGCACGGCCACGGCAGTCCGATCCTGGGGCTGGAGGGGTTGGAGTATCGGCTGGGTGGCTGTTGCAGCCCCCTACCCGGTGAAGGCATTGTCGGCAGCGTTGCCCTGGGCAACCACGGCATCACAATCCACCGCACCGACTGCGCCAACGTGGCCCAAATGCCGCTGGAGCGCCGCCTGCCGGTGCGCTGGAATCCCCTCGCCGACCATGGCAGCCGCCGCTATCCAGTGCAGCTGCGCATCGAGGTGCTCGATCGGGTCGGCGTGCTCAAGGACATCCTCACCCGCCTCTCCGACAGCCGCATCAACGTCAGCGATGCCCGCGTGCGCACGGCAGCCGGCAAGCCCGCCCGCATCGACCTGCGCGTCGAACTGGCCAGCGCTTCCCAACTCACCAGCACGATCAACCAAATTCGGGCGATGGCCGATGTGCTGAATCTGTGCCGCACGGGGATTGGTTGAGGCTGACATCAGCCAACCCAGCTCTGGCTTTTCGGCTTTATCGGTGGTGGTTCGGACGCTTGATGGCTAGATTGCAACAGCCATCAAAGGGATCGGCGGGCGTCGCGCTGGATTAATCAAGCGGTGCTGGTTGGTTGTTTTGGGGACAGTCTCTTGGCCTGGGCGAATGGTCCCCAACCGTGGGGTTCGTTTTTGCTTGCACGGAAGTCTGATCGCTAAGTCTGACCGCTAACTCTGATCGTTAAGTCTGATCGCTGCCCATGGGCCGCTTGAGTGGTCTGATTCCCTGCTACCAGCCAAGGAAATACGTCTTTGTTGCGCAAGCTTTGGGGTTTTGCTTGCACTTATTTGCCCTGCCGTGCTGATCCTTCCATGAACAACCTTCTGTCGCACCTCTTGCCTGGGGTGCTTGTTTTGGCCGCCTATGGAGCGGCAGCCCCAGGGGCCCAGGCGGACACTCTGGTGATGCCCATACCGCCTGGCTTGCAATTGGTGACTAAGTCGCAAGGCCGAGAGATCAAGCTCTTTGAATGGGTTGGCCCTGGTGAGACGACATCCAGCTGGCGAGAAATGCTGACGGCGCAGATCCTCATGGGACTGGGGAAGGCAACGCCAGCTCAATGGGAGGCTGGTATGTCGAGGCGTTGGCTTTAGTTTTGCCCAACGTCTAGACATGTATCGATTGCAAGGGGTCACGAGTATGGCCATGCTTTTTCTGTCTTTTTTCTGTCTTTTTTCTGTCTTGTTTGAAAAATCCCAGCACTGGCTTGCCAGAATTCACTTGGGTTAAGGCCATCCAAGGGGGGCAGGACTTCTTCGTGGTTCAAAGGGCCTTTAAGGCCATGCCTTCGAACCCGAAAATCGTTGCGCTCTCAACCCATCTCAAGTCCGCCCTGGTCTGCAGCGGAGAAAGTTGCGGTCGGCAGGGGGGACGGACCGTTTGGCAATAAAAGCAACCGCCACAGGTGCAAAATCCTGGCAGGGTTCAGTTAAAGTGCTAAAATCTAGCTCTGCGCTTTGATAGAAGTGTCCCCAGAGCTGCTTGTTCTTGCCGGACCTTGCCTTGTCGTGGCCCTGGCCTATGGCTATGCCAGGTTTGTGGAGCCCCGATGGCTTAAAACAACAACCATCACCTTGGCGCTGTTGCCGCCAACGGCAGGGGCTGACCGGATCACAATCCTACATCTGTCAGACCTGCACCATTCCGATGCGGTCTCCTTGCGCTATTTAAGGCGCTCGCTGCAAAGGGCCATCAACGAGCAGCCAGATTTAATCTTGCTGACTGGTGACTACATCACAACCAAGATCGACGATGCAGGCTTCTTAGAGATCTTGAAGCTGCTATCCCAGACAGCCCCCACCTTCGCCTGCCCCGGCAACCATGACGGCGGCCCATGGGCCCAGGCCATGGCCGGTTACCCCACAACCGGGCCGATTCAACGCTTGCTCGCAGCCGCGGGTATCCAGTATTTAGAGAATGCCTGGGCCCTGGTCGACATCAATGATGTGGCCATTGCGATTGGCGGTATGGGCGATTTGTGGGCTCGTAATTGTGAGCCGGAAGCGATTCAGGAGCCATTCAATACTGCCAACGCTGATCTTAAGCTCTTGCTCTCCCATAATCCCGATTCCAAGGCCAAACTCAAGGCCCTGAATTGGAATTTAATGCTCTCTGGCCATACCCATGGTGGCCAATTCAGGCTGCCGCTCCTGGGGGCGCCGTTTGCGCCAATCAAAGATAAGTCCTGCCTTGCCGGTCTATGTCCCTATGGTGATCGATGGATCTATGTGACAGCTGGCCTTGGTAATGTGCATGGCTTGCGCTTTAATTGCCGTCCGGAGATTTCTGTTGTCAAATTGGTAAGGCATGTCGAGGGCGAAACCACTGGCACGCAGACGTCCGCCCCCTAACCTGGAGCCATGACAGGTCATGACGTTCGCTGGCGCCAGCGCTCAAGCAATTTCCGCCGAGCCCTGGCGCGGTTGGTTGAAGCTGTTGATCTCTCAGGCCAACGCACCCTCAGTGATTTGGAGCGCCAGGGATTGATCCAGGCCTTTGAGTTCACCCATGAGCTCAGCTGGAAAACTCTCAAGGATTTTCTGGCCTCCCGGGGCGTGGAGGAGCTGTATGGCTCCCGGGATACCACCCGGGAAGCCTTCGCCCAGGGGCTGATCAGCGATGGCGAGGCCTGGATGGAGATGATCCGCCACCGCAACCTCAGCACCCACACCTACGACGAAGCCACCGTGCAGGAGATTGTCACAGCGGTGGTGAGTCGCTATCTCCATGCCTTCCAGGGGCTGGAGACGCTGTTGCAGGACTGGGAGCGCCGGCCGTGAGCGTTCAGGCAACTCCTCAGGCAACCCCAGCCAGCCATGGTCTGCCTGCCGCCGCCGTGGCGAAAATCAAAGACACGCTGGCCACCTTCCCGGCCATCGAGACGGCAACCCTCTACGGATCTAGGGCCCTGGGCCGCCACCGGCCCGGGTCTGATATTGATCTCACCCTTGCCGGGGCCGGCCTGGATGGCGGTACCCTGGCCCGCCTGGATGCCGCCCTCGATGATCTCCTCTTGCCCTGGCGCTTTGATCTCTCGTTGCAGTCTTGCCTGCAATCTCCCGAGCTGATCGAGCACATTCAGCGGGTGGGACAGCTGTTCTACTGCCGTAGCGATCGGTCCCAACGTCCTTAAATGCTCCGTTCGTAACGCTATCGAGCGGTTCGCTTGCGAACTCAACCAAGCGCAACTTCACCGCTACGGCTACCAAGACTCACCTGTGGCAACGGCTCAACGACCCAAGTTCACGGCAATGTGAATCCACTTGTATTGAGGTGCTTGAGATCCAGCATCACAACCCCCAGCCAAGCCAGCAACGCCAAGCTTCCGATAGCCCCGATGACAACCAGCAGGGTGACCAAGGCAGACCGTGGAGAGCCGTTGATGTTCGCCACGCGTTCAATGGTGAGGAGCTCGATCTTGCCATGACCTGGGCCTACGGCCGCTTCGAGGCGCGCCAGGCCCTGCTGGCCCTGCACCGGTTGGGGGTCAGCACCAGCCGCACCCGCAGCCTGGTGGAAACTGGCGAAGCCCTTTGGCGCGGCGATGAACCCTCGCCCACGCGCAGCTCGGTGATGGTGCGCCTGGCCCGCACCCCCGGCGCTGTGGCAGCTGCGAACGGCTGCTGCACTGGCGCGAGCCCCAGCAGCTTGAGCGTCTGTGGCGCCATGCCCAGGCCAGCTACATACCCCCATCTGGGGGATGGCACTGGCACTGGAGATAGCCCTAGCGAGGGGGTGCCCTCGCTTTCTATGGGGAACAGGGTTGACCGGGTGGCCGCGCCAGGAGTTGGAGCAGCGTCAGGAGCGCTTCGGTGCCGCCTACGACGCCCATTACCACTCCCACCTGATGCGCCGGCTCGGCGCTAGCCAGGATTTAGGCCTTCTCGATTCAGGATTTCCAGATGGGCTGGCCAGCACCGAGCTGCCGGACCTGCTTCCACCCACCTGCCAGTTGCTCGCGGCCTGGCCGGTGGCCTAAGGCGCCTTGGAGCGGCCCATCGCCAAAGGCGGCCTGCCGGCGGAAGCGGAAGTCCTGGCTCCTTTTGTGGAGGGGGCGCCGGAGCCTGCACGGGCCGCTTGGCTGGCCTGGAGCCGGACCTGGCCCCAGCCCAAAACCGTCGCTCCCACCCTGGCCCGCTGGAAGCTGCAGGTCACCCCGGTGCGGGCTGGGATCGAACGGATCTGGGAGGCGATTGAGCAGCGCGATGACTGGAACCTGCTGGAGACTTGGCTGGGGCAGATTCGGGGCCGAGCCTGATTCCTCGGGCCATTCGATGGCGTCTGTTGTACGGCGATGGTGCTAGCCGTTGGATGACGGGATCGGGGATTTCCCCTCAACCTGGCTTAGTTGAACTGGTCTGATCGGAGTTGGGCGTGCAGCCGCCCCATAGCAGGGTTGAGAACGATTTATATTGGATGCATTGATCGGTTGCCTGCGAATGCCCCTGCTCCAGCCTAGTTTGTCGCTACTTGTTTACGGCTCAAGCGGCTTTGTTGTCGCTGAGATTTATCTCACACTCAACAAGCTGTGGTCGCGTAAGCATGAGCCGCAAGTGATTGAAAGTATCTCGCCGATGTCCAAGCTGGTTGGCTTGATCCCCGTGACCGTGTTTGCCATCGATGGTGTGCTGAGGCATCTATGGGTGGTGGCGATTGTCAATGGCCTCTGGATTATGGCAAGGACAGTGCAATTGTTGATTGGCATTGGCCTGTGGGAGGCGGGCCGGCGCAGGATTTCCCTATGGGTGATGTTGCGGCGGGCCCTGAGCCAGGAACGATCTGAGTTGGGGGATCTTTTGAAGGCCTTGGTGCGGCCAACGGGCGCGCGTCAAATCATCGACATTCTATGCCAGTTGGCTACCATTGATGGTGATCTTGATCAGGCTGAGCGTGAACTCATTCAAACCTTTGCTGACCATTGGCAGATTGCATTGGATTGGCAGGCTATCGATGACCATCAGCTAGCCAATGCCTCGCTTCGATTGAGATCCTTGAGCCAGGTTGTGACCAGTTACTTAGAATTGAATCCACCGAAAGACCAGGCCCGCCAGCTGGCTGATCTTGTGGTTTTGATTATCCGTGCCGATGGCAAGGTTACGGTTGAAGAAGAGATTACCATGGCCGAGACAACCAACCAGCTCAATGCCTATGTGCATGGCAGCAAGGCCACGTATCGCTATGTCAATATTGTGACCCGCTCCCATGAGCAGGCTGGGGCCCTCATGGGTTTGCTCGATACTGTGGTCGAGCGACAAGTGGCTGGAGGCACCACCTATCTGGTGGGCCCCTACTTTTCAGACCTGTACGCCGAACAGGTGGCCAAGCAATATCGGGCCCTAGGCTTTTTTGCGATTATGCTGGATCAAGAGGGCCTAGATCGGCTGGTTGGGGAAGAGCTTGGCGAGGCGTTACTTGTTGGTTAGCGGCATATTAGCCATGCTCAGGTCTAGATTTTGTGTCCGGCGACGATTGCAGACTTCGATCAGGTGTTTCATGGATTCACTTTGCAGGCGCTTAGCCATTGACAATGGGATCCGATTCGCTAGGATTTTCTAAGTAAGTTTAGGTAAAATGTTCGCCCATCAACGCATTGTCAGGGTGGCTTGCATGCGGTTTTTGTTCGCTTGTGCATCGGCTGGTGTTGGTCTTTCTCAAGGTGCGCTTGCCGCCGATGATTACCCCTTTGTTGTCAAGAACACAACGGGTGCCACCATTTGCAAATTGCAGGCTGGCCCTGGCATTGTTGCTGACACGGCAGTCGCATTCAAGGAGGCTTTTGCAGCCGCTAACAAGGGAAATCTGAATGCTATGGTTGATCCGTATGATCTGGTGAGTTGTAAAACACCTGTTATTCCGGCGGGCTATAACGGTCGCTACAAACAAATTTGGCATTTCAACCTGGGCTCCGGAATCAAACCAGGCAAGGAAGCCTCATTTACTTGGAAAGGGCAGGCAGGCAGTAACGACTACTGTAAGCTAGACGTGATTATGACCATCCAGACTGTTGATGCCACTGGCATCACAACTTCGGCTGTTTATATGAAAAATGAGGATTTTTGTGCGGGTTCTCCCCACCTAGTTGTGCCGTCTCCTAAGAATGCTTCCGCAATGCCAACCGCAAATTAGGGCCTGCTAAGGGGGCTTTGGTAGGCAGCGTGATTGAGGAGGTCTGGCATTGGTTAGGACAGCCATAGGCCCTTAGAACCTATACCTCAACCCACCCTGATAGCCAATCTGATCGCCATTGTTGAAGGCTTGATAATTCACGCCTGCATACAGCACGGCCTTGGGATTGAGTTGCAGATCGGCGCCTAGGTTGAGATAGAGGGTGTTGGCTCCCCGGATCTGCCCTTGTACGGTGTAGGAGGTGGTGGCTTCATCTTGCAAGGCAGCTGTGATTGAGCGATTGCCATCCTGATCGGCCAGGAAATCAACTTGATAGGCAACGCCGATGTGGGGCGATAGCACGGTGGTCTTTTGTTTGTTCAAGGGGATGGGTGCTTCTAAGGAGACTCCAACAGTGCCTAGCAGGGAATTGGTGGTTTGCCCTTGCACATTGACCAGGGTGCCAGCACCTGATTCAGAGAAGCCATCTTGCTGGTGGGAGCCATAGGCGATACCCAGCATCGGCTTGATGTGAACAGGGCTGAGGCGATTCTTTTCGCCGTTGTAATTGGTGGTTAAGGGAATGTCATAGGACGCTTGTAGGGCACCGGTAAAGCCACTGGCGTTGTAGGCAGAGGTGGCGGTATCGCCTAGGTACGATCGAGAGCCGGTGTAGTTGAAGCTGCTGGTACCAAACAAAGCAACAATTTTCCAGCGTTGCTGCCTGTCAGGGCGATAGACGCCGTAGATCGACCCTGAATTGATCGTGGAGTTAATTGCTGCGGTGGTGTCCTGAAAATTGAAGTTGCTCAGGTTTGTGCTGCCGTAGCCATAGGCAGCGCCAATGACCCATTGTCTGGAGAGTTTCCATTCCAACCCATAGGCACTTGAGGCGTTAGCGCTGTTGTATCCGCCTAATGTCGTAGTACCGTTGATCGTGCCGTTAGCGTTACTGCCTTCCACGAAGACACAAAGGGATTGCTGCTTGTTGGTTCTAGAGTTGGACTGGGTCTTCCCACTGTCATGGACGATCCAACCCCGCTGGTTGCATTCGCCTGCTTGGTTTAAGATAATTTCCCTTTGATTCTTTAGGGCATCGAGGCCCACTGATTGGTTTGTGGCATAGGGCTGCAAGGCGTTAGCCGAAAACGCAATGGTGAGAAATGACCAGGGGAATGTGAAATTAACGAGGCAAGATCCTTCCGGACAATCAAAAGCAAACGGAGGAGGACCTTCATTGTAAACAGCAAACCCGACTTGATTGTTGAAGCCGGAAAGGGCTCCTTTGCTGTAGGCGATCCAGGCCGAGTAGGGGGTCCCGGGCGGGCCTGGTACGCCACTGTTCCAACTGTTGGCGTTCAAGGCGTAGCCCAGGGCGGCTAGATTAGTGGCTAATTCTAGGGACAGGGATTGATTCCCCCACCAGGGTTGAGATTGCAGCGGGAAGAGGGCGGAGGGGCTGGAAAGATTCAACTGTTGATAGGTCACTGCATAATTCTTGCCATTCGCCGATATGGTTGTAACTGGATTTGCCGATGCCGACCCGGCTAGCAATAATCCGGTCAACAGGCTGAAGCCGCCCAGTACTTTGCGACCAGTGCCGTGGGTAATCTTCTGGTTACCGGCTTTGGCCCTTAGGCAAGGCAAGGCAAGACACGACAGCATCTCTGCATTGGTTGACCAACAACCCACATTGGCAATGGCAGCCTGGCCGTAGCTCTTGATCAGAAGTTATGGCGTATCTTTGCTGTGGAGCTGCTGGGTTTTCGTCCCATTCGGGCATTGAAGGTGGGGGCAAGAGCCCTAACCATCCAAATGGCCTCTCCATGGATAAAGCCACCAGCTCCTTCTGCGCTGGCCTGAGCTGTCTACCCATCGGCTGGCATGTTGTCTCTGCTAACAGCACCCGCATTCCGGCCGCAAGGATCGCCCCCTCCCTGACGCCCATTCGGGTCAGGGACCAGGCACAGGGCCTGCTTGCCGTACCGATCGCTACAACCCGCCAGCAGGGGCGTTCCTACAACTCGCCCACTTCGCTGCTTGGCCGATGACCTCCGAACAAGCTGCCCAGCTGATCGACGACACCCTCGATCTGGTGCACCAGCGGCTCCAGGAGTTGGAGGCGGCCGAGCACCAGCACGAGCAACGGGCCCTGGCGGCCGAGTTCCGCGAGTGGCGCCAGCCCTTGGGGGGGCACATTGATTTGATGGTGTGCCCGGGGTTCCCGGCGGTTTGAGTCGACAGGTCTGACCAGGCCGTGGTGGGCTGTCAAGGCCAGCACCCATACACCAGCCACCGGGCGCTTGAGTCCGAGACTGGAGGGAATTCCTAGCCCGCTGGCCCCAGGCCAGTCAGCCCAGCCCTTGCCTAATCCCAGTGCTGATGTGGCCGATCCAGCGGCCACGATTGCCGCCATTGCCACGGCGGTGGCGCCGGGCCAGGGCAGTGTGGCGATTGTGCGGCTCTCGGGGCCGGCGGCCCTGGCGATTGGCCGGCGGTTGTTTCAGGCGCCCGGTAGCCAGGTTTGGGAGAGCCATCGAATTCTTTATGGCCATGTGGTGGATCCGGCTTCGGGCGAGCGGATCGATGAGGCCCTGCTGCTGTTGATGCAGGCGCCCCGCAGTTTCACCGGTGAGGACGTGGTGGAGTTCCACTGCCACGGTGGTCTGATCTGCGTGCAGCGGGTGTTGGAGCTGGTGTTGGCCTGCGGTGCCCGCCGGGCCCAGGCCGGCGAATTCAGCCAGCGGGCCTTTCTCAACGGCCGCCTTGATCTCACCCGGGCCGAGGCGGTGAGCGACCTGGTGACGGCCCGCAGCCGCCGTGCCGCCCAGCTGGCGCTCGCTGGCCTCGATGGCGGCCTGCAGCGGCGCATCTCAGGCCTGCGCGAGCGCCTGCTCGACCAGCTGGCCGAACTCGAGGCCCGGGTGGATTTTGAGGAAGACTTGCCCTTGCTCGATGGTGCTGCGGTGGCGGCCGAACTGGCAGCGGTGCGCTCTGAGTTGGCGGAGTTGGTGGCTGGGGCGGCCCAGGGCCAGTTGCTGCGCGAGGGCCTGCGGGTGGCGATTGTGGGCCGGCCCAACGTCGGGAAATCGAGCCTGCTCAACCGGCTCAGCCGCAGCGAGCGGGCGATTGTCACCGACCTGCCGGGAACAACCCGCGATTTGGTCGAAAGCGAGCTGGTGCTCCAAGGCGTGCCCCTCACCCTGCTGGACACCGCCGGCATCCGCGCCACCGACGACCGCATCGAGCAA
>CAINZT010000002.1 GCA_903855705.1 uncultured Synechococcus sp.
CGGAGATACCAAACCACGCTGGTCATTCCGCTCCCCAAGGGTCTGGTTCCCCAGGGTGAGCAACTGGCGTTTAGGTCCTCTCGGCGGGGTGTCCACTGAGTCGCTGGTATGGGATTTCTGGGTCCTTGGTGATGCCGTTTTCGTCTTGTCGAATCCCATACCGCTCCCATACCGCTTCAAGGGGTGAGGGATGTCAGTCTTGTCTCAGTATTGGACCTGTATCTAGTGTCCAAAGCGCTTGTGCGACTGCAAAAAGGACCAGATATGCCCTTGCTGGTCTCAGTATTTGAATGCCAGGACCCAGATTTGAACTGGGGACACGGCGATTTTCAATCGCCTGCTCTACCAACTGAGCTATCCCGGCCCGTCGCCGGAGCGACCCGCAGATCTTAGATCACGGGGTTCTGGTCCCCGCTTGGCGGCCCCGTTTCTGCAGCCTGATCCTCCAGTCAGGGCGGCCCTGGCCTCCTGGCCCTACCAGCTGGGGCCCCTGGGCCCGACTGCCTTGGGGAGGCAGCTGCCGCCCTCGCCTCAGCCCAGGAACGATCCCGCCCCGGCTCCGGGCCTCGATAGGGGGTTCTCGCCAGGCAGAGCAGCCCCTTCACCTTCAGGCCCGCCTGCTCCAGGGCGGCGGCGGCTGCCAGGGCCGTGGCGCCGGTGGTGAGGATGTCATCCACCAGCCAGATCGGCTGGCGTTTCAGCTGCGGCAAGGCGGCCCGGTGGCCGGGCTGAAGGCGGAAGGTGCCCTCCTGGTTGTTCAGGCGCAGCTGGCGATCCAGGTGGTGTTGGCCCAGGGTCGGCCGGCTGCGTTCCAGCAGCGCCAGGGCACGGGCTCCCCACGGCGGACCCTGTCGCTGCTGGCCGATCAGCTGCTGGACGACCAGACCAGGGAGGGGATTGCCTTGGCGTTTCCAGCTGGGGATGCTCACCAGGATCGTGCCTCCGATCCCATCGGGTACCCCCGGGGCCAGGGCCCGGGCCAGGCCCCGCAACACCCCCTCTTTCGGCCTTTTCCGCAGGCTGAGCAGCAACTGGCGATAGGCCCCGTCGTAGGGGCCCAAGCCGTACCAGGGCAGGGGCGTCTCGCCGGCCAGGCCCCCTGGGGGCAGGGCGAAGCTCTCCCGGCAGCTAAGGCAGGGCCCTCGCTCCTCCGGGGGATCGGCCCCGCCACCGCACACAGGGCAGGGGCTGGCGCTAATCAGGTTGAGACTGGCCTGGAGCAGGGCCCTGAGCATGGCCTGGGGCTTCGCGGTACGGGCTCAAGGGTTCCCAATGCCTGGACGGTTTGCCCAGGCCAATCGCCTGCCCAGGCCAATCGCCTAGCTCAACCGCCCAGGGCCAGGTCCTGGGCTTTGCTCAGGCGTCGTCCGGGCGGGGCATGGCCCGCAGCATGGCCACCAGGGTGCGGTGGGCGTCTTCGCTGTCGCTCAAGACATGGTCGAAGGGCACCAGCACCGGCTGGCCATCCACCTCCAGTTCCATGGCCTCAGGGCCAACCTTGCGCATCGTTGCCGTCTTGGCCTCGTTGATGCCGCCGTAGTGGCGGGCGTAGGCCAGCACCGCAGAGGTGTGGTCGTCGTTCATGTGCTTGCAGATCCGATCGCTCACGGCGGGGCTAAGGGGGTCGGCGGCCATGGCATGCAGCAGGTTGGGTTGGGCCGATTCTGGGGGCGAAGGGGTGCGGGCGGCGCTTTGTTGGCGCTTGGCGACCTGGCTTCAGCCCGCGGCGAAGCGCTGCCAGAGCAGCACGGCCAGCCGCAGGCCGCTGAAGCCCACATAGCCGGCCAGGATCACGAACAGGCCCATCGACAACACCGTGCGCACGCGCTCATTCATGGGGTTGGGTGGCCTGGGCCGAAGGGTCAGCTGCCATTCTCGCGCCAGGCCCTGGCGCCAGGGCCGCAAGCGCCAGCTTCGCCACCCCAGCTGCGGCAGAGAGGTTTGGCCGATTCCACACCGGTAGCCCCAGGCACCGTTCCCTGATGCGGCGCCACTGGGGATTGCGGGCGCCGCCCCCCAGGCTGATCACCCGCGCGATCGGCGGTGCCCCCAGCTCTTGGAGCCGCTGCCAGCCGTCCCGCTCGATCGCCGCCAGGCCCTCAAGTAACCCTTGCAGGAATAGGGCATCACTCACCGGCCGCGGGCCCAACACCGGCTCCAAGTTGGGATCGTCGACCGGGAACCGTTCGCCGGGCCGGGGCAGGGGGCGCAGCTTGAGGCCGCTGGGTTGGTCGGGGTTGATCTGGCGGCTGAGTTCGGCCAGGTCCTGGCCTGAGAAAAATTGGCGCAGCACGCCGCCACCGGCGTTCGAGGCGCCGCCCACCAGCCAGCGCCCGCCCAGGCGATGGCAGCTGATGCCCGGGCCGCTGATGGGTTCGGGACTGAACTGCTTCAGCACCAAGGTGGTGCCCAACACGGCAATGCCATCTCCCGGCTGGGGATCTGCGGCCAGCACGGCCGCATTGGCATCGGTGGTGCCCGCCACCACCAGGCAGCCCGGCTCCAGATCCAAGGCGGCGCGGGCGCTGGCTCCCAGGGCTCCCAGGCTGGTGCCGCTGGCCACCACTTCGGGCAATTCGGGCGCCCAGTCCTGGCTGCTGAGCGTGCCGCTCCAGCGGCCCTCAACCAAGTCCCAGCCCAGCTTGAGGTTGTTGCCCTGCTCGCCCCAGAGCCAGTCGCCCAGGAGCCAGCCCATCAGCCAATCGGCTTGATGGCGCAGCAGGCCCGGCCCAACGGCGCCTTGGCGGAGCACCAGGGCCCGGGCCAGGCTGCCGCTGGCGCTTGCCGCGGGGCTTCTGGGCGCCACCAGGGCCGCGCAGGTGGCCTGATGCTCTGGGCACGCCCGGTGATAGGGGAGGGCGTCCCCCAAGGGATTGCCGTTGGGGTCACAGCGCAGCAGGGTGCCGGAGGTGCCATCGAGGGCGATCGCCCTGATCCGGCGGCGCAGGCCGGGCTCCAGGCTGGCCACCAGGGCGATTAGGCCGTCGCGCCAGCTGGCGGCGGCTTCAAAGGCTCCCGGATAGGTGGCCTGGCGCTCGGCCACCAGCTGGCCCCGGCCGTTGAGCAGGGCCAGCCGCAGGCCGCTCGTGCCAAGATCCACCCCCAGGGCCAGGGAACCCCCAGGGGCGTCCTTCGGCAGCTCCGCGACGGCTTGGGTCAGGGCTTAGGCGGCGCCGACTTGGGCGGCTGTCACCTGTTTCAAGGTGGCGGCGATGGCGTCCACGTTTTCCCAGGGCAGGTCCAGGTCGCTGCGGCCGAAGTGGCCGTAGGCGGCCACGTCCTGGTAGAAGCGGCCGCCCCGCTGCTGGGGCAGGTCGCGCAGCTTGAAGATCTCGATGATGGCGCCGGGACGCAGGTCGAAGTGCTCCTGCACCAGGGCGGTGAGGCTGTCGTTGTCGAGGCGGCCGGTGCCGAAGCTCTCCACCAGGATGCTCACGGGCTTGGCTACGCCGATCGCGTAGCTGAGCTGCACTTCCACCTTGCGGGCTAGGCCGGCGGCCACCAGGGCCTTGGCCACGTATCGGGCCGCATAGGCGGCGGAGCGGTCCACCTTGGTGGGGTCCTTGCCGGAGAAGGCGCCGCCGCCGTGGCGGGCATAGCCGCCGTAGGTATCCACGATGATCTTGCGGCCGGTGAGGCCCGCATCCCCCTGGGGACCCCCCACCACGAACTTGCCGGTGGGGTTCACCAAGAAGCGGGTGGCCGCGGTGGCGCCCACGGCCTCCAGGCTGGGCTTGAGCGGCAGGTCGGCGGTGGCGGGCAGCACCACGTGGCTCCAGAGGTCGGCGGCGATGCGCTCGCGCAGGGCCTTTTCTTCCGACACCCCGTCGATCTCGGCGGTGTGCTGGGTGGAGATCAGGATCGTGTCGATCGCCACCGGCCGGTCGTTGTCATAAACAACGCTCACCTGGGTCTTGCCGTCCGGCAGCAGGTACTCGAGGCTGCCGTTGTGGCGCACCTCGGCCAGGCGGCGGGCCAGCCGGTGGGCCAGGCTGATCGGCAGGGGCATCAGCTCCGGCGTTTCATCGCAGGCGTAGCCGAACATGATCCCCTGGTCGCCGGCGCCAATGCGATCGAGGGGATCGCCGTCGTGGTCGTCGGCCTCGTTCACGCCCTGGGCGATGTCGGGGGATTGCTGGTCGAGGGCCACCAGCACGGCGCAGCTGTGGGCATCGAAGCCACCGGCGCGGGCGCCGTTGTAGCCGATGCGCTCGATCACGCCCCGCACCAGGGTGTTGAAGTCCACCCGGGCGGTGGTGGTGACTTCGCCGGTGATCAGGCAAAGCCCTGTGTTCACCACGGTTTCGCAGGCCACCCGGCTGGCGGGATCCTGCTCCAGCAGGGCATCCAACACCGCATCACTGACCTGATCGCAGATCTTGTCGGGATGGCCTTCGGTCACCGATTCCGAGGTGAAGACGTAACGAGCCATCCCGTTGGGTGCCAAATCAAGGTGCCCAGCTTATGGCCAGGCCGCTGGCCCGCTTGTGGGCCGGCGCACTTCGCGGGGGCGTTGTGCCCCCAACGGGCAGCCAACTCCAAGCTCAAGCAGCCGCCTGCACGCTGAGTTCTGACCAGTGGTGGATGAGGGGATGGGGCTCCGCCAGGGGCGGCGGGCTGCTCCAGCCGTCCATGTAGCCAATGCAGAGTTGGGTTGGAATGCCGGCGGCTCTGGCCATCTGTAGGTCGCTGTTGGCATCGCCGATCAGGGCGCAGCGGCCCACCGCTAGCTCCAGTTCGGCGCAGAGGCCATGCACCGCGGCGGGATCGGGTTTGCGCGGGCGGTGTTCGGCGCTCCAGTAGCCGGCAAACAGGCCGCCGAGGTTGTGGCTGGCGAGGAAATGCTCAATGCCGGCACGATCGTCGTTGCTGATCACGGCGCACACCACCCCGGCGGCATGGAGCGCCTCCAGCAGGGGCCGCAGGCCGGCGGTGAGGTCGCTGGTGCTGCCCGGCTCGCCGCTGCGGCGCCGGTCACCCTGGTCGCTACCAGCAAATACCGCCTCGCTGATGGCCAGGGCTTCTGGCCAACCCAGGCCCACCTGGGCCAGGGCCGTGGCCGTGGCGATCAGGTTGTGGTCCCGGGCGGCCACGGCGGTGACACCAGCCGGATGGATGGCGCCCGCCCGTAGGCCGTAGGCCCGCTCGAGCAGGTCTTGCAGGGGCGCCCGCTGCTGGGGCGTTACCTGCTCTAAACAGGCCAAAACCCTGGCTTGGGCCAGGGTGAGCAGGTCGGGTTCGCTATGGCTCAAGGTGCCGTCCTTGTCGAACAGCACCGCCTCAACGTCGCCGAGATCGGCGCCGCGCAGCAGTAGGCGGGGCATGGCGGAAGGAACCCGAGGGAACGCAAGGTGCGGATGGACAGCTTGGCAGGGCTTGCCAAGCGATCCGAGTAGCACCTTTTCTGGTTGATCGGCGCCGGCCTGCCAGGGTTCCCAGGTAGAAACCCGTGAAAAAGCCCCTGCCGAAAGCTTGTGCTTTCCGCAGGGGCCCCGCTGGCGACGCGCGCTGGCGGATCAGTCGAGGGTGACGCCCATGGGCTCGTTCTCCTCGGCCTGCTCCAGCAACATCTGCTTGTAGCGGGCGGCCATCTCCTCGGCCTTGTCGAACACCTTCTGGGGGTCGGTGAGCATGTCGCCGGGCTCGGGCTCGAGCGCCTTGGTGGACAGGGAGATGCGGCCC
>CAINZT010000003.1 GCA_903855705.1 uncultured Synechococcus sp.
TGGCCTGCAGCTGGGAGCAGGTGACGTGGCTTTCATCGACCACCAGCAGCCAGTCCTTGGGGAAGTAATCAATCAGGCATTCGGGCGGGGTGCCGGCTGGCCGGCCGGCCAGGTGGCGGGCGTAATTTTCGACGCCGTTGCAATAGCCAACCTGCTCGAGCATCTCCAGGTCGTAGGTGGTGCGCTGCTCCAGCCGCTGGGCCTCCAGCAACCGGCCCTCGCGGTTGAGCAGGTCGAGGCGATCATGCAACTCGCCGCGAATTTCCGCGATCGCTCCCTCAAGACGCTCCTTGGGGGTCACAAAGTGCTTGGCGGGATAGATGTTGATCGTGTCGAGGCTTTGCAGGATCTCGCCGGTGGTGGGATCGACATAGCGAATCGCTTCGATCTCATCGCCAAACAATTCTATCCGTACCAGGCGATCCTCGTAGGCCGGCCCGATCTCGAGCACATCGCCGCGCACGCGGAAACGGCCGCGGGAAATTTCCAGGTCGTTGCGCGAATACTGGTTGTTAACCAATTCCCGCAGGGAGCCGCGCAGGTCCAGGGTCTCACCCACCTGAAACTTCACCGCCGCCTTGAGGTATTCCGAGGGAATGCCCAGGCCGTAGATGCAGCTAATCGAGGCCACTACGATCACATCGGAGCGCTCAAACAACGAGCGTGTTGCCGAGTGGCGCAACATATCGATCTCCTCGTTGATCGAGGCGGTCTTGGCGAGGTAGGTATCCGAGACCGCCACATAGGCCTCGGGCTGATAATAGTCGTAGTAGGAGATGAAATATTCAACGGCGTTGTTGGGGAAAAATTCCCGCAACTCATTGCAGAGCTGGGCCGCCAGGGTTTTGTTATGGGCAAGCACCAGGGTGGGGCGGCCCGTACGGGCGATCACATTGGCGATCGAAAAGGTTTTGCCGGTGCCGGTGGCGCCCAGCAGGGTCTGGTAACGCTCGCCGCCGTCGACGCCCCGAACCATGGCCTCAATGGCCGAGGGCTGGTCGCCTTTGGGTTCGTAGGGGGCGTGGAGCTCGAAGTGGGCCATCGGGCCATTCTCAGCCCAGCGGGACCGGAGAGGGGGTGGTCCACCGACCCTGAAAAGCGGTCAAACCCGCCAGGAGCCCCCGAAAGGAGCCCGGACGGGCCTGACCATTCACCTGGGGGACAGCAAAAAGCGGGTGAACGCCGCCGCTCAGGACTGGGCCGAAACGGCTGCGCCGCTGCCCAGGGCCTCGCGCAGGCTGCGCACCACGGCCACCATGGCCAGCTCATCGCCCAGGCGATTCACGGCCGAACCGACCCCGACGCCACTGGCCCCGGCGGCGATCGCCAGGGGCAGGGTCACGGCCGAGAGGCCGGAGGCGCAGAGCACGGGCACGGACACCGCGCGGCTGATCGCGTGGGCGGCGGCCAGGGTGGGGGCGGCTTTTTCAATCAGGCCAAGGCTGCCGGCGCTGAAGGGACGGGCGCTGGTGCCGCCCTCGGTCTGGATCAGGTCGGCGCCGGCTTCCACCAGGTCGATCGCGAGCTGCTCCTGCTGGTCGAGGGGCAGCACGTGGGGCACGGTCACCGACAGCACCACCTCAGGCAGCAGGGCCCGGGTGCGGCGGGTGAGTTCCAGCACCTCGGCGGCATCAAAAAGGCGACCGAGGGGATAGAAGGCGTCGTAATTGCCGATCTCCACCAGGGCGGCGCCGGCGGCAACGGCGGCGGGGAACAGCTCGGGATCCACGGCCGACACACAGATCGGCAGGCCTGACACGGCGGCGGCACGGCGCACCAGCGCGGGATCACAGGCCAGGTCGATCAGGTCGGCGCCACCCAGGCCAGCGGCGCGGCTGATGCGCTCCACCGAGGAGGCATCAAAATTGGTGAGACCGGCGATCACCTTGAGCAGGCGCCGCGAGGCCAGGGCTTGCTGCAGTTGAAGCGGCAGGCTGGACAGACGGGACATGGGCGGCCGGACAGCGAATGAAGCCGATTCTCCCATCCGAAGCCTCACCACAGCCAGGCGCGCCCCTGGGGCCTTCCGGCGTCCGCGGCCAGAGCCGCCCCCCCTGGGGCCCAATCCATGCCGCCCTGCACCAACGCCTGCGCCGCGACCCGGAGCTGCTGCCCGCCGGGGCGCCCCTGCTGGTGGCTGTGTCTGGCGGCCAAGACTCCATGGCCCTGACCCGGCTGCTACAGGATCTGGGCCGCCTGCATGGCTGGAGCCTGCACCTCTGGCATGGCGACCATGGTTGGCGCCCCGAATCGGCTCGCCAGGCCCAAGAACTCCAGGCCTGGGCCGAGGGCTGGGGCCTGACGATCACGCTGGAACGGGCCAGCGACCCCCCTGCCAGCGAAGCGGCGGCCCGGGCCTGGCGCTACGACCGCCTCGAAGCCCTGGCCCTTGAACGGGCCTGCGCCCATGTGGTGACCGGCCACACCGCCAGCGACCGGGCCGAAACCCTGCTGCTGCACCTGGCCCGGGGCAGCCACCGCCAGGGCCTGGCCAGCCTGCGGCGGCGCCGGCCCCTCAGTCCTGGCTCGCCGATCAACCTGGTGCGCCCCCTGCTGGGCCTGGCCCGGGCCGACACCGGGCAGTTCTGCGCCGACTGGACCCTACCGATCTGGCTCGACCCCAGCAACGCCAGTCCCCGCTTCAGCCGCAACCGCATCCGCCAGGAGGTGATGCCGGTGCTGGAGGAGCTCCATCCCGGCTGCGCCAACCGCATCAGCGCCCTGGCGGAGCGGCTCGAACAGGAGCAGGGCGGATTGGAGGAGTTGCTCGATCTCGCCCTGCTCCAACTCAATCCCAGCCCAGAGGGGGACCCGCCCCCAGATGGCCACAGCCCCAACCCGCTGCCCAACGGCGACGCGTCTAACTCCGCCAAGGCCGGTGAGGGCACCCCCGAGGCAGGTCGAGCCTCGCCCCCGGGCCTGGACCGGGTCGCCCTCACCCGCCTGGGCCGGGCCAACCAGGGGCGGCTGTTGCACCACTGGCTCAAACGCCACAGCGGCCTCAGCCTGGAGGCCGCCAGCCTGGAATCCCTGCTCGGTCACCTCCAACCCAAGGAGGGCCCGGGGGAGCGTCCCTTGGGCCATGGTTGGCGGCTGCGCTGGACCCGTCCCATGCTGGCTTTATTGCCCCCTGAAGCGGGCGCTGGCCCAGGGCCTTAATAACCCTTGCCCTGGTTCTAGTCCTGGCGTTAGCAAAGGCCCTAGCCGTGCCCGGCAGCGTCAACAACAGACATCCAGCCGAAGGGCCGGTCAGACTCCCGCAAGGCCTCTCCCCGCACCACCGCCTGAACCGTTTGTGAGCACCACCCTTCAGGACGCCTACATCGCCGTCGAGCATGCCTACAGCATGCAGGAATTTCCTGAGGCCCTGAAGCTGGCCCAGGAACTCCTCCCCCGCATTCCCACCGGATCGGAAGACCAGCTGGAGCTCAGGCTGCAATTGCTGATCGGCCACACCTATCTCTATGGCCTGGGCCAGCCCCAAAAGGCCCTGCCCTGTTATCAACAGGTGTTGAAGCAGAGCTACGACCCCACTTACCGGGAATTGGCCGAGCAGGGGGTAATCCTGTGCCGGCAGGCTGGCGCCAACCTGATCGCTTCTGACATCCAGGCGGCCAACGCCAACCAAGCAGCCACCCCAAGCGAAGCATCTGAAGCTGGTTCAGGAGCGGCGGTGCCCTGGCTGGAGGACCTCACCAGCCTGGGCACCCAGGACCAGCCTGACCGGGCAGATACAGGGGAGGCGGCCCAACCCTGGGCAACGGCCACCGATGCTCCTCTAAAAGCGGACCTGGTCGAGACCAGCGAACCGATCGAACCAGAAGTGGTGGAGGTGATCGAGGAGCCCGATCTCCCGGTTGAAGCCACGGGGCTCGACAGTCCCCAGGCCTTTAGCCCCGCTGAGGCCGCCGAGCTCGCCAAGGGCCTACTGCGGGTGGTGCTGCGCTGAGACTTGGCTCGGCCTCGGCCTCGGCCTGGGACTGGGCCTGGGACTGGGACTGGAACCTTCCCTGAGATGGCGAAGGGCCCCTGAGGGGCCCGGAGACCCCCTGAACGAAGGCCGGGCCGATCCGGAAGCCAGCCCCCCTCGTCAGTCAGGGCCTAACCAGCCCAGTCCAGCAACAGGGCCGGACCAGGCAAGCGATGGGCCCTCAGCTGGAGGCGCCAGAACGGCGGCGGCGAGTGCGGGTGGCGGCCAGTTCCGGATCTTCGACCGGAGCTTCGGCCGCCGTCACTGCAACCAGTTGGCGCTGGGGTTCGGCAGCGGCCGGGGCTTGCGCAACAGCCTGGGCCTGGATCGCTGGCTGGGAGGAAGCAATCGCCGTGGCGCCGGTGGCCTGGACCGGGCGATCGCGGTTGACGTCACGGTTGACATCGCGATTCACTTCCCGGCTGAGTTCGCGGCCGCCATCGCGACCGCCCTCGCGGCGACCACCCCGGGGAGCCGGGCGGCTGTCGGGCTCGGCATCGGCGCGGCCCTTGTAGGCGGGGGTGCCGCCAGGGGCCGGCTGGACCAGACAAATGATCAGCGGTTCCACCTGGAGCTCGCGGCGCAGGCGCCGCTGCAGGCCCACTTCGATTTCGCGTTGAACGCCCATCCAATCAACATCGGGGGCGGCGCCGCCACTATTGCGGGATAACTGGCTCCAGCGGTTTTCCAGCACCCAGCCGATCTCGCGCTCGGCCCAGAGGGACATCTTGCGGGCATCGGCCGTGGTGACCACACCGCGCAGGTTGACCCGGGGCGGCGCCGCCATCACACCATCGGTGCTGATTACGGCCAGCAGGGTGATCACGCCATCCTCAGCCAGTTGCTGGCGCTCCTTGAGCACCCGGGCATCCACGATGCCGTTGCGGGAGGCATCCAGCAGTTCGATTCCGGATTTAACCGGATCGCCCTTGCGGATCGACTCGGGCTTGAGTTCCACCACATCGCCGTTTTCGATGATCAGGCAGTTCTCGGCGGGGATGCCCATGGACTGGGCCGTTTTGGCGTGGGCCACCAACATGCGGTGTTCGCCATGCACGGGAACAAAGAACTTGGGCCGGGTCAGGGCCAGCATCAACTTGTCGTCTTCCTGGGAGCCATGGCCAGAGACATGGATGCCTTCGCCCTTGCCATAAACCACCTTGGCTCCGAGCATCATCAGCCGGTCAATGGTGTTCACCACCGAGATGGTGTTGCCCGGAATCGGGCTAGCCGAGAAGATGATCGTGTCGCTTGACTTGACCTGAACCTGGGGATGGTCGCTGCGGGAAATACGGCTCAGGGCAGCGAGGGGCTCCCCCTGGCTGCCGGTCATCAGCAGCAGGGTTTCGCGGTCGGGCAGGTCGCGAATCTGCTTGATCGGCACGAACAGTTCATCCGGGCAGCGCATGTAGCCAAGCTCGCGCGCCTTGGCGATCACGTTGAGCATGGAGCGGCCCAGCAGACCGACCTTGCGGCCATGCTTCATCGCCAGCTCGAGGATCATCGAGACCCGGTGGGTAGAGCTGGCAAAGGTGGTGAGAATCACCCGGCCTTCGGCATTACCAATGTGGCGATCGAGGTGGGGGAACACGGCCCGCTCAGGCGGCGTGAAACCGGGCAGCTCGGCGTTGGTGGAATCACTGAAAAGGCACAGCACCCCTTGCTCGCCGTAGTGGGCCATGCGCTGGATGTCGAAATACTCGCCATCGACCGGGGTGTGGTCGAATTTGAAGTCGCCGGTGAAGATCACCACGCCAGCGGGGGTGGTAATCGCCAGGGAGAAGCTGTCGGCGAGGGAGTGGGTGTTGCGGATGAACTCCACCTTGAAGTGTTGCCCAACCTGCACCACGTCGCGTGGAGAGACGGTCTGGAGGATCGTGCGATCCATCACGCCCGCTTCCTCCATCTTGCCCGTGAGCATGGAGAGGGCCAGACGGGGCCCATAGATCACCGGAATCGTGAAGTTCTTGAGGTGGTGGGGAATGCCACCGATGTGATCTTCATGGCCGTGGGTCACGATCATGCCGCGAATCCGCTTCTGGTTTTCGCGCAGATAGCTGGTATCGGGCAACACCACGTTGACGCCATGCATGCCATCGCTGGGGAAGGCGAGGCCGCCATCCACCAGCATCAGGTCATCGCCGTATTCAAAAACGCAGGTGTTTTTGCCGATCTCATGCAAACCACCGAGGGGAATCACCCGCAGGGTGGGTTGCTTGTCGTTGGCTTCGGAGCGGGCGGCGCTGGCGTTACGGGTGATCGGATTGGATGGGCTCATCAGGGGAAAGGAAGGGGAAGGGATGCCGGGGGGCCGGACAGGACAGGGAACTGGGCTGATGCAATGCCTCCGAACCGTTCTGCAGGCAGGGCTGCTGGGAGGTGGGGCTGGAGGGCTGGGATAGGCCTTGGCGTCAGGTGGGACGCAGGGCTGCCAGGGCTGTGGTTAATCGTTCGCGCACATCACTGGAGGCGGAGACAAGGGGAAGACGGGGGGCGCCCACGGGCCAGCCGCTCAACTCCAGCGCGGCTTTGACGGGAATCGGATTGGTGGTCAAAAACAGGGCCTTGCAAAGGGGCAACAGCCGTTCGTGCAGAGCTAGGGCGGAGGCGTGATCGCCAGCGAGGAAGGCTGTCACCATCTGGCTGATCTCGCGGGCCACCACATGGCCGGCCACGCTCACCACGCCCACGGCGCCCACGGCCAACATCGGCAGGGTGAGGGCGTCATCACCGCTGTAAATCGCCAGCCGCTCACCGCAGACGGCCCGCAATTGGCTGACCTCCTCGGTGGTGCCACTCGCGGCCTTGAAACTCACCACATTGGGCAGGTCGAGCAGCCTGGCGGTGGTGTCCGGGCTGATGCTGGTGCCAGTGCGACCGGGGATGTTGTAAAGCATCAGCGGCAATTCGGGCGCCGCCAGGGCCACGGCCCGGAAATGGGCCTCTAGCCCCTCCTGGGGCGGCTTGTTGTAGTAGGGCACTACCACTAGGGCCCCGTCGGCACCGAGGGCGGCCCCCTGGCCGATCGCCTCGATCGCCTCGGCGGTGCAGTTGCTGCCGGTGCCCGCCAGCAGGGCAGCGCGGTTGCCCACGGCAGCCTTGACGGCAGAAAAGAGTTGGTGTTGCTCCTCCCAACTGAGGGTGGGGGATTCGCCGGTGGTGCCGCAGAGCACCAGGCCGTCGCAGCCCTCGTCCACCAGGTGGCTGGCCAGCCGGCCGGCCAGATCAAGATCCACGGCGCCATC
This sequence comes from uncultured Synechococcus sp., assembly GCA_903855705.1. Lineage (GTDB taxonomy): Bacteria > Cyanobacteriota > Cyanobacteriia > PCC-6307 > Cyanobiaceae > BAIKAL-G1. Next base: position 7,216 of record CAINZT010000003.1, read on the forward strand.
GGCGCCAAAGGGGGTGACCATGGCCGTCACCACCCGGCCGAACGGGGCAGGGGAGGCGGCCCCAGGGGTGAGCGGGCTTGAAAGCAAAGCAGTCATCGGCCCACTCCCGCAGCCGCTTCACTCGCTGGGGCGCCGGCCCGATCCGCAGCGGCAGGATCGAGCAACAGCTCGGCGATCTGGATGGCGTTGAGGGCCGCACCCTTACGGATCTGGTCGCCGCAGAGCCAGAGCTCCAGGGCATTCGGTTCGCTCAGGTCCTGGCGGATGCGGCCCACGGCCACCGGGTCCCGGCCGGTGACATCGGTGGGCATGGGGAAGCGGTTGGCGCTGAAATCCTCGATCAACTCGACGCCAGGCGCCTGGGCCAACAGGGCACGGGCCTCCTCCACCGGGAAGGGCTCGTGGAACTCAATGTTGAGGGCCTCAGAGTGGGCCCGCAGCACCGGCACCCGCACACAGGTGGCCGTGACCCGCAGCTCCGGCAGGCCCATGATCTTGCGGGTTTCATGCAGCATTTTCAGCTCCTCTTCGCAGTAGCCGTTGTCCTGCAGGGGCGAGTTGTGCAGGAACAGGTTGAAGGCGAGCGAATAGGGCAGCACGGTGCTTTCGGGGCTGCCGCCATCGAGCACGGTCTGGCTGAGGTTGCGCAGCTCCTCCATGGCGCGGGCGCCGGCGCCGCTAGCCGATTGGTAGGTACTCACCACCACCCGACGCAGGGGCCGCCGGGCCGCCAACGGCGCCAGGGCCAGGGTCATCAAGATCGTGGTGCAGTTGGGGTTGGCGATGATCCCCTGGTGGGCGAAGGCCGCCTGGGGGTTCACCTCCGGCACCACCAGGGGCACCTGGGGATCAAGGCGAAAGGCGCTGGAGTTGTCGATCACCACGGCACCGGCCGCTGCCGCCACCGGCGCCCACTGCTTGGACACCGACCCGCCAGCGGAGGCCAGCACCACATCGACGCCCGCAAAGGCCTCGGCGCTCACCGGCTCAACCGTGTGAACCCGGCCATTCCAGGTCAACGACTGACCGGCCGAACGGGGCGACGCCAGCAGCACCAACTCGGCCACCGGGAACTGGCGCTCGGCCAGCAGGGTGAGCAGTTCCTGGCCCACGGCCCCGGTGGCACCGAGCACGGCCACCTTCAGGGGCCGGTTGGGGAGGGAGCTGGCGGTAGGGAGGGACAAGGGCGGCAGGGGTGGAAGGAACGGTTGGGGCGGGAAGGCCCTGGCGAAGCAGGCGTGGGGCTTGAAGCAGGCTGCGGGGTGGATCAGGAAAGGCTTGGGTCCGATTCAGCTAGGGACCTGGTGGCTGTTGGGCCCGGAAGGTGCTGGGGCCAGACCCTGGGTGGCTGGCTCGCCCCTTCGACCCTGGACTCACGGAATCCCGTATCCGCCTAAGGCTGGGACCTGGGATCGGAGCCGCTGGAAGGGGAAAGGGACCTGGCCAGGACTCGGGTCTGCTGAAGAATCCCCGTGCTGCCAAGGCTCGAAGCCGCCGATGGAAGCCTGGCCTGGATCTGGAGGGGACCCTGAATGGACCTCAGGATCGGGAGCTGGGCCCCTGAATCAGCTGGGGCGTTGCCCTGGCTGCTTGGTCTGGGGCTTGAGGGCGCTGAACTGGAACTGGAACTGGGAATGGGACTGGGACTGGGACTGAATTGAAACGGAACCAGAACGGGTCTTTGTGTAGATGGATCGAGTGGGGTCTGGGGTCGGTGAGAAGGGGTTGGTAGGGGGGACGTATGGGAGGCGAAGGGTTGGGGCAGCGGCCGGACCAACCCATCACCGGATGGGATGGAAGGAACAATACGTGCCCATTCGGTCCTTGGCGATCGGGCCCAAGGGCGGCACCCCTGGGGGCTGGTGGGGTCAGTTCCTAGGATCGGGGGCTGCCCCGCCGATCCGGTCCGGCGTTCCTCCCCCCTAGCCCGCCATGAGTTCTGCCGCCAGCGCCGCCGCCCCCGCCAGCCTGAAGGTCACCACCAGCCCGCGCCCGGGCAGCCGCCTGGCCCTGGAAGTGGCCGTTCCGGCGGGCCGTAGCCAGTCCAGCTACGACGCTGCCCTGGCGAAACTCAGCCGCAGCATCAAGCTGCCCGGCTTCCGCAAGGGCAAGGTGCCCCAGCCGGTGCTGCTGCAACAAATCGGCCCCCTGCGGGTGCGCGCCACGGCCCTGGAGGACCTGATCGATGCCGTGTTCCGCGACGCCCTGGCCCAGGAAGCGATCCCGGCGATCGGCCAACCGGAACTGGCCGGCGGCTTCGAGGCCCTGCTGGAGCGCTTCGCCCCCGGCGAGGAGCTCACCTTGATCCTGGAGCTGGATGTGGAACCCACCCCCAGCCTCAAGCTCACCAAGGGGCTGGTGGCCGCTAGCGAAGCCGTCAGCTACGACCCCGCCCGGGTCGATGAATGGATCGAGCAGTCCCGCCAGAAGCTGGCCAGCCTGGTGCCGGTCGAGGACCGGGCCGCCCAGGCCGGTGATGTGGCCGTTGTCGACTTCAGCGGCACCTTCAGCGATGACGGCAGCCCGATCAGCGGCGGCAGTGGCGAAGGCATGGACGTGGAACTGGAAGAGGGCCGCATGATCCCCGGCTTCGTCGAAGGGGTGATCGGCATGGCGGTGGGCGACACCAAGACCGTGGCCTGCCAGTTCCCCGAGGAGTACCCCCAGGAGGACTGCCGCGGCCGGGCCGCCAGCTTCGTGCTCACCCTCACCGACCTCAAGACCAAGGAGCTGCCCGAGCTCGACGACGCCTTCGCCCAGCAGGCCAGCGATAAGGAAACCTTTGCCGAGCTGCGCGCCGACCTGGAAGCCCGTCTCCAGGAAGACGCCGAACGGCGCGACAAGGCCAACCGCCACGACGCCCTGCTCGACGCCCTGGTGGAGCAGCTCGAGGTGGAACTGCCCGAAACCCTGGTGCAGGAAGAGATCCGCGCCCTGCTGGAGCAGACCGCCGGCCAGCTAGCCCAGCAGGGCATGGACGTGCGCAAGCTGTTCACCCCCGAACTGGTGCGCAGCCTGCGGGACACCTCCCGGCCCGAAGCCGAAAAGCGCCTGCGCCGCAGCCTGGCCCTCAAGGCCCTGGCCCTGGCCGAAGCGATCGAACTGGCCGAGGAGGAGCTCGAAACCAAGATCAAGGAGCTCTCCCGCAGCATCAGCGAGAGCGGCAGCATCGATCCGGCCCGCCTGCGCCAGGCCGTGCAAGAAGACCTGATGCGCCAGAAGCTCCTCGACTGGCTCGAAACCCACAGCACCATCACCGCCAAGTCTGCTGAGGACCTGGCCAAGGAGCTGGCAGCTGAAGAGTCCGAAGGCGATGAGCCCGCTGCCAAGCCGGCGCCCAAGACCAAGGCTGCAGCTGCCAAAAAAGCTGCCGCCAAGGAGCCTGGGGCCACCGCCGCCGAGGCCGGCGCCGCCGGGCCCGCTTGAGCGCCATAGATTGACTCCACTGCCCTAAGCCCTACGGCCGCGTGATCGACGCCCAACCCCGAGCCCTGCGCCACCATCCGGTCCTGAACCAATGGCAGGGCTTCCGCCCCGAGGCGATCGCGCCCGGACCCCAGGCCGCCCCTGGGGTCCTGCCCACGGTGGTGGAGCAATCCGGCCGGGGTGAGCGGGCCTTTGACATCTATTCGCGCCTGCTGCGCGAGCGGATCATCTTCCTGGGCACGGGCATCGATGACGCCGTGGCCGATGCCCTCGTGGCCCAGCTGCTGTTCCTGGAGGCCGAAGACCCCGAAAAGGACATCCAGATCTATGTGAACTCCCCTGGCGGTTCGGTGACCGCGGGCCTGGCCATCTACGACACGATGCAGCAGGTGGCCCCAGACATCGTCACCATCTGCTACGGCCTGGCCGCCAGCATGGGCGCCTTTTTGCTGTCGGGCGGCACCAAGGGCAAGCGCCTGGCCCTGCCCAACGCCCGGATCATGATTCACCAGCCCCTCGGCGGCGCCCAGGGCCAGGCCGTAGACATAGAGATCCAGGCCAAGGAGATCCTCTTCCTCAAGGACACCCTCAATGGCCTGATGGCCGAACACACGGGCCAACCCCTGGAAAAAATCGCCGAAGATACGGACCGGGATTACTTCCTCTCCCCCGCCGAGGCCGTCGCCTACGGCCTGATCGACCGGGTCGTCACCGAAGTGACTCCCGTCTAAAACCCATCTCCAGCTTCCGCCCCAGATTCACGCCCCACCTGCCCTGGACCTACCCCTTAGACGCTCCCCTCGATGGCCAAGTTCGACGCCCTCCTGAAGTGCTCGTTCTGCGGCAAGTCCCAGGAGCAGGTCCGCAAGTTAATTGCCGGCCCTGGCGTTTACATCTGCGACGAGTGCATCGATCTTTGCAACGAAATTCTTGATGAGGAGCTGACCGAAAGCCAGGTGGCGGCCCGCAGCGCCCCCGAAACCAAGAGCAAGGCCCCCAGCAAGAAAACCGCCAAACCGGCCCCCACCCTGGCCGAGGTGCCCAAGCCCCACCAGATCAAGGCCTTCCTCGACCAACAGGTGGTCGGCCAAGAGGAAGCCAAAAAAGTGCTGGCGGTGGCGGTGTACAACCACTACAAGCGGTTGGCCTGGCAGGGCGATGGCCAGGGGGAAACGGACCAAACCGCCACCCGCTTGCAGAAGTCGAACATCCTGCTGATCGGCCCCACCGGCTGCGGCAAAACCCTGCTCGCCCAGACCCTGGCCGAGATGCTGGATGTGCCCTTCGCCGTGGCCGATGCCACCACCTTGACCGAGGCGGGCTACGTCGGCGAAGACGTGGAAAACATCCTGCTGCGGCTGCTGCAGAAGTCCGACATGGATGTGGAGCAGGCCCAGCGCGGCATCATTTATATCGATGAGATCGACAAGATCGCCCGCAAGAGCGAGAACCCTTCGATCACCCGCGATGTCTCCGGCGAAGGGGTGCAACAGGCCCTGCTGAAACTGCTGGAAGGCACCCTGGCCAACGTGCCGCCCCAGGGGGGCCGCAAGCATCCCTATCAGGACTGCATCCAGATCGACACCAGCCAGATCCTGTTCATCTGTGGTGGCGCCTTTGTGGGGCTGGAGGATCTGGTGCAACGGCGCCTGGGCCGTAATTCGATTGGCTTCCTGCCGGCCGATGGCCGCAGTCGCCAACACAAGGACCTCCAGGCCTCCGAGGTGTTGCGCCACCTCGAACCGGACGACCTGCTGCGCTACGGCCTGATCCCGGAATTCATCGGCCGGCTGCCGGTGAGCGCCATGCTCGAACCCCTAGACACCGACGCCCTCGAATCGATCCTCACCACCCCCCGCGACGCCCTGGTCAAGCAGTTCCAGACCCTGATGAGCATGGATAACGTCAACCTGGAGTTTGAGCCGGGGGCCGTGCAGGCGATCGCCGCCGAGGCCCATCGGCGCAAAACCGGTGCACGGGCCCTGCGCGGCATCATCGAAGAACTGATGCTTGATGTGATGTACGACCTGCCCTCCAGCACGGAGGTCAAGAGTTTCACGATCACCCAGGAACTGGTGGAGCAGCGCAGCAAGGCCAAGGTGCTGGCGATCCCCAGCAGCAAAACCGACCGGGCCCAGCGCGAATCGGCCTGAACACCCAACCGGAAGGCCCGTCCCTTTCTGGTGTCCTGATCTGCCTCCCCTCCCTTGGCCAGCGCCGACCACCTCAAGGTGCCCCGCCAGCACGGCCTGTTCGAGCACCATGGCATCGACCTGGGCGATGGCACGGTGGCCCATTACCTGGAAGGCCGCCAGATCCGGCGCAGCAGCCTGGAGGACTTCAGCCTGGGCCAGCCCATCGCCACCGTCCCCTATCCCCCCGGCAGCTGCTCCCCGCCGGGGGTCACCCTGGGGCGGGCCCTGGGACGGCTGGGCGAGCAGCGCTACAACCTGATCTTCAACAACTGCGAGCACTTCGCCCACTGGTGCAAAACCGGCCGCCACCGCAGCGCCCAAGTAGAGAGCTGGCTCCAGACGGGCAGCCTCGGCGCCTTGGCCCTGGGCCAAATGGTGCCGGCGGCCCTGCTGGCCGGGGTGCGCCTGCTGCTGCGCCAGGGCCTGCGGCTTGATGGCCTGCCGATCGAGCAAGGCCGGGAGCTGGCGCTGCGCAGCCTGGAGCAGCTCGAAGGCCTGCGCCTCAAGCTGCAGCAGGCCCTGGAACAGGAACTCACCAAGGCAGAAGCCCGCTGGGGCCAGGGCAGCGCCACCTGGTCAGGGAGCGGTGCCGGGGGCGGGGCGAATGCCGGCGCCGAGGCCTTTGCTGGCCTGCGCCTGGCGGCCCAGCGCCTGGAGGACAAGCTCAGCGAGGTGGAGGAGCTGCAACAGCGGCTCGACGAGCTGCTCAAGGGCCATGAGGATTAGCCTCAGAGTCCGCCTGTTCGCGGGGACGGAGTCCGGACGCAGCGACCCATGAGCCAGGCCTACCAGCCGCTGCACCACAAGTACCGGCCCCAAACCTTCGACCAGCTGGTGGGCCAGGAGGCGATCGCCGCCACCCTGGGCAACGCCCTGCGTCAGAACCGCATCGCGCCGGCCTACCTGTTCAGCGGGCCCCGGGGCACGGGCAAAACCTCCAGCGCCCGGATCCTGGCCCGCTCACTCAACTGCATCAGCAGTGAGGGTCCCACCCCAGACCCCTGCGGCCATTGCGCCCTCTGCACCAGCATCGCCGCCGGCAATGCCCTCGACGTGATCGAGATCGATGCCGCCTCCAACACCGGCGTTGACAACATCCGCGAACTGATCGAGCGCTCCCGCTTTGCGCCAGTTCAGGCCCGCTGGAAGGTGTATGTGATCGACGAGTGCCACATGCTCTCGACGGCCGCCTTCAACGCCCTACTCAAAACCTTGGAGGAGCCGCCTCCGCGGGTGGTCTTCGTGCTCGCCACAACCGACCCCCAGCGGGTGCTGCCGACGATCCTGAGCCGCTGCCAGCGCTTTGATTTCCGCCGTATCCCCCTCGACGCCCTCGAAGGCCACCTGCGCTACATCGCCACCGAAGAGCAGATCGGCATCACCGCCGAGGCCCTACACGTCGTGGCCCAGCGGGCCCAGGGGGGCCTGCGCGATGCCGAGAGCCTGCTCGACCAACTGAGCCTGCTGCCGGCGCCGATCGAGCCGATGGCCGTGTGGGAGCTGGTGGGGGCGGTGCCGGAACAGGAGCTGCTGGCCCTGGCCACGGCCCTGGCCCGCTATGAACCCCTGGGCGTGGTGGAGGCCTGCCGGGAGCTGCTCGACCGGGGCCGGGAACCGTCGGCGGTGTTGCAGGGCCTGACCAGCCTGCTGCGGGACCTGGTACTGGCGGCGGTGGCCCCGGACCGACTCGAACTGACTAGCTTCTCGCCCCAGTTCCGCCCCCAGCTGCCCGAACTGGCCCAGCAATTGGGCACGGCCAAGTTGCTGCAGTGGCAAAGCCAGCTCAAGGGCAGCGAACAACAGCTGCGCCACAGCGTCCAGCCACGCCTCTGGCTGGAGGTGCTGGTGCTGGGCCTGTTAGCCCAACCGACCGTGGTTGCAGCGCCGGCGGGCCCAAGTGCCTCAGGGGCCCAGGCGCCGCCGGTGCGAAACGCCACCCCAGCCAGCCCCCAGGGGCATGGGGCCCCGGCCCAGGGCTACGCCCGGCCAGCCGAACCAGCCCCTGGCGGCTCCGCCACAGCCCCAGTCCCCCACACAAGCAGCCCCTCGCCAACAGGCCCATCGGCCAGCCCAGCCCCTAGGCCCGCGGCACCGGCAACCCCAGAGCCGACTCCTGTGCCAGTTGGGGAGACCGCGCCGGCGGCGGCCAACCTGCCGGAGCTCTGGCAACAGATCCTCACCGGCCTGGAGCTGCCCTCCACCCGCATGTTGTTGTCCCAGCAGGCCACTTTGGTGCGGTTGGATGGCCAACGGGCCGTGGTGCGGGTGGCAGGCAACTGGATGGCCATGGTGCAGGGCCGCCTGCCCCTGCTGGAGAGGGCCATGCAAGCCGCCCTCGGCAGCCCCCGCCAAGTGACCCTCGAAGGCGCCGACGGCCACCAGACCACGGCAACCCCGGCCAAGGCCGCCCAGTCACCTGCCCCAAGCCCCAGGCCCCAGGTCCCGGTCCCGGTCCCGGTCCCGGTCCCAGTCCCAGTCCCGGTCAACAACGCTGCCGCCGTAGGGGCCGCGAGCACGGCACCTATCCCAAGCCAGGCACCGGCTCCGATGGCGATGGCCGTGGCGGTTGCTGCGGCGGTGGCAGCACCAGCCCCCAGCCCAGCTGGGGATGGAACAGTCGTCGCCCTAGCCAGCCAACCAGCCCCTACGTCAGCGCCGGCAGGGGTGGCACCTTCCCTGCCAACGGCAACCGCCCGGGTTACAGCCTTTGGCGCCGAGGTGCAAGGGCAGCCGGGCCCGCCCCTGGGTGGTCAAGCCGCCCCAACGCGGGCGGCAGGGACTACCGCTAGCGCCAGCGCCCAAGCCGCCCCAAGCCCGATCGAGGCGCCACCCCAGCGGGCCCTGCCCGGCAGCATCGATGAGAAAGCCAAGCGCCTGGCCGATTTCTTCAACGGCGAAGTGATCACGGACTTCAGCGACGACATGGCCTAGGCGAGCACTGACGGAAGCGCGAAGCCGGGCGGCTGGCACGAGCCGAAGGAGCCCTGGCGACAGGTTCAAATCAAGGCCGCAACGGTGCAGCAACGCCCAGCAAAATGACGCAGGCCCAACAAGAAAAAGCTGCCTTTTTGCGGCATGAA
>CAINZT010000004.1 GCA_903855705.1 uncultured Synechococcus sp.
CCAGGCGATGAGGTCTTGGGCGGCCAGGGCGATCAGCACTCCGGCGGCGGGGGTGGCGGGCAGCCAGTAGCTGGGCAGTTTGGTGGCGGCCAGGGTGAAAAAGCCAAACACCACGAGCAGCCAGCAGGCGGCAAACGGGCCCAGGGAGGCGCTGGCGGGTTGGCGCCGCCCGCGGGCCAGGGCCTGGGCTAGTCCCAGCAGCAAAAGGGGCGTGAAGGGCAGGCTGGCCACCACCAGCATCGGCACGAAAAACCACCAGGGCTGCAGGTGGTGGTTCACCACCGAGGTGAAGCGCTGCAGGTTGTGATAGCCAAAGAAGCTGCGCCAGAAGGGCTCCCCTTCCACCAGGAGCTCGGCGCCATACCAGGGCAGGGCCACGGCGGCGGTGATCAGGAGCCCCGGCAGGGGCCGTAGTCGCTGGATTAGCAGCAGGATTTCGGCTTGCCACCAGGCGAACAGGGCCAGGGTTAGGGCCACCAGCAGCAGGGCCACGGGCCCCTTGGTGAGCACCGCCAGGCCCAGCAACAGCCAGCCGGGCCACCAGCTCTGGGTTTGCGGCTCGGCGTAGCGGCGCCAGAAGAGCAACAAGCTCAGGGCCAGGGTGCCCGTGAACAGGGAATCGCTCACCGCCACCCGGCTCCAGATCAAGACCAGGGGCGAGAGAGCAAAGGCCAGGGCCGCGCTGAAGGCCGTCAGGGCTGGGCTCGGGGAGCCCTTGGGGCCATTGCCATGGCCCGCCCCAGCCGCCGGGGGGGGCTGGGGCCAGCGCAGCAGGGTGGCCGCCATGGCCAGCATCACCACCACGCTGGAGAGGGCCGAGGGCAGGCTGGCCGCCCAGGAGCCAAGGGGATTCCAGAGCGACTGGCCGGGCACCAGGTAGCCCAATCCCATCAGCCAGTAGACGAGCGGCGGTTTGTCGTAGCGGGGCAGGCCATTGACCCGGGGGGTGAGCCAGTCGCCGGTTTCGGCCATGGCCCGGGCTGAGGCCGCAAACAGGGGCGGCGTTTCATCCACCAGGCCGGTGCTGCCTAAGCGCCAGAGGAACAGGGCGATGCCGCAGGCCAGCACCAGTAGCAACACTCGGCGCCGCACCTGGGGCGATGGACGCACAAGGGACACGGCGCTCGGGCAAAGGGACGCTGGAGGCGAACCTATCGCCCGCCCCCAAGACTGACCCCGGAAGCGCCCGGAGCCAGACCCGCCAACAGCCAGCGCTCGATCCGCTCAGCGAAGGCCTCGCGGGACCCATGGGTTTCGGCCCAGCTTCGGCAGCCGCGACGGTCGATCGAGGCGCTCGCGAGCACGGCCGCCGTAAGGGCTTCCACGTCATCGGCGGGCACCAGCAGCCCATTGACGCCGGGCTCAATCAACTCGCCGGGACCGCCGCGGCGGTAGGCCACCACGGGCACCCCGCAGGCCATCGCCTCCACCACCACGTTGCCGTAGGCCTCATTCCATTTCGGCGTGTTGATCAGCACCTGGCAGCGGCCCAGTTCGGCCTGGAGCTGGGCGGTGGGCAGGAAGCCGCGCCAGTCGAGGCAGCCGGCCGGCACGGAGGCCTCCACGGCCGCCGCGTAGGCGGGATCCTCCACCAGGCCCCAGATCGCCAGGCGCAGGCCCAGCTGGGCCGCCACGGCCGCCGCATCTTCGAGGCCCTTTTCTGGGGCGATGCGTCCCACCCAGCCCAACAGGGGCTCGGGATCGGCGCAAAAGCTGTAGGCGGCCAGGTCAAAGCCATTGCCCACCACCAGGGGCGGGGCGGGGAGGTTGAAATCGGCGGCCTGGGCATGGCTATGGAAGGCGAGGTGGCCCTGGTTCCAGCCAGCCACCTCGGCGATGGCGATGTCCATCACCTCGGCCACCGATCCCATGCTCACCAGATGGAATAGGGGCGTTTGGCACTGGGGCGTCAGCCAGAGGGGGAGCCAGTCGTAGGCCAGGTTGAGCAGGCAATCAAACCGGTGCTGCTCGGCCAGGGCCCGGCGCCAGAGTCGGGGCAGCAGGCCATCGGCGGGGATCGTGATGGCGGCAGTGCGGCCCTGGTGCTGCCAGCTGGGTTGGTCCACCCCAGGGCAGGTCCAGAGCTGGGCGGCGGCGCAGGCGGGTGCCAGCCGGGAGCCCTCGCCCGCCAACACGGTGAGCTGGTGGCCCCGCCCCAGCAGCCCCGCCACCAGGGAGGTCAAGGTGAGTTCGACGCCGCCGCCGCGGCCGCTACCCAGCCGGCCGATCGGGGTGCTGACCACCAGGATGCGCATCACGGTTGGGGCTCCCAGAGCTGGCGACGGCGGTTGATCAGGGCCACGGACACCAGGGCGAGGGCGGCCCCGAGCCATTGCACCGGCTTGAGGCTTTCGCCCAGCAGGGCCAGGCCGCAGAGCAGGGCAAACAGGGGTGTGAGGAAGGTCAGCGAGGTGAAGCTGGTGAGGTCGCCGCGGCTGGCAAACCAGAAGAACAGGCCGTAGGCCAGGCCGCTGCCCAGCAGGCTGGCGTAGGCCATCAGGGCCCAATCGACCCCGCTCCAGGCGGGCCAGAAGGGGGCCGCCGCCGGATCGAAGGCGGGGCGCAGCAGGCAGGCGGCCAGCAGGGGCAGGGCCCCGATCAGCAGGTGCCAGCCCGTGATCACCAGGGCATCGGTGTGGCGGCAGGCGTAGCGGCAAAGCACGGTGCCCACGGCCATGGCCATGGCCGCCCCCAGCATCCAGAGCTCCCCCTGGCTCCAGCTATGGCCGCCCAGCAGCTGGGGGCCCTCCAGCAACCAATGGCGCAGGAGCGGCCCGGGCAGGCCCAGGCAGGCGATGCCGGCCAGGCCCACCAACAGGCCCAGCCAGCCCACCGGGTTGATGGCCTCGCCGAACAACAGCCGGGCCAGCAGGGCCACAGCTAGGGGCTGGGAATCGATCAACACCGAGCCCAGGGCGGCGCCCGTGTCGCCCAATCCCTGGGTGAGAAGGCCTTGAAACAGGCTGCCATCCACCAGGGCAAAGAGCAGCAGCCAGGGCCGATCGGCCGCGGCCACCGCCAGGGAGCGACCGCTCAGAACCGCCACCAGGAGCAGCAGCAAACCCGCTGGTAGCAGGCGCATCCAGGCGATCGTCAGGGGGGTGGCCCCCGTGAGTAGGGGCTTCATCGCCGCCATCGCCGTGCCCCAGAGGGCAAAGGGCAACACCATCAACAGCCAGCGCAGCACCAAAAGCCTTTGCCAGCCCACGGCCCCCTTTTTAAGATCCAACCACTGTGCAGTGACCTGATGGTCTGGCCCTGGCGCCGCAAATCCCGCCGAACCCTGGCGAGGATTGCCATCGAGGGGGCCATTGCCGGCCCCACCCGGGAGCGGGTGCTCAAGGCCCTGCGCCAGGTGGAGGAGCGCCAATGCCCGGCGTTGCTGCTGCGCATCGACAGCCCCGGCGGCACCGTGGGCGACAGCCAGGAGATCCACAGCGCCATTGGCCGGCTGCGCAGCAAGGGCTGCCGGGTGGTGGCCAGTTTTGGCAACATCTCCGCCTCGGGCGGGGTTTATGTGGGGGTGGCGGCCGAAAAAATCGTCGCTAATCCCGGCACCATCACCGGCTCGATCGGCGTGATCCTGCGGGGCAACAACCTCTCAAAGCTGCTGAAGCGCATCGGCATCAGCTTTGAAACGGTCAAAAGCGGCCTCTACAAGGACATTCTTTCGCCGGATCGGGCCCTAACGGCCGATGAACGGGAGTTGCTGCAGTCGTTGATCGATAGCAGCTACGGCCAGTTCGTGGCGGCGGTGGCGGCGGGTCGCCAGCTGGAGGAGGAGCGGGTGCGCGGTTTCGCCGACGGCCGGGTGTTCAGTGGCGCCCAGGCCCTGGAGCTGGGCCTGGTGGATGAACTGGGCGATGAGGACCACGCCCGGCGCCTGGCGGCACGGCTGGCCGGCCTCGATGAGGAGAAAACCCGGCCGGTGACCTTCGGCAAGCCGCCGAAGCGCTTTGCGGGCCTGATCCCGGGCCGGGCTCTGGCCCGGGAGCTTCGCCAGGCCCTGAGCTTGGAGCTGGCCTGGAGCGGCCTGCCCCTTTGGCTGCACCGGCCATGAGCGTGTCCTCCATCGGTGGCCCTCCCCAGCTCCGTGCCCTGCGCGGTGCCACAACGGCCGCTGCCAACAGCGCCGAGGCGATTGGCGAGGCCGTGGCCGAATTGCTCGATGCCTTGGTCGAACGCAATGGCCTGGAAGCGGAGCAGCTGGTGTCGATCACCTTTTCGGTGACGGCCGATCTCGATGCCTGTTTCCCGGCGGCGATTGCCCGGCGCCGGGCCGGCTGGGACGGGGTGGCCCTGCTGGATTGCCAGCAGATGGCCGTCTCAGGCGACCTGCCCCGCTGCATTCGCCTGCTGGCCCATGCCTGGCTGGCGGCAGGCCAGCCGGTGGGCCATGCCTACCTGCGCGAGGCGTGCCGGCTGCGGCCTGATTTGGCCCAGGCGCCCTAGGGAGCGGCCTGCCCCGGCCGCCGAGCCCGCAACTGGCACAGCTGAAAACTGACAGATCCGCTGCCGCCCACCGCAGATGCCGGCACCTGCAACAAATGGTGAGAATGGGGGATGGCCCCATGGCCCGGGCGACAGCCCTCTCCTCACCACACCATGACCCGATTTCTGCAACGCCTGGGGGCCCCTGTGGCCCGTGCCACGAGCGGCGCCCTAGCGGCCGGCTGCCTGGCGGCTGGTCTGGCCACTGGCTGCGCCACGGCCCTGGCCCCGAGCCCCGCCTCGGCCCAGGGCACCCCGAGCCTGATGGAGTTCCGTTGGGATAACACCAAGGACTACCGCAAGCTCTACTTCTTCATGACCGAAACGGCTCGGCTGAAGTGGTCGGAGTATTACCTGCTGCTGCGGCCCAAGGACCGCCAAACGGCCATCCTCAAACTCACCATTGCCCTGCCCAAATACTTCAACGTCAAGATCGATCCCAAGCAGGTGAAGCTCTGCTACATGAAGGAAGGCGGCATGCTGGCCCGCACCAGGTGTGAATCGGTGATCCCTGCCACGATTGAGGTTTCAGCCGATGGCACGGCCATCGAAATCTTCCCCGACACGCCCGTGCCGGATGTCAAAACGATTGGGGTCTACATGAACCTGATGAATCCCTTTGACGCTGGCATGTATCAGTTCAACGCCCTGGCCCAGGCCCCGGGCGAGGTGCCGATCTCGGGTTACCTGGGCAGCTGGCTGATCCAGATCGACCCGGCCGTAGGCAACTGACCCCCCGCCGACCCCCAGCTGGTAGGTTGGCCAACTGATTACAGCTGCAGAGCCGAG
>CAINZT010000005.1 GCA_903855705.1 uncultured Synechococcus sp.
CCAGGAGGTGACGAAGGTGGTGCCGGTGAGCCAACCCCCCAGGGCCAGGTAGGCCGTGGGGAACAGGAGCAGGCCGGACCAACCGACAAAAACGAAGCGGTCGCGCTTGAGCCAGTCGTCGAGGATGTCGAACCATCCCCGCTGTGGCGCGCGCCCTAGGGCGATCGTCATGAGAGGCGAACTTCATGAAGCGTTACAGGCTGACTGTACGGGGATCCGGGGCTTTGTGGCGAGTGCGCCGCCAATCCGGGCGCCAATCGGGGGGATTTAGGCAAAAACACCTAGCCCGCCTGGAGGGATCGGGCTGATCCTGGAGCCGGGCGACCCCTAGGCCGCCCTTGCCGACGCTGGCCCGGTCACCCCTGGCAGGGGTCTGGCTCCAGGGCCTGGACCTGGCCCGGGAACAGGTTGCTTAGCGCCACCTTGCAGCCCCCCCGCGACCGGCCGATCACGGGGGCCTCCCATTCGCCAGAGTGGGGTCTGGCCGTGAACCTGATCCGTGTACGTCATCGAGCTCTCGCTCAAGCTGAGTCCCATGCCCGTTGCCGTGCAACGCAAGGAGCAGGACGCCGCCCTGGCCCTGTTTGCCCAGGTGAGGCAGGCGATGGAAAGCGGCGAACCGCGCCTGCTCGAACTCAGCTGCGAAAAGGAGGACGAAAAGCGGATTGCCCTGCTGAGCAGCGAGATCGTCGCCGTGCAGACCTACGAGAAAACCGCCGGCAGCTCCAGCGGCAAGCGCCCCGGTTTCTCCTTCGACGGCTGAGCCTTGGCGGCTGACTCCCTGACCACCAGCCCCCAGGCCGGCGCCTGGCGCCAGGCCGATCTGCCCCTGCAGGTGGATCGGCTGCGCTTTGTCTGGCCCTCGGGCCAGGTGGCCCTTGATGACTGCAGTTTTGCCATCCCTAGGCCTGGGCTTTGGATGCTGGTGGGCGGCAACGGCAGTGGCAAAAGCACCCTGCTGCGCCTGATTGCCGGCCTGCTGGAGCCCAGCTCCGGCCAGCTGCTCTGCAACCGCAAGCCGGCGCTGGTGTTTCAAAATCCCGACCACCAGCTGTTGCTGCCCAGCTGCGGCAGTGATGTGCAGCTGTCTCTGCCGCCGGGGCTGGCCCCAGCCCAACGCCACGAACAGATCGCCCGGGCCCTCGAGCAGGTGGGCCTGGGCGGCCTGCAGCAGCGACCGATCCACAGCCTCAGTGGCGGCCAGAAGCAACGGCTGGCCGTGGCAGGCGCCCTGGCCAGCAGGGCCCAACTGCTGCTGCTCGATGAGCCCACGGCCCTGCTGGACCCAGGCAGCCAACGGGATGTGCTCGCCCTGGTGCGCCAGCTCTGCAGCCCGCAGCCGAGCCCTGGCCCAGGACCAGCCCAGGGGACCCAGCCCGGGCCGATTACGGCCCTATGGATCACCCACCGCCTCGATGAACTGGACCATTGCGACGGAGCCGCCCTGGTGCGCCATGGCCGCGTCGGCCGCTGGCAGGACGGATCGGCCCTGCGCCAGCGCCTCAATCGCTTGCCCCTGGGGAGGGGCGAGAGGTAAGTTCAACGGGTCCCATTCCTCGGTAGCTCAGCGGTAGAGCGATCGACTGTTAATCGATTGGTCGCAGGTTCGAATCCCGCCCGGGGAGTTTTTTCCCAAACCCCAGCCTCGGCTGGGGTTTTTTCTTGTCTGGAGTTTTTTCTTGGCTGGAGGCCCGGGGTGCTGCCGCCAGCCCCTGGCCAGTGCGGCTTGAACGCCTCCCTCAAGCCAGCCCGTTTCGGCCCGCACCGCGCCCCAGCCGGGCTGCTGATAGGCGCCGCAACAGCCAGGCGGATCCGCAGCAGCTGCCAACGCTTGGCAACAATCCCGTCAAATTGGCAACATCTTCAACGGAAGAAAAGCTGAAGGTTTGCCTGCCCTAGCTTGAAGTCGGCAAGGCAGAGGCCTTGGCGCCATTGCTTTTTTCTGGAGCCGACCAAAATCGCTAGCGCGGGTCAGCCGTCAAATGAGGAATCGATTAGGGAGAATGCCGCAAATCATTCGTTGCGGAAGCGTTTGTCTGACCGCCTCAAGCCCCCTTTGACCCCATGAAGCCCTGCATCCTGCTGATCGAAGACGACAGCGACATGTTGGACCTGGTGGCCGGCCACCTGGAGCACAGCGGTTTTGAGGTCCAGCGCGCCGCCGACGGCATCAAGGGCCAGGCCCTGGCCCTGCAATACGGCCCGGACCTGATCCTGCTGGATCTGATGCTGCCCAACGTCGATGGCCTCACCCTCTGCCAACGGCTACGCCGGGATGAGCGCACCGCCCAGATCCCGATCCTGATGCTCACAGCCCTGGGAGGCATCAAGGACAAGGTGAGCGGCTTCAATTCCGGCGCCGATGACTACCTCACCAAGCCCTTTGACCTCGAGGAGTTGCTGGTGCGGGTGAAGGCCCTGCTGCGCCGCAGCGTGCGGACCCCCGTTACCAGCCAGCACAACGAAATCCTCAACTACGGCTGCCTCACCCTGGTGCCCGAACGCTTTGAGGCGATCTGGTTCGAGGAGCCGGTGCGGCTCACCCACCTGGAATTTGAACTGCTGCACTGCCTGTTGCAGCGCCATGGCCAAACAGTGGCCCCGTCCCTGATCCTCAAGGAGGTTTGGGGCTACGAGCCCGATGACGACATCGAAACGATCCGCGTCCACATTCGCCACCTGCGCACCAAGCTCGAACCGGATCCGCGCAAACCCCGCTTCATCAAGACCGTGTATGGCGCCGGCTACTGCCTGGAGCTGCCCACGGGCCCCCAGCTCGAAACCCTCACCGAAGTGATCCACCAGGCCCGCGAAACCCGCAAACTCCTGAGCACTTCAGCCTGAGCACCTCCTCCTGAAGACCCATTGCCAGCAGGCAATGAAGGGACTCCCCAACTGGGTTTTGGTTCCAGCTGATCAGGCACTGCCGCTCAACGACAGTCCCGTTCTCCGATGGCATGGCCAGATCCAGCCAGGCAGAGAGGCTTCGTTCAGACCCACCCCAGTCCACTCAAGGGCTGCCGCCTAGGCCCGAGAGTTCCAGCAGGGCCACTTCCCAGGCGAGCCGCGGCTGCACGTAGGAGCGCAGATGGCTGCGCAGGCTTTCCAGGCGGCGCTGCACGCCAGGGTCGGGCCGTTGGCGCCAGAGGCGCCATTGCCACCAATTCAGCAGCCAGAGCTGCTGTTCGCCATCAAGGGCCTCGCAGAGGTCGCGGGCTAGGGCCAGGGCCTCGATCGGATTGCCCCCCGCCTTTGGCCCCGACCCAGCCCCCTGGGCATCGGCAGCGCTAGCCAGGCTCCAGAGCCGGTCGGCCAGGCCCTCCGGCAAGGCGGCCCATTGCTCCCGGCACTGCAGCAGGGCCCCGGGGGAGCCGGCCGCAAGTTCCAGCAGTTCCGGCGGATCGGCCTTAGCGAGGGGCTGGCTCGTGCCCTCGGGATCACCTGGGGCCGGGGGACCTGAGCCAGGGACGGGCGGCTGCCGCTGCAGCACTTCAGCGATCTCAGCGGGGCTGAGGCGGCGAAAGGGGATCTGCTGGCAGCGGGAGCGAATCGTGCTGAGCAGGCGCTCCGGCGCCGCCGTCAACAGGATCAGCAGGCCACCACCGGGTTCCTCCAGGGTCTTGAGCAAGGCATTGGCGGCGCCTTCGGCCATGGCCTCCACCCTCTCGATCACCACCAGGCAGCGGGGCGATTCCAGGGGCCGGCGGCCCAGGAACTGGGACACACTGCGCACCTGCTCCAGGCGCAACTGGGGCGGCGCCTTGCGGCTGATGCCCGCCGCCACGGCTTCCGAGGCGGGGATCAGCTGGCCCTGGTGTTGGTAGGTGGGCTCGAGCCAGAGCAGGTCGGGATGGTTGCCCTCCTGGAGGCGTCGGCGCACCGACGGCGCTCCCTTCGGGCCGGCGATCACACCCTCCAGAAAGCGCCGGGCCACCAGGGACCTGCCCACCCCATCGGCTCCGCAGAACAGGTAGGCCGGCGCTAGGCGCTGTTGGTCCAAGGCGGCTGCCAGCAGGGCCGTGGCCGGGGCCTGGCCCACCAAGCCGGCAAACAGGTCGCTTGCTTCAGCCATGCAGGTCAGCCATGAACAGAACTCTGGCTCACGGTCCTGCTTCGGGGAAGGGGGTCAAGACCTGGCTTGGGGTGGGGTGGGGTGGGGTGGGCCCCCATCAAACTGGTCAGGGCCTCCAACCTGGCTAGGGCCTACCCGCCAAAGCGCTCCGCCAGCAGGGACCCAATGGCCCCAGAAACCTGCTCGGGCGCCAGGCTGGCATCGAGTCGGCTCCAGCCCCGTTGGGCCGCCAGGGCCGTAAATCCCCCGCAGACCCTCTCCAGGAAGGCATCCCCGGCCGCCTCGATGCGGTCGGCCGCCCGCCCGCCGCGGCGACGCCGGGATTCGACCAAGGGCAGATCCAGCCAAAGGGTGAGATCGGGCTGGAGATCGGCCGTGGCGATGCGTTCCAGCTGCTCGATCAGGGCCAGGGACAGGCCCCGGCCATAGCCCTGGTAGGCGGCGGTGGAGCCGCTGAAGCGATCGCTGAGCACCCAGTGGCCGGCTGCCAGGGCCGGGGCGATCCGTTGCTGCACATGCTGGGCCCGGTCGGCGGCATAGAGCAGCAGCTCGGCCGTGGGCTCGGGGGCCGCCTCGCCCGGGGGATGGAGCAACAGTTGGCGCAGGGCCTGGCCCAGGGCCGTGCCCCCGGGCTCGCGGGTCACCAGCAGCTCGGCGCCGGGGGGCAGCAGGCCACTACGGGGCAACCACTCGGCCAGGGCAGCGATCTGGGTGGTCTTGCCGCAACCATCGATCCCCTCCAGCACCAGAAAGCGGCCCCGGGGTAAGGGAGCTGCGGTGGGATCGGCAAGGGCCGACTGGGCCTCGGGTGCTGGCTTCACAGGCGGAGGCGGTGCAGCGAATCGGTCACAGCCAGTGTCGACCCAGAGGGAGCTGGCTCCAAGAGCGGTGATTAGGGGCGTGGTGCCTCAGAAACAGTTGGCTCTCAACGAGATGCCTGGCACAGGCCGGTCAGCCCCGGGACGGCAGCGGGCCCGGCCCCTGGAGCAGCAGGGCATTGAGCACCACGGTGATCGAGCTGGTGGCCATCAGCAGGGCAGCTAGGGGGGGCGAGAGCAGCACACCGAAACGGGGCAGCAGCACCCCCGCAGCGATCGGCAGCACCACCAGGTTGTAGCCGAAGGCCCAGATCAGGTTTTGGCGCACCTTGGCCATGGTGCGGCGGGCAATCAGCAGGGCGTCCACCACCCCCTCCAGCCGGTCCCCCAGCACCACCAGTCCGGCGCTGTCCTGGGCGATCTGGGTGCCGGTGCCAACGGCGATGCCCAGGTCGGCCGCGGCCAGGGCCGGCGCATCGTTGATGCCATCGCCCACCATCGCCACCGGCCCCCGCTGGCGCCACTGCAACAGTCGCTCCAGCTTCTGCTGGGGCAGCAGTTCCCAGGCCACCTGATCTAGGGGCACGGCCAGCTGGCGGGCCAGTTGCTCCACCGCTAGGCGCCGATCGCCGCTGAGCACCCCCAGATCCAGGCCCAGCTTGGCCAGCTCCGCCAGGCTTTCGGCGGCATCGGGCCTGACTTGGTCGTGGACGGCCACCAGGGCGACGCTCTCGGCCCCAGGGGTTGCATCGCCCCCTGGGGCTGCCTGGGCCGGGGCGCTGACCGCCAGCACCGTGGCACCAGCCTGTTCCAGCCGCTGCAGCGGCTGCTCGATTGCCTCCTGGGCCACGATCCCCAGCTCCACCAGCCAACCCGGTCGGCCGATGTGGCAGGCCCGGCTGGCCCCCTGGGGATCAGCCGCTGGGGGCGGCAGCACGCCTGTCACCCCCTGGCCTGCGATCGTGCGGCTCTGTGCCACCTCGAGCAGGGGCAGGTCCCGCCGCTGGGCCTCCTGCAACAGGGCAAAGGCGAGCGGATGGCGGGTGTGTTGCTCCAAGCTGGCAGCAATCTGCACCAGCCCATCGGCCTCGGAGCCGCCCGGAGCGAACCCGCCGGAGGCGGTGGCTCCGCCAGCCTGGGCCACCGCAGCCAGGGCGGAGCTAGCCAGCCCAACAGGCGCGGCCCTGCCCACCAGCTCCACCGCCGTGACCAGGGGGCGGCCCAGGGTGAGGGTGCCGGTTTTATCGAATAGCACCGAGCGCAGGTTCGCCGCCATCTCGATCGCATCGCCGCCGCGGAACAGCAAGCCGGAGCGGGCCGCCAGGCCCGAGCCCACCGTGATCGCCGCTGGAGTTGCCAAACCAAGGGCACAGGGGCAAGCCACCACCAGCACCGAAATGGCCAACTGCAGGGCCAGGGGCAGGGGCGCCATCGCCGCGCCATGCAGGCCCCCTGCCGTCATCGAGGCTGACCCCATGGCCGCCATGCCCGTTGCGGCCATGCCTACCGCCTGGTGCCCCCCATGGGCCTGGGCGGAAGGGGCCGCCAGCAGCACCTGGGGCCAGAGCTTTGTGCCCCACTGCCACCAAAACAGGAACGTGGCCCCCGCCAACAGCACCACAACCCCGCTGAAGCGTCCGGCGATCCGGTCGGCCAGGCCCTGGATCGGCGCCTTCCGGGCCTGGGCCTCCTCTACGAGCGCAATGATGCGGGCCACGGCGCTGTCAGACCCGCTGCGCAGCACCTGCAGGGTGAGGGGAGCCTCCAGGTTGAGGCTGCCGGCGGCCAGTTCGCTGCCGGGCCGGGCCTGCAGGGGCAAGGGTTCGCCCGTGAGGCTCGACACATCCACGGCCGAGCGGCCTTCCAGCACCAAGCCATCGACGGGCACCCGGTCGCCGGGGAGCAACAGCACCCGGTCCTCGGGGCGCAATCCACCCACCCGCACGGGCCTGGGCGGCCCGTCGCCAAGCACCAGCAGTGCCGTATCGGGCTGCAGGGCGGCCAGCTGCTCCAGGGCGCGGCCGGTGCGGAAGCGGGCCCGCTCCTCGATGAAGCGGCCCAGCAACACAAAGCCCAGAAGCATCACGGGCTCGTTGAAAAAGCATTGCCAGCCCAGGGAGGGCACCAGCAGCGCCACCAAACTGGCCAGGTAGGCGCTGCCCATGCCCAGGCCCACCAGGGTGTCCATGCTCGGCACGCCATTGAGGGCCCCCACCAGGCCGCGCACCAGGATCGGCCGACCCGGCAACGCCAGGGCCAGGGTGGCCACCAGGGCGTGGAGGCGGATATCGGCCAGCAACGGGAAGGGCAGGTCGCCCGCCTCACTCAGGTGGCCCAGCACCGAAACGAGCAGCAAGCCCAGGGCCACCACCAGCCGGCGCCACTGCTGCCACCAGCTCTCCTGGCGCTGGCGCTGGGCCCGGCTTAGGGGCGTGGAGGCCTGGTCGCGGCGCTGGGCCTGGAAGCCCAGGCCGGCTAGGGCCTCCACCAAGGGGCCCGAAAGATCTCCCTCCAGAGCCGGATCAAGTCCCACCCAGGCGGTGCGGGTCATCAGGTTGACGCTGGCCTGGCGTACGCCGGGCTGCTCCAGGAGCCGCTGCTCCACCGCCCGCACGCAGCCGCCACACTTCATCCCCTCCACCTGCAGCAGCAGCGGCGCGACGGCTTCAGCGGCAGCGGACACGGCACGGGGATCAGGTGCCCCAGGCTAGGCAGCCCCTCCTCCGCTGCCCCGCCGGCCTGGCGCCAGGCCAGGGGGCCAAGACCGTTCAGGCCGCCGCCGCTGGGGGCAAGGGCCCAGGAGCCTGGCTCTGCCGATGGGCATTTGGCCCGGACTCCGCTGACGCAGGGGAGGATGGGACCACGCCGATCCGAACTCCAGCCGTGCCCCGCTCCCAGCGCAACGACAACTTCATCGACAAGAGCTTCACGGTGATGGCCGACCTGATCGTGAAGCTATTGCCGATCGATCCCAAGGCCAAGGAGGCCTATGTGTACTACCGCGATGGCCTCTCCGCCCAGAACGACGGCGACTACGCCGAGGCCCTCGACAACTACGAAGAGGCCCTCCGCCTGGAGGAAAACGCGGTGGACCGGGGCGAAATCTTCAAGAACATGGCGATCATCTTCATGAGCAATGGCGAGGAAGAAAAATCGCTCGACTACTACCGCCAATCGCTCGAAGAAAACCCCAACTCGCCCTCCTGCCTCAAAAACATGGGGCTGATCTACGAGAAATGGGGCCGCATCGCCGCCGAGAACGGCGACCAGGACGGCGCCGATCGTTGGTTTGACCAGGCGGCGGAATTCTGGGGACGGGCCGTGCGGCTCTACCCCGGCGGCTATCTGGATATCGAGAACTGGCTGAAGTCCTCAGGCCGCAGCAACGTGGATGTCTATTTCTAAATGTCTGATTCTGAATGTCTGATTCTGAATCCTGAACCTGGACAGGGGGCCGGCATAGGGGCCTGATCCGAGCCCCTTTGAGCCAGGATCCCAACCCAGGCAACCGGTTGCCTGGCGGGGACCAAGCCAAGCGGTGCTCAGGCCCGATCGTCCGCCGGGTTCACGCCCAGGGCCATGACCAGGGCCTCGGCCACCGTGCCGGCCTCCATGAGTTGCAGGTCGATGCCGGCCGCCATCGGCCCCAGGCCGCTGCCCTTGGGCACCACGGCCCGGCGGAAGCCCAGCCGCGCCGCCTCCTGCAGGCGCAGCTCCAGCTGGCCCACGGGCCGCAGCTGGCCACCCAAGCCCAGCTCGCCCACCAGCACCGTGCCAGGGGGCAGGGTCAGGTCCCGGTAGCTCGCCACCACGGCCGTGGCCACGCCCAGGTCGGCCGCCGGCTCCTCCACCTCCAGGCCGCCGGCCACGGCCAAGTAGCAATCGAAGCGGGAAAGGGGCAGGCCCAGGTGTTTTTCCAACACCGCCAGGATTTGGTGCAGGCGGTTGGTGCCGATGCCGGTGGCGGTGCGGCGCGGACTGGCGTAGCTGGTGGTGCTCACCAGGGATTGCAACTCCACCACCAGGGCCCGGGTGCCCTCACAGGCCACGATCGTGGCCGTGCCGGCCGAGGGCTCGTCGCTGCCGAGAAACAGCTCGCTGGGGTTGGTGACCTCGACGAGGCCCCGGTCGCGCATCTCAAACACGCCCAGCTCATGGGTGGCGCCGAAGCGGTTTTTCACGGCCCGCAGCAGCCGATGGCTGGCAAAGCGGTCGCCCTCGAAGGTGAGCACCGCATCAACCAGGTGCTCCAGCACCTTGGGGCCGGCCAGCATCCCCTCCTTGGTCACATGGCCCACCAGCAGCAGGGCCGTGTCCTGGCGCTTGGCGATGCGGGCTAGGGCGGCGGCGCATTCACGCACCTGGGCCACCGAGCCCGGTGCACTGGCCAGATCGCCGTCGTGCAGGGCCTGGATGCTGTCGATGATCGCCACCGCCGGCCGCAGGGATTCGAGCTCCTGCAGCACCAGCTCCAGATCGGTTTCGGCCAGGAGTTGCAGCTGGCTGCCATCGCCGCCGAGCCGGCGCCAGCGCAGCTTCACCTGTTGGGCCGATTCCTCGGCGCTCACGTACAAGACCGAATGGCGGGCCGCCATCGCCTCGGCGCTTTGCAGCAGCAGGGTCGACTTACCGATGCCGGGATCGCCGCCCACCAGCACCAGGGAGCCGGGCACCAGGCCACCGCCGAGCACCCGGTCGAGCTCGCCGTAACCGCTGCCAAGGCGCTGCAGGGGCCGCTCGCCGACCGTGTGGATCGACTCAGATCGGCGCGAGCGCGGCGGCAGATCGGTGGCGCCTAAAGCCCCGCCCCCCGCCCCGGCAGCGGCGGCGGAGCTGGCCACCGGCCGGCGCCGGCGCGTGTCGCTGGCGGTCACAACCTGCTCCACCAGGCTGTTCCAGCTGCCGCAGGCGGCGCAGCGACCGAAGAACTGGCGGGTCTGGGCCCCGCAGGTCTGGCAGACGTAGAGGCTGGAACGTCCCACGAAGGTGTATGAAGATTGGTGGCCCTTGGTGAACCCACGGGGCCTTCGGCCTTTTCAGTGGGTCGATCTACTCAAACCCTTCGGTCCGACCGCCGCAATGACGGCTTCTGCCCCCGCCAAGGAAACGATTCTGGTCGTTGACGACGAAGCCAGCATCAGACGCATCCTGGAAACCCGACTCTCAATGATCGGCTACCAGGTGATCACCGCCTGCGATGGGCTCGAAGCCCTCGAAGCCTTCCGGCGCACCAGCCCCGACCTGGTGGTGCTCGACGTGATGATGCCGAAGCTCGATGGCTACGGGGTCTGCCAGGAGCTGCGCAAGGAATCGGACGTGCCGATCGTGATGCTCACGGCCCTGGGCGATGTGGCCGACCGCATCACCGGCCTGGAGCTCGGCGCCGACGACTACGTCGTCAAACCCTTTAGCCCCAAGGAGCTGGAGGCCCGCATCCGCTGCGTGCTGCGCCGGGTCGACAAGGACCAGGCCGCCGGCATCCCCAACTCGGGCGTGATCCAGGTGAGCGACCTCAAGATCGACACCAACAAGCGCCAGGTGTACCGGGGCGACGAACGGATTCGACTCACCGGCATGGAGTTCAGCCTGCTGGAACTGCTGGTGGGCCGCTCCGGAGAACCGTTCAGCCGCGGGGAAATCCTCAAGGAGGTCTGGGGCTATACCCCAGAGCGCCACGTCGACACCCGGGTGGTGGATGTTCATATCTCCCGGTTGCGCTCCAAACTGGAGGACGACCCCGCCAACCCCGAGCTGATTCTCACGGCCCGGGGAACGGGGTATCTGTTCCAGCGCATCATCGAAGCCCTTGCCCCCGAAGGACACTGACATCACTGGCCGCAACCCCAAGCGTCGGCGGCCCCAGGCGATTCGCCGCCTGGTGATTTGGTATCGCCGCAATGCGGCGGTGACGAGCCTGGTGGACACGGCCTCGGCCGCCAGCTCCGTGGCCGGGTCGATGGCCGGCTCCATGGCGGGATCGGTGGTCTCCACCGCCGGCAACGTCGCCGGCGCCGCCGGCAATGTGGCCGGCAATATGGCCGGCGTCGCCGGATCCGTGGCGGGCGTGGCCGGATCGGTGGCCGGTTCGATGGCCAACTCCGTGCTCCAGCCCCTGG
>CAINZT010000006.1 GCA_903855705.1 uncultured Synechococcus sp.
AAGGGCGGCACCACCGGCTTCATGCTCGCCATGCATGTGGCGGCGGTCTTTGCCCTGCTGCCCCAGTTCTGGAGCTGGCAGGGGGTCGTCGCCCTGGCCTTCCTGTATTGGGTCACGGTGATCGGTGTCACCCTGGGGTTGCACCGGCTGGTGTCGCACCGCAGCTTCGTGGCACCCCGCTGGGTGGAACGGGTGTTGGTGTTGATGGGCGCCCTGGCCTGCCAGAGCGGCCCGATCGAGTGGGTGGGGCTGCACCGCCACCACCACAAGTTTTCCGACCAGCCCAACGACCACCACGACGCCGCCAGGGGGCTCTGGTGGGCCCACAGCGAGTGGATGCTCCACGACATCCCCGCCCTCAAGGAGATGCACCGCTTCATCGGTGATCTCAGCTCCGATCCCTTCTATGTGTGGCTGGATCGCTGGTTCCTGCTGCTGCAGCTGCCCCTAGGCGCCGCCCTCTATTGGTATGGCAACGCTGCCCACGTCCATGGCGGCGGCCTCGGCCTGGTGCTCTGGGCGATTCCGCTGCGCCTGGTGCTCGTTTATCACGTGACCTGGCTGGTGAATTCGGCCACCCACGCCTTTGGTTACCGCAACTTCAACTGCCCCGACCTCTCGCGCAACTGCTGGTGGGTGGCGATCCTGAGCTTCGGCGAGGGCTGGCACAACAACCACCATGCCCATCCCTCCAGCGCCCGCCATGGCCTGCGCTGGTTTGAGTTCGACATCACCTGGCAGCACATCAGGCTGCTGCGCAAATTCGGCCTGGCCAAGCGGATACGCGAGGCCCGCTACACCGGCTGATCTGTTCTTTTCAGATCCCATCTGAGCTGAGCTGATCTAACCCGATTTGAACTGATCTGTATGGATCTGAATCGGTAAGGGGCGCCTGGGCGGGCCCCTCAACCCCCTGGGCGCTCCACCCGTAACTCCCGGCGAATCGCCTCCGCCAAGGCATCGCCGCCCACCTCCCGGCCCGACTGCTCCAGCAGCCGGGCTTTTTGACGCAGCAGCTCGAGGAACTGGTCGGCCCCCAGCTCCTGTTCGGCGGCCGCCCCCAGCAGGGCCAGGGTGCGGCGCAGGTCCGGCAATTCGGCGTCGAGTTCGGCGGCGGTGAACTCGCGCTGGCCCGCCATCACCTCGGCAAAACGCTCGCGGCGCTGGCGTTTCTCCACCGGATAGGCCGCCAAAACCGACTCGCGGCACTGGCGCCAGGAGCGGCCGGCCGTGAACAGTTCGGCCAGGGCGGCGCTGAGGCTGGCGGCCTCGGCTTCGGCAATGCGCAGGTCAAAGGCGGCGGGGGGCTGGCGCAGGCCCACGAAGATCTCAAACAGCTCCGTGGGCCCCAGGGGCTGGCCGTCATCGGCACGCAGGGCCAGGGCCGAGGCCTGCAGGGGCGCCAGCAACTCGGCCTGGTCCTGCAGCTGGCTGGCCAGCTCGGCGCCGATCCCGGGCCCCTGGCCATTGCCGCCCCCCTGCTCGGCCAGCAGTCCATTGAGGCGGCCCAGGGTCAAGAACAGCTCGGGGCCGGGCGAGAGCAGCTTGTGGTTGCGCAGCATCGAGAGCTGGGAGTTGTGCACCCGGCCCAGGTCGAGGCGCTCCGCCAGGGCCGGCAACACCCGCTGGGACCAGCCATTGCGCTCATGCCACACCCTGATCAGATGGCCGAAGGCCTCTCGCCCTGATTCGAGTTCCTCCCGAAAAGCCATCCGCTAAGGATTCGTACTGCTACCATTGTATCGATTCACCTGGAGCAGGCCCATGACGGCCACCACCGCCCCCCAACTCGCCCCCCAACTCGCCCCTCACCACGCCCAGCAGGTCGCCCCCAGGCGGGCCGGCGGGGCCCACATCAGCCCGGTGCCGCGGGCCCAGTCCCTGCACATCCCCCGGCGGGGCGAACCGATCCCCTCGGCACCGAAGGGCCGTCGCTGGGGCAGCATCATTTTTATGGTGGCGATCCACGCTCTGGCGCTGGTGGCGCTGCTGCCGCGGTTCTGGAGCCTGCCCGCCGTCGCCAGCCTGCTGGTGCTCTATTGGGTCACCGCCTGCTTGGGCGTGACGATCGGCTACCACCGGCTGCTGAGCCACCGGGCCTTCCGGGTGCCGCACTGGTTGGAGCGCTTCTTTGCCACCTGCGGCGCCCTCAGCTGCCAGCACGGGCCGATCGACTGGGTGGGGCTGCACCGCCACCACCACAAGTTTTCCGATACGAATGCTGATCACCACAACAGCCACCGAGGCTTCTGGTGGAGCCACATGGGCTGGATGTTCGAGGAGATCCCGGCCATGGCGGCCGTGCCCCGCCTCAGCGGCGACCTGGCCAGCGACCCGTACTACCGCTGGTTAAACAAGGGCTTCCTGCTACTGCAGCTGCCCCTAGCCGGCCTGCTGTTCTGGATCGGCACGGCGACGGGCGCGGGCGGCTGGGCCCTGGTGCTCTGGGGCATCCCCCTGCGCCTGGTGCTCGTGTACCACTGCACCTGGCTGGTCAATTCGGCCACCCACTGCTGGGGCTACGTCGTCCACCCCAGTGGCGATGGCTCCCGCAACAACCCCTGGGTCGCGGCCCTGACCTTCGGAGAGGGCTGGCACAACACCCACCACGCCTTCCCCCATTCGGCCCGCCATGGCTTCGGCCGCGAAATCGACCTCACCTGGCAACACATCCGGCTGATGCGTCGCCTGGGCCTGGCCGACCGGGTGCGGATTCCGACCGGCGCCAACCCTCGCGTCTAACTCATGAACTGGGGACTTGGAGCGGCCGCAAAGGAAGACGATTGGTCCAGGAGAACAGTGGATTTGCCTCCGCAGGCTGCAAGAAGAGCTCGCCTCCGGGCAGGTAGTCAGCCACGAGGCTGAAGGTCGATTCACCGACAAGCCGATACCAATCGGGCAAGGGCCCATGGGACGAGGACGGCTCCTCCCATCGGATCAATCGCAAGCCATCCACATCGAGTTGGCTGCGGCCGAAGGAGGGTGGATCGAGAATCACATTGACCCCAACAGCCACGGCGTAGGGAGGCACAGTGACATCCCAACGCACCGCTGTCCAATGGCCATCCCCCTCGAGTCGGAGGGGTCGTTCCTGTCTGGCCTGGGAGCCACCGCGGCTAGCGGCATACCAACCCAGCATTAGCCGGGCCTTGAGATCGGCCCGGCCCCGCAGCCAACCGAGCAGCGAAAGCTGTCGACCTGGCTCCACCGGAATCCGATGCAAAGGACTCAGGACAACGGGCAGGCGATTCGCCCCCGTGCGCGTCAACCTCACCCCTAACTGGCCTGAAGCAGCGGCGCGCTGATCCACAACCCTGTCAGGCTCCGACAGGCTCCAAAGAACACCAGCCTTAGGCTTCAGCCCCACAACCTGGTCTTCGAAATCGCCGACCCAAAGCAGATCCCGGCCCCCTTGCACCCGCCCCGGGCCGTGGGTTTTGCTGACCCAAATACCAGGCGCCGCGCGCAAGATCGATCCTTGCGGGCCATCGCCCTTGAAGGGCATTGACCAGGAGTGACGACGTCGACGCTGGGCCCCATCAAATTCCACCGTGCCGTTCTCCACCAGCATCGAACTCGGTTCGCGACCGGCGGCTCCGCGAGCGACAAAATCAGCCAAGGAGCCGACCACTGCATAGGGCCGATAATCGCTCAGAACCACGGGTTCCACCATGGCCCGCACCAAGGCACCATGGCGTAAATAGAGAACCACCAGATAGGACTCGAAGGTCGGCCAAATTGTCTGATCAAAGAGGAAGTTACCCAGGGAGCCCGCCACTAGGGAGTGGCCATCTGACTGAAAACCTCCCACAACATGGGGGTGGTGATTGAGAATCAATGTGGCCCCAGCTGAGCGAGCCACCGCAATCATCTGTTCCATCCTAGGTGTGGGCTTCCTCTGATACTCATTGCCGCCGTGAAGCATCACCACCACGAGGGCATGACGCTGCCGGGCCAAGCGAATCGATTCAGCAAGGGCCTGGGGTTCACACGCAGCCGCACCACCCTTATGGGATCGGGCCGAAACGACATAACTAATGGGATGCTGGCCACCCTCAATCGTGGTGCATCCGAGGAAAGCAAACCGCTGTCCTTTGACGCTACGAAACGCTGGACGCCAAGCCTCCTGCTGGGACATGCCAGCCCCAAACAGTCCCTCTCCAGGCCTAAATCCGGCCTGTTTAAGCCAAGAAAGAGTTGAAACAAGACCAGCATCTTGCGCGTCAAAAAGATGGTTATTCGCGAGACCTAGCACATCAAAGCCACTGTCCCGAAGCGCCACAGCCGCCGCCGGAGCACTGGCAAAAACGAAGTCCTTACTGGGGTGAAAGAGTGTTGGCCTCCTCCGGCCAGGATCAACCAAGGGATTGGCAATCAAAGGCGTCTCCAGGTTGGCGATGGTGAGATCGGCGCTGGCTAGTAGGGGCTCAATAGCGGCCAGTAAAGCTCGATGGGATGCGGCGCTATCCATCGGAGTCAGCTGGGGCTCAATCTTTTCATCTGCTGTATGGAGACCATAAAAGCGGCGACCAAACATCACATCACCTACGGCATGAATAACCACCGTTTCACCATCATCCTGGCTAAGCCGAATCAAGGCCGGCTGGCCGGGCAGCAGGGCCTTGATCCGACGAATAAAGCCAGGACGTTGGACCTCAACCCACTGGGGCTTACGCAGGGTTGCAGCACGAAACCAACCATCAGGGCGACTGATGGTGCTTCCCTGCAAAAAACGGATAGTTGCGCCTGAAATCGGTTTGCCGTCTAAATCGACTACCCGGCCGATCAGCACAGCTGCTGGAACAGATGCAGGCGCCTGTCCCCACCAGGATGCGATGACAACATCGAGCGCGATCACGAGGAATGGGACAGCTAATGCTGCCCCAGCAAAAATCCGCGACAAGGATCAAACCCGTTTATTAAAATTTAAACAGGAAAGGATCTACTTGCGCCAAGCGAAACCCATCTAAGGCAACTTACAGCAAACCGGCATCAATGCAGAAGCAAGAATGGGCGCACGAATTTGCATGCAATAAGCTTTCGTGGCGAAACAAACCGAATGACAATCTTCCTCCTCGTCGCGATAGGGGCCTATGTCTACACTGCTTTTAGCGTGAGATCATACCGGCAGTTCCAAGAGCGCATGCACGCGATTGACTGGCGGATTCATGTGAACGGCATTCGGGGAAAGTCGACAGTTACCAGATACATTGCGGCAATCTTTCGCGACGCTGGTTACCATACCTTCGGCAAAACAACAGGCAGTGCTGCAAGAATTCTGCAGCCCGATGGCCACGACGCCGATGTTGACAGAAAGGGCTATGCAAATATCAATGAGCAGGTGCATATTCTGGAACGATTCAGCCGCCAGCATGCTGAAGCTGCAGTCATGGAATGCATGGCCATCAATCCCATCTACGCAAAATGGCTCGAAGAGCGCGTGATGCGATCACACCTCGGCGTAATCACAAACGTTCGCTATGACCATGCCGAATACCTGGGAGAAACACTCGAAGAAATCGCCCGATCCCTCGCCCAGGCAATCCCCATAAAAGGCATCCTTATTACGGCCGAACGCGAACCTGAACTCGTGCGCATTCTTGCAGAAGAATCATTTAAAAAAGACACTGAGCTAATAATCGCCGAAGACCAACTCGTCACCGCTGGCGATCTCAGGGGCTTCAATCACTTTGCCATCGAAGCCAATGTGGCCATAGGCTTCTGCGTTGCCAAATTAATCGGACTCAACCGCGATAGCGCCCTTGCAGCGATGCAAAAAGCAACGAGCGACCCAGGAGCATTCCGCCTCGAAAAACTCAATTATCGCCAACACGATATCCTCTGGGCCAATCTCTTTGCCGTGAATGACCGCGAGAGCTTTGTTGATCTCTGCAAAATCCTATTCAAGCAATATCCTCGCCATAAAAGGGTAGTGATACTAAACAATCGACTCGATCGACCATTGCGAGTGAAGCTTTTTACACAGCTGGCCATTGATCTAAACTTTGATCAAATCGTCACGTTTGGTGATTTCGAAGCCGAGGTCAATGCAGTCGCAGCCGAACAACAGGCCAGCATTCAGAACCTTGGCAATACAACACCTTACAGTGATGCCGATGGCAAGATCCTCCTCGATCAAATTGTTGGAGTCAAGTCCCCACCTAGCACGGTCCTATTGATCGGCACCGTGAATATCCACACACAACAAGCCGAAAATCTTCTTCACTTCATCGCAGAACAGCGCCAAGTGGTGAGCATCAGGGAGCCTGCATGGAATTAAATACTCCCGAAATTCACCGGCTTGCCCTGATCGTTGGCAGCTTCACTGCAATTCAGTATAAGGACCGCTGGGGCGTGATCCCTGGGGGCATTATCGTACCGGGCTTTCTTGTTATTCTGTTTACACTTTCACCGCTTTGGTGTTTCGCCGTCCTGGCGAGTGCCTATGCAATTCATGCGATCTTCGAGAAATACCTCAACAGGATCGACTACCAACGACGCACGCCCATGTATATCTTAACCGTGCTTTCAATCCTACTCACATTCCCTGCAGCCCTGCTCTACATGCAAGCAGGGATCTTACCCACATCCCTTGATAGCCTTTCCGGCACGATGCTTCCAGCCGTCATCGCCTTTACATTCTTTCGACAGGGCCTTCAAAAGGTTAGCCGGGGAATTGCGATCACCACTGCCATTACCGCAGCCATCACCGCTTTGCTATTGCTAGTCGGCCGGTTGCTACTCAACTGCGACTTCAACTACCTCAATCAATACTATCAACCGGGCGAAAGCCTACATTTAAATGCTCGGGTGGTGCAATTTCTTGTCTGCCTTCTCATTGGCTACCTAATTTACAAACGCACCCAAATGCGGGCGGGCGGCTACATGGTCGCCCCAGTTGCCGCAGCCATGTGAGGTGGGTGCCTTTTACTGGACAGTTCAGGCCCCTGACATCGTTAACTCCGGGCGGGAGGAACAGGGTTCAGTCAGATTGTAGACCTCATGGGGAGTTCTACCTCCCAAGGAGCTATGTGGCCTTACATGGCAATACCTCCACAGGAAACGGGCCAGGCTGATTTCTGCCTCCCAGCCATCGCTGTAGGCATGCAGGTAGACCTCCTCGTATTTGACCGTTCTCCACAGTCGTTCGACAAGGATGTTGTCGTAGCAACGCTTCCTGCCTGACCAGCTGATCTTAATCTTCTCTGC
>CAINZT010000007.1 GCA_903855705.1 uncultured Synechococcus sp.
GGCCTTGCGGCCTGTGGCCGCCACACCGGGCACATTGACGCCCCCCACGGCTGAGCCCTTGAGGCGCTGGCTCAGTTCAGCTGCGCTGATTTTTTCAGCGAAGGTTTTCTTCACCGGCTTGGGCACACCACCGGTGAGGTCCATGGCTCCGTCGCTGGCCTCGGTGCCAGGCATGCCGTCGGTGAGTTTTTCGACGCGGGCCTCCATCGAGGCCACCACATCGACCCGTTCCTTGAGGCCGGGGTTGTCGGCATTGCCGGGGAAGGTGCGGCGGATCGTGTTAGAGCGGCGCATAAACTCAACATTGCCCAGGGAGCTGGACGCGTCGGCATCAAGGAAGACGGCGTTCTGCTCCTTCGCGGCAGCCTTGGGAGCGTCAGGCGCCGACTTAAAGGACTTCGTACCCAGCAGACGATCGAGCAGTCCCATCGGCGAGCAGCGGAAAGTGTTAGCAAACCCTAGCGGCCGTGCAGGGCCAGACCGTGGGTATCGGTGCCGCAACTACGCAAAAGTCCCAACTTCTCAAGCTGGCTGGCGATGGCCTCACAAACCAACGGTGTCGGCTGCCAGCTCGGGGCCATGGCGTAGTCGTAGTAGGCCTCGGCCCCGTCGAAGCCGAGGACAGCCGCCGCATCAATCAAGCTGCTGAAGGGTTTGCGGTAGCGGCCGGGATGGGCCAGCAGGGCCAACCCACCGGCCCCATGGAGACGCTCCACCACCTGCTCGGCCCTCAGGGCCTGGCCAACGGGGGCCTGACCCTGCACATAGGGCTCCAGATCGGGGGCGCTGGGATCGAAGTCGAGGCCCAGCACGTGCACCAAGCAGCCCTCCAGCAGGCAGCTGATTTCGATGCCACTCCACAGCCGGGGCACGGTACTGCCCTGGTCGCCCAGGCGCTCCAGGGTTTGCCAGGCGGGCGCCAGGGCGGCGGTGCTGTGGTGGTCGGTGATGGCCAGGTGGCGCAGGCCCAAGTCGGCGGCCTGGCTGGCCAGGTCCTCTGGCTTCAGGCTGCCGTCGGAATGGAGGGTGTGGCAGTGGAAATTGAGCTCCCCAGGGCAGCTGCCGCCATGGACTCCCTGGAGCACCTCCACCAGGGAAGTCCCGTTAGCGGCGGCGGCTGAAGCCAACCCAGCCACCGGGCTGGCGCCAGGCCGATTGTTGCCAGCGGTACTGCGGGTTTGGACCCTGGGGCCAGTCGGGCCTGGGACTAGGGGCGCCTGAGCAGGGGCCATCGGGGCGGGATCAGCCACCAGCCCCCTGGGCCCCAGCCTCTTCGCGGAGCCGGCGCCAGCGGGCATAGAACTGGATCGATGCCGCCATGAACAGCACCAATCCCACCTGCAGCCAGGTGGCGGCGCCCGTGGGGAATTGGGCTTTGAACACCACCAACATCACCACCACCACGAGCAACAAGGTGGGCAGTTCATTAAGGGCCCGCAATTGTTTGGCACCCCAGCGGCAGGTGCCGGCCTGCAGCTGGCCCATCAGGCGGTAACAGAACAGGTGATAGGCCAGCAAGGCCGCCACGAAGCCGAGTTTGGCGTGCATCCAGCCCTGGTGCAGCCAGGCGGGTTGGGCCACCAGCAGCCCAATCGCCATGGCCACGGTGAGCACCAGACCAGGGGTGGTGATGATGTTGGCCAGGCGCCTCTCCATCAGGCCGTATTGCCGTTGGAAGGCCTCCCGCAGGGGCGGCTCCAGCTCGGCCGCTTCAGCGTGATAGATGAACAGCCGCACCAGATAGAAAAGACCGGCAAACCACACCACCACGCCGACGATGTGGAGGGTTTTGAACCAGAGGTAGGCCTCAGGCGGCAGGGTCATCGGCGGGATTGGCCCCATTAGGGCCAAGGGGGTCCAGATGGGCCCAAGTTAGGCGGCCGGCTTCGCCCCGGGCCCTGTCGCTAGCCGGCAGGCGCGACGCACCACGGCCCCGGCAAAGCCCCGCTCCACCGGTCCCGCCAGGGGGCTGATGCCGCCATCGCGGCAGTCGACCACCACTCGCTCATGGCGGGCCTGCTGGTCGCTGAGGCGTAGTCGCAACTGCCAGGAAAACTGGGTGCTGCGACTGATTTCGTCGGCGCAGATCGGGCCCACGCACAGGCCCGGTGTGGCCTGGGCGGCGCCGGGCCCCTGCAAGGACAACCCAGCCTGGTGCACGGGCCCCCACCCGCCAGCGAGCCCCCGGCTAGGCCCAGGAGAGAGCAGCACCCCCAATGCCAGCAACAGGCCGATGAAGGATTTCAAGCTGGCAACTCTCCGAGGGGACCGGTGGTCCCAGAGTCCGGCCCGGAAGGAGTCCCGTTCGGCCCCTGTAACCCGGCATCGGCAACGGCCGGTTGGCCATCGCCGTCCAGGTCACTGGGGTGGAAATACTCCCAGATCTGGCGGGCCAGGGCCGGCCCCACCCCAGGCGCCTTGGCGATTGCCTCGGCACTGGCCAGCTGGATCGCATCGATCGAACGGAAATGGGCCAGCAGCTCCTTGACCCGCTTGGGCCCCAAGCCAGGGATGTCGCCCAGGCGGGAGCGCTTCATGCGCTCGCCCCGTTGTTGACGGTGGAAGCTGATCGCAAAGCGGTGGGCCTCATCGCGCAGGCGCCGCAGCAGCACGATCCCCAACTGGCCGGCCTCACTTTCGAGCGGCTGCTTGGCCCCGGGTAAAAACACCTCCTCCCGCTGCTTGGCCAGGGAACAGACCACCAAGTCCTCGTGCAAATTCAATTCCCGCAGGGCCTCCATCACGGCCGAGAGCTGGCCCTTGCCGCCGTCGATCATCACCACATCGGGCCAGTCGTTGAGGCCGCCCGTATGCAAGGCCGAGTTGGCCTGGCGGCGCAGCTCCGCCAGGTCGGCCCCCTCGGCCTTGGCCTGGGCCCAGCGGCGGAAGCGACGGCGCATGATTTCGGCCATGGCCATGAAATCGTCGGAGTGGCCGGAGCGGATGCTGCTGCTCTGGATCCGGTACTTGCGGTAGTGCTGCTTGGCCGGCAGGCCGTCGATAAACACCACCTGGGAGGCCACCGCATCACTCCCCTGGATGTGGCTGATGTCGAAGCCTTCGATGCGTCGCGGTGGTGTGGCGAGATCGAGGAGTTGGGCCAGGTCTTCGGTGGCCAGTTGGTGCTGTTCGGCCGTGCGCTGGGTGCGCTGCAGCTCGTAGCCGGCATTGCGCTCCACCAGCTCGATCCATTCGGCCTTCTGCTGGCGCTGGGGCACGGCCAGGCGCACCTTGCGGCCGCGCCGCTCCGTGAGCCAGTCCTCGATTAGCTGCTGCTGGGGCAGGGGGTATTGCAACAACAACTCGGGCGGAATCTCGACTGGATCCACCTGGCTGTAGTGCTCCTCGATCACCCGCTGCAGGATCAGCCCCAGGCTGGCGCCATCGCCTGGGGGCTCGCTGGTGGCTTCGGCGGCCTCGGGCTCCGCCAGGGACTCCTGCGGC
The DNA here is from genome assembly GCA_903855705.1 of uncultured Synechococcus sp. GTDB lineage: Bacteria > Cyanobacteriota > Cyanobacteriia > PCC-6307 > Cyanobiaceae > BAIKAL-G1. The sequence goes on from CAINZT010000007.1 coordinate 3,445, forward strand.
TGGGAAGGATCGGGTTGGGGGGCTTCGGCCTGGGAGCTAGGCGGTTGGGCACCCTTTGGCTGGGAAGGATCCGGCGCAAGGGTTTCGGGGCTGGCGTTCTCTAAACGGGCTTGTTCATCAAGCCCAGGGGCCCCCTGGGCACCAGCACTTGAGGCCTTAACGGCATCGGCGGTGAAACCAAGCCGGCCCACCAACTTGCCGGCCCGCATTTGGAATA
>CAINZT010000008.1 GCA_903855705.1 uncultured Synechococcus sp.
CACCGCCAACCGCTTCTGGAGCCAGATCTTCGGGATCGCCTTCTCCAACAAGCGCTGGCTGCACTTCTTCATGCTGTTTGTGCCGGTGATGGGTCTGTGGACCAGCAGCATCGGCATCATCGGCCTGGCCCTCAACCTGCGCGCCTACGACTTCGTGTCGCAGGAAATCCGCGCCGCTGAGGACCCCGAGTTCGAAACCTTCTACACGAAGAACATTCTTCTCAATGAAGGTCTGCGTGCCTGGATGGCACCGGCCGACCAGCCGCATGAAAACTTCGTCTTCCCTGAAGAGGTTCTGCCCCGCGGTAACGCCCTTTGATTCGGTTTTAAACACCGGTTCGCAATCTTGGCGCCCCCAACGGGGCGCTTTTTTGTGGGCTAGTCCCCGATCCCTTTCCATTCAGGCCAAACCGGCCGATCCAGCTGGATTCCAGGTAGGTTGGTTGGGTTCTGTCAGCAGTGGTGTGGGGGATTGGGCCGGCTTGCCGGTTTGACTCCTTCGAATGCATCGCCGGCTGATCCCAATCCCCCAGGAGGAGGTGTCCATGGTTTCCAGTTGTATGACCCAGGGTCTGCTGATCGTGGAGAACGCCGGCTGATTTCGGCGCCTGATTCCTGATCATTCGGTTCCGCGACAAAGCGGACCCGGCGAGAGCCCCCGATGGAACAAGCCCTGTGCTTGTGCCCATCGGGGGCATCGTTTATGGAACGGTTTTCGGTCGGCGCGCTCTATAGGAATGGATAGCCAATCGCCCGCTGGCTCCCTAAAGGGCTCTCGCTTCTGGGTTAGCGGCCCCCGGCCGGTGGCGCATCAGGATCAGGCTGCCCACCAGGCTCGGCAGCAGCACGGTGACCAGCCGCAGGATCAAGGTGGTGGCCAGGGCCACGGGCCGGCTGGCGCCGAAGGCCACCGCCAGGCCGATGCTGGTGAGCTCACTGGTGCCTAGGCCCGCCGGCAACACCGACAGCACGCCGCCCAGGGCCGTTGCGGTACGCACCACCGCTGCTGGGGCCAGGCCGATCGGGCTGCCCATGGCGGTAAAGAGGCCGTGCAGCAGGGTTGCCTCCAGTAGCCAGGCCAGGGACGCCAAGGTTGTTCCCAGGAGCAGGGGCCCGGGCCGCAGCAAGGCGCGCAGCCGGGCCATGCCGTAGAGCCCTTCCCGCAGCAAGCGGATCGGCCCATTGAGCAGCCGATGGGCCGGCAGACGTTCCAGGCCCCGCTCCAGCTTGGCCAGGGCAATCGGATGGGTAAAGAGCCAGGCTCCGCCGCCAGCCACCAGGAGCCCCACCCCCACGGCCGGCAAGATCCTGCCGCCTAGTCCCCAGCTCAACACCAGCAGGGCCCCTGCCAGGTCGGTGAGTCGCTCCGCCAGGGTGACGCCCACGCCCACGGCCAGGGGCGTGCCGTGGCGGCGCTGCAGCCACAGGCCCCTTAGGGCCTCGCCGCTGCGGGCCGGGGCGGCGATCAGGGAGAGGCCGGCGCCATAAATGGATGCACTAGGACGCCAGGCCAGGGGGTGCCCAAGCTGGGCCAGGTAGGCCTGCCAGCGACCAAAGAGCAAGCCATGGGCCAGGGCCACCGTGGCTGGTGCCAGCAGCCACCACCACCAGGCCAGGCGCCCGAGGCTGGCGGTGAGGCTCTGAAAGCCGAACCAGACACTCAGGCCCAGGTAAAGGAGGAGCCCGGCGAGTAGCCCCAGCAGCCAACGCTTGGACATGGCTAGCTCAGGGAATGAACCGCAATTTGCGGGCCGCGTAGAGACACATGCCCGCCAGAATCAGGCCTTCGCGGAAGTGGGCGATGTTGGAGCTGCCGTAGCTGCGTTCCTGATAGCGCACCGGCACTTCAACAATTTTGAGGTTGAGTTTGCTGGCGCCAAACAGCAGGTCGAAATCGCCGAAGGGATCGAAATCGCCGAAGTAGGCGCGCCCCGCTTTAAGCCGCTCGTAGTCGGTTTTCCAGATCACCTTGGTGCCGCAGAGGGTGTCCTTGAGGCGCTGGCGCAGGAGCCAGGAGAACACGGCCGCAAAGAAGCGGTTGGCGGCGGTGTTCAGCGGCGGCATGGCGGCCCAGCTGCGCGGATACACCAGCCGGCAGCCATTCACAAATTCGCCGCGGCCATCGGCCATGGCCTGGGCGAAGCGGGGCAGGTCTTCGGGGCGCACGGTGAGATCGGCGTCCAGGATCATCAGCACATCGCCTTCGGCCTGCTCAAAGCCCAGCCAGACCGCATCGGCCTTGCCCTTGCCGCTCTGGCGAAACTTTTTCAGCCTGAATGGCCCCTGATACTCGGCGCAGACCCGTTCGATTTCGGCCCAGGTGTGGTCGGAGGAATGGCCTTCCACGAACAACACTTCGGTGAAGCGCCCCAGCTGGGGCAGCCGTTCGATCGCCTGGGCGATGTTGCCGGCCTCATTGCGGGCCGGGATCACCACGCTGACGCTGGGATCCTGGCGCCGTTGCCGCGCCGGCCGGGCCACCAGCCAGTGGGTGAGGCCCAGCTGCTCGAGCCCCGGCAACTGGCTCAGCCAGCGGTTGGCCAGGGGCGTGAGCAGGGGGATCTGACGCGGCAGCAGGCAGCGGTGGCCCTGCTTGAGCACTTCCCAGCCAGCCAGATCGAGAAGGTTGGTCACATCTCGGGGCGTCAGCCAGCTTTCCGGCGGTTGGGGCTGGCGCTGGCCCAGCTTTTCGGCCGCCTTGAGCAGGGGCTGCCAGAGCCAGTTGTGGAAACTCACCACCAACCGGGTGCGGGGATGGCAGAAGGCCTCTAGCCGCTCCAACACCCCCTGCACGTCATGGAGAGTGTTGAGCGTGTTGGGCAGCAGGATCACATCGAAGGGTTCCCGCTCGCCGATCGACTCCGGCGTGATCGTTTCGGCGTCGGCGCTGATCACCCGTAGCTCGGGGTGGCGGGCCCGGGCCGCCTCGGCCAGCTGGGGATCCAGCTCAATGCCCACCCCATGGCCGGGCTTGAGCCCCGCCAACAGGTCGCCGAGGCCGCAGCCGATCTCCAGCACCCGTAGCCCCGGCGCCACCAGCAACTGGTGCAGCCGCTCCAGGTCGTCGTAGTAGGCCCGGTTGCGCTGGTGGAAGCGGAGGGCGGCGCTGGTGGTGGTCATGACTTCAGAAGTGACAGGGCGTGGCCCCAATCCAGCCCCATGGCACTGGCCACGATGCGGAGGGTGCGCAGGGTTTCGTTGCCGGGATCGAGCTGGGCGGCGCGCTCCAGCAGGGGTTTGGCGGCGCCGGGTTTGAAACGGTAGAGATCCACCACGCCCAGGCCTAGGAGGGCATTGGGGTTGGTGGGATCGAGGGGCAGGATCCGCGCAAGGGTGGCGGCGGCGCTGCCTGCTTGGCGTTGCAGGGCCTGGGCGAGGGCCAGGGCGTAGAGGTCATCGAGGTTGCGGGGATCCTGCCGCAGCCGGGCTGCACTGATGGCGGCTCCGTCGCGCAGGTATACCTGGTCGGGGTCGGTCTGGTTGATCTGGCCGACGCGGGCAAACAGGGGATCGAGCTGGCCGGCCTGCAGCTGTTGGCCGAGTTGGCGCAGCACGGTGATGCGGTTGGCGGCCAGGGGCGGCGCATCGGTTGGCTTGCTGATGCCGGGCTCCACTTGGATCGGTGGGGCCGTCACCTTCAGGGGCAGGACCTGGCCCGTTGGCGTGAGCAGCTGGGCTTGGAGCTGGTAGGCGCCCGGGGCTAGCTGGGCTGGGAGTTGCAGGGCCAGATGCTCCTGAATGCGGAGTCCGCCAGGGCTGGGGCGGCCGCTGGGCTGGCCGCCAGGCGCTTTCGCCCGCACCATCCCCTGGCCGATGGCATGGTCGGCTCTCCAACTGGTGGGAGCGGTGCCGGCGCTGGCGCCTGAGCTGCCGCGGGCACCACCAATGCCCCTTGCCCTTGGGCCGGTGGCATCTGCCACTCCCTTCCCAGGGGGCAATGCCGCCCGAGGGCGCCACTCCAGCAGCAACAGGCCTCTCGCCAGTTGCTGGCTTGGCCCCTGAAGGTCCAGGGTGAGTTTCAGCGACTCCCCGGGGCGGAAGGCTTCGGGCCCAGCACCACCGCCTGTTTGCAGTTGACGCTCGGTGGCAGCGCTGGTGTCAGATCCGGCGTTAGGAGCTGGCGCTGAGCCCAGTGGCTCCAGGCGCTCAGGCTCGAGGGCCTGCAGGCTGGCCACCAGGCTCGCGGGCTGGCCGGCGGTCCAGTCGATCGGATTCACTTCCAAGCTCAGCTGGCGCCGCCGGTAGAGATCGGCCCGGCTGCCATCGGGTAAGGGCCACTGGCCGGCCCGCTCGAAGGCGGCGGAGTGGGCCACGAGCTCGGTGAGCTTGGCCTGGCGCTCGTCGCTCATCACGCCCTGGTTGCCGCCCTTGAGCAGGAACCAGTCGAAGCCGGCCAGGTCGTCCTGCAGCTGGTCCACGGGGGCCAGGGTTTGGCGGGCCGCCACCTTGAACTGCTGGCGGCGGCCTTCGGCATCGAGGTTGAAGGCGTTGAGGAATTCGTGGTCTGGCAGCACCGCCAGGGTGGAGAGCTGGTGGGGGCTCTGGGCGCGGATCGTGGCCACGATCGCCTCCACCGGCCAACCCCGTTCGCCCCGGGGGGGATGGGGGGCAAAGCCCGGGAGGTTGGGGCCGAGGCCGAAGTGGTTCGAGAGCAGGCCCGACAGGGCCACCACCACCAGGGCCCCCTGCCAGGGCCGGATCCAGGGCCGGGCTTGGGCCGCGGTTTGGGCCGTGACCACCCCCAGGGCCAGGCCGAGTTGGGGCAGCAGCGGCAGCACGAAGCGGAAGTCCTTGCTGGTCATGAGCACGCCCACCAGCAGGCCGCCTAGGGGGAAGCTCAGCCACCAGACCAGGGCCCGCCCCTTGGCGCCGCGGGGCCAGGGGCCCGGTCGCCAGCCCCGCCGCCAGGCCAGGGCCAGGGCCAGCAGGCTTCCGGCCGCCACCAGGGCCACCAGGGTTTGGCCCAGCATCGTGGGCAGCAGCTGGGGGTAATAGAGCCAGCCGACCAGGCTGGTGGCGCCCATGCCCTCCTGGTAGGCCACGCCCCATTGGCGCGCCTTGTTGATGGTGGAGAGGATCGTCAGCCAGTTCTGGCTGAACCAAGGTCCGCCGATCGCGGCAGCGATGCCCAGGGCCAGGGCGCAGCGGCCCAGGGGACCCCAACGCCGGGGGCCGCGCCGCCCGGACGCAAGCCGGGGCGGTGCCAAGAGGGCCGTCAGGGCCGCCCAGCCCAGGGCAACCAGAGGCAGCCAAAGAAGTACCACTCCAGTCGGCCGGGTCAACACCACCGCGCCCAAGCCCAGCCCGCAGGCTCCCGCCCAGAGCCATGGGCGCCGGGGCCGGGTTAGTACGGCCACGCTCAGCAGCCACCAACAGGCCGTAAGCACGGCCGTGAGGCTGAAATCGATCAAATAGTCGCTGCGCTGGTTGAGCAGGGCCGGGGCGCAGGCCATAAAGAGAGCTGCCCAAAGCCCGGCGGCGCGGGAGTGGGCCAGCCGGCCGAGGCCATAGACGCTCGTCAGTAAGAGGCCGTTGAACAGGCTGTTGCTCAGCATCGCCGCCCCAAAACCGGGGCCGAGCAGCGAGAACAGGGGCGCTGTTACCAGGTAGGTGAGTGGGCCCCTGTAGCTGGGGGATTGGTTCCAGAGCTCAAACCACCAGGCGCTGCTCCAGGGGGCCGGCTGCTGCAACACCTGCCAGAAGCCCAGGGCCCGGCTGAGGTGGTCGCCCTGGTCCCAGGCGGGGGGGAGGTGGTGCTGGCTCACCCAGAGACCATCGGCCAGCAGGCAGCCCAGCCAGAGGGCCAGCAGCACCAGGGCATCGCGGCGATCACTCCAGCACTCGCTAAGGCGCTCGCTGCCAGGGCGCCGGTTGGGCAAAGCCGATGCCGGGTTGGCGGGCGTGGATGGGGGAGTGCTCAAGGCCGCGTCTTCACCAGCGCCCAATCGCCAAGAGTCTCGCCGCTCGCCACCACCTCAAGGTTTCGGGACGGATCCCGGGCCGCCTCAACCCCCTGCACCCAGGCCAGGCCGCCCGCCGGTAGCGACTCCAGGCTGGGGACCCTCGCCCCCAGCTGGGGGCTGGCCAAGGCCAAAAGAATCAGCTGGGCATGGGCCTCGCCGCTGAGGGGCTCCGGTGCCACCACCGCCACCGGCCCCTGGCCTAGGGCATGAACGATGGCCGGCTCGGCCAGGGCCAGCCGCAGGGCCCCACTGCGGTCGCTGAACAGGCCCGCCTGCACCAGCAACATCAGCGCCAGCCAGGGCCCCAGCACCGCTGCTGCCAGCAGGGCCCGGGGCCGGCGCCCAAAGGGAATCACCAGCCAGGAGCCCCCCAGGGCCAGGGACGCCAGGCCATAGGGAAGCAAGCCTCCCGGCAGCTGGGCCGGATCGAGCTGCAGGACCACCGCCAGGGGCGCCCCCGGCCAGAGCAAACCAAACCCCGCCACCGCCAGCAGGCCGCCAAAGCCCGCCAGCCCCCAGGCCAGCCCCCGGGGCCGGGCCCGCCCGGCCAGGCTCCAGCGCTGCAGCACCTGGGCCGCCACGATCGCCAGCATCGGCGTGAGCTGCAGGCCGTAATAAGGAGTTTTGGTGCGGAAGGCGCTCAAGAGCAGCAGTAGCAACAGCGGATAGAGCAGCAACACCAGCCGCTGCTCGCGTCCTTGCTCGCCTCCCAGCGCCCGAACCCGGCCCAGCCGCCACCAGCCCACCAGCGCCAGCAGCACCCAGGGGGCCGTGTTGGCGGGGATATTCCAGAGGTAATAAAAGGGCCCGCCGCTATACACATCGCTGTGGGAGAGGTAGAGCACCTTGCTCACCAGCCCCCCCACCACCTCGGGCCCAAACTCCCGCAGGCTGAGGCCCAGCCAGGCCAGCACCGGCAGCCAGCCCAGAACCAGCCCCAGCCAGAGGGCCGGCCGCCCCAGCAAAGGGCGCCGTTGCAGCCAAAGAAAGGGCGCGATCGCCACCAGCGGCACGGCCACCATGAAACCCTTGATCAAAAAGGCCGGCCCCACGGCCAGCCCCGCCAGCCATCCCCAGAGCGGCGAGGCCCCGGGACGGGCCCGCACCAGGGCATAGAGGCCGAGCAGCTCCACCGCCAGCAACGGCATGTCCTGGCTGGCTAGGTGGGCGTAATTGATCCACAGGGGCGTCAACGCCAACAGCAAGGCGCTCAGCCAGCCCATGGAGCTGGTTGCAAGCGGTGGAGAGACAGGGGGATCAACCGAACCGGCCCCACCAGCGCGTTCAGCCGCTCTTGAGCCCAAAGGCGACCCCGCCGCGATTGAACCAACCCCCAGCTGGCGGGCCAGGGCGGCCGTGAGCACCAGACAAGCCACCGCCGCCACCAGGCTGGGCAGGTGGGCCACCCAGGCCTGCACCCCCAGCAGCCGGTAGGCGCCAGCAATCAGCCACTGCACGCCGACCGTGCGATCAAACACGGGCTGGCCCCACCAGAGCGGTGCCAGCCACTGGCCGCCCTCGCTGATCCAGCGGGCCTGCAGGGCGTAGTAGCCCTCGTCATGGGCCAGGAAGCTGCGCGGCGCGGCGCTGAGCAGCAAGGGCGCGAACGCCAGAGCGCCAGCCCAGGTCCGCCCGGCCCCGGAACGCTGCCTGGCGATCCAACCGCCCAAGCCCCGCCAGCCCAAGAAGGCTCCAGACCTCGAAGGGTGGCGCTGCGGACCCGCTGCCCCAGTGCGGCGAATAGGAGGGATCATTGCAGTTTCTTGCTTTTAGGGGTGGCGGACTTGACGGAGTGGGGGGATTCTCCGTTTGGCGCCATGCGCCTTCCTCTTTTTTGGTGTGAGGACCCCAATGAAACTCTTTCAAAAGCTCCTGCTTGCGCCGGCAGCCCTGGGCCTGATGGCTCCTGTGGCCGCTTCCGCTGCAGACATGAACCTCTCTGGTGTGAACCAGTACGCCTCCGCCCAGGAGCAGGTCACCAGCATCTCCCAGTTCTCCGACGTTCAGCCCACCGACTGGGCCTACCAGGCCCTCTCCAACCTGGTTGAGCGTTACGGCTGCGTGGCTGGTTACCCCAACGGCACCTTCCAAGGCCGCAAGGCGATGACCCGCTTTGAAGCGGCCGCCCTTCTCAATGCCTGCCTTGACCGCGTCACCGAAGTGACCGATCAGCTGAAAAAGCTGATGAAGGAATTCGAAAAGGAACTGGCGATCCTCAAGGGTCGTGTTGACGGCCTCGAAGCCCGCGTCGGCACCCTCGAAGCCAACCAGTTCTCCACCACCACCAAGCTGCACGGCAGCA
>CAINZT010000009.1 GCA_903855705.1 uncultured Synechococcus sp.
CCACCACCCGGTGGATCGGTTGCTCCAGTAGGGCTTCGAGCTGCTCCAGGCTGCGCACCAGCACCGTCAAGGTGGGCTCGGCCAGGGACTCGCTAGGGGACTCGCTAGGGGCTTCGGAGCCGGCTTCTGCCGCGTGCTGGGAGTTTGGCGCCAGGGCTTGGGGCATAAGGGCCTCCAGGGCTGTGGCGATCTGATGGCGCCGTTCTGGTTCGCCGGAAGCGAGCCCAGCCTTTGCATCCGGCAGGGGGTCAACCGCCAGGGGGTCGTCACCAGGGTCCATTTGGGGGGCGCCACTGGCCTCAGCTAGGAGCTCCACCAGCTGGCGCCGCAGGGCGTTGAGCTGGGCGACGGGCAAGAACAGGCCCGGGGCTAGGTCGATCTCCAGCCGCCCGAGCTTCCAGGGGGTGCCCCCCAGCCGGCCCAGCTGCTGCTCCAAGCGCGGGCGATCGAGGCCGGCGCCACTGGCCGCCTCCAGGGGCGCTGCCGAGGCCACCCGCCAGGGTCCCCCGGCGGTGACAGCGATGGCCGTTACCTCCAGCACGAGCGGGGCGCCGAGGGCGCCGCTGACCCTTAGGTCCAGGGCTTGCTGCCGTTCTGGTGCCGGTGCCTGGGCGAGTTTTTGCAGCTGGCTCTCCAGCTGGGGATCGCTGGTGAGCCAGCAGGGGCTGCCACGGCGGAGGCCTTCGAGATCAAGCCGGCCCGGGCCCAGCCGCAGGGCCACCAGGCCCCCGGCACGGGTTTGCAAGGCCATCACCCGGCCGCCCACCTCCTGGGGCGCTTGCAGGGGATCGCTGCCGGCCCCTTCCAGGACGAGCCCATCGCCGGTTTTCAGGGGCTGCGCAGCCGCCAGCACCAGCCAACCGCCGGCCTCGATGCGCTCGAGCCGGCCCAGCCAGGGGCCGCGCTTTTTGCTCCAGCGGCCATGCACCAGCTGCCTGTGATCCACCCCCTTCAGCCAGCCCGTGCCCAGGCCCCGCGAGAAACTCAGCTCCAGGCGCCGGCGAATCTGGTCCGGATCAAGGGGCTGGTTGTCCGCTTTGGCGCCCTCCAGGGGCTTGGCCTGGGAACGGTTTGTCGGGGAGTCAGGTTTGGCTTTGGCGTCCGGCGCCGCCAGGGCATCGAGCCCCTGGCGGTAGGCCTGGATGACGGCCGCCACGTAGCTGGCTTCCTTAAGTCGCCCTTCGATTTTGAGGCTGGCCACCCCCACCTCGGCTAGTTCGCTCAGCAGCTCCCAGGCGGCCAGGTCCTGGGGCGAGAGCAGGTAGCGCTGCTCGCCCAGGTCCCGCTCCACCCCATCAACAATCAATTGGTAGGGCAGCCGGCAGGCCTGGGCGCATTCGCCCCGGTTGGCACTGCGCTGGCCCAGTGCCTCGCTGGTGAGGCACTGGCCCGAATAGGCCACACAGAGGGCCCCATGCACAAACACCTCCAGGGGCATGACGCAACCGCGCTGCTCGAGCTGCTGTTGCAGGCGGCCGAGGTCTTTGAGGCCTAATTCCCGGGCCAGCACCACCCGCTCGCAGCCCAGTTCGGCCGCCTGGGCCACCCCAGCCGCACTGGTGATCGACATCTGGGTGGAGCCATGCAGGGCCAGCTGGGGGGCCAGCCGGCGGGCCAGCCGGGCCAGGCCGATGTCCTGCACGATCAGGGCATCGACGCCGGCGGCGGCGGCGTGCAGCACCAGTTCCGCGGCGGCTTCGAGCTCGCTTGGGAACAGCAACACGTTCACGGTGAGGAAGCCGCGCACCCCGCGCCGGTGCAGCCACTCCATCACCTCGGGCAGGTCGGCGGCCTGGAAGTTCTCTGCCCGCAGCCGGGCGTTCAACACCTCCACACCGAAGTAGACCGCATCGGCGCCATTGGCGACGGCGGCCCTGAGGGACTCCCAGCAACCGGCTGGCGCGAGCAATTCAGGGGTTAGGGGTGTAGACGGTGCCAAGGCGGGCTTCAGGGGCGATGGTGGCTTGGGGTTAAGCCGGGCTCAATGGGGAAGGGGCTCAAGGAGCAAGCCGGTGGGCCGGTTCAAACAGCTTCAGGGCTTCGGCTGATCCTTCAAAACGCCAATGCCAGGGTTCGTAGCTCACGCCCTGGGGGTTGCCCGCCGGAAAGGAGAGGCTGAAGTGATAACGGTTGGCGTTCTGCACCAGCCAGCCATAGGAGGGGGTGGCCTCAAAGCTTTGACTGACGTTCGAGCCTGGACTGTGGCCATCACCAATATCCATGGCATAGCCGGTGCTGTGCTCTGAGAAGCCGGGGGGGGCGCTGACTTGGGCCCGCTGCTCGGCGCTCTGGTTGCGCTCCGATCCCACATCAAAAAACAGATGCTTCTGCAGCTCGATCGAGCGGAAGCCACTGAGTAGCCGTAGGGACACCCCAACGGCGGCGGCGTCCCGTTGCATGGCCAGGAACGCTTCGGCAGCATCCCGCTGCAAGGCAATGCCGGGGGCCGCATCGACCAGGTCGCCGGAGCGGGCTTCCGGGTAGGGGAAATGGCCCAGCAGGCGGCCATCGAGGCCCTGGCGCACGTTGAGGCCCCGCACCGGTGGGGGGGCGAGTTGGCGCTTAATTGGATCGCGGAACAGCCAGACCAGGGCGGCAGTGCCCGCCAGCAACAAGCTCGCAGTAACTAAGGACTGGCGAAACCGGAAGCGGCGCTGGGGCTTGGCAAGCTGGGTGCGGCGGGCGATCGGGATGTCCAAACCACCCGAGCCCATGGCCCCAACGCTTTCTCGGTTGGACCGGCGGGAGCTGGAGGTGGGGTTGCGCACGGTCAGGAGCTTGGCAGGCAACCCGGATGGGTCGAGGCAGCCATCTCGATGTTAATCGGAAAGCCCTAAGCCCCTGCAGGCGCCAGGCCGGCGGTGTTAGCTTCGAGCCCAAGATGCTCTCCGGGACACCGGTTTCAAGATGTTGCGTGTCGCGGTGGTGGGCGGCGGCCCAAGCGGTTCCTGTGCTGCAGAAGTTCTGGCTAAGGCCGGGATCGAAACCTGGATCTTCGAGCGCAAACTCGATAACGCCAAACCCTGTGGTGGCGCCATTCCCCTCTGCATGGTGGAGGAGTTTGATCTGCCGGAATCGATCATTGATCGTAAAGTGCGCAATATGAAAATGATTTCCCCCTCCAACCGGGAGGTGGATATTATCCTTGAAAATCAGGATGAATATATCGGCATGTGCCGCCGTGAGGTAATGGATGCCTATCTGCGCAACCGGGCCGCAGAGCTGGGCGCCCATCTTGTCAATGGCCTAGTCACTAAAATCGATACCGGCACCAAGCGCCAGGGTCCCTATACCCTGCACTACACCGATTACAGCGCCGGTGAAGCCACCGGAGTTGCCAAGGAATTGGCCGTGGATCTGATCATTGGCGCCGATGGTGCCAATAGCCGCGTCGCCAAGGCAATGGATGCTGGCGATTACAACGTGGCGATTGCCTTCCAGGAGCGAATCAAGCTGCCGCCGGAAGAAATGAAGTACTACGAAAGCCTCGCTGAAATGTATGTGGGTACCGATGTGTCGCCCGATTTCTACGCCTGGGTGTTCCCCAAATACGACCATGTGGCCGTGGGCACCGGCACGATGCAGCAGAACCAATCCCTGATCAAGGGGCTGCAGGAAGGCATCCGTGAGCGGGCCAAAAAGCGCCTGCTCAATGGCGAAGTGATCAAGGTGGAAGCCCACCCCATCCCCGAACATCCCCGTCCCCGCAGGGTAGTGGGCCGGATGGCCCTAGTGGGCGATGCCGCCGGCTATGTCACCAAGAGCTCGGGTGAGGGGATCTATTTCGCCGCCAAGAGCGGACGGATGTGCGCCGAACAGATCGTGGCGGCCAGTAAGCAGGGTCAGACCATCCCCACCGAAGCGGATCTCAAGGTCTATATCAAGAAGTGGGATCGCAAATATGGCGCCACCTACAAGGTGCTGGAGCTACTGCAAAACATCTTCTACCGCAACGATGCGGCCCGCGAAGCCTTCGTGGAGATGTGCGATGACAAGGATGTGCAGCGGCTCACCTTCGATAGCTACCTCTACAAGCGGGTTGTGATGATGAACCCTTGGCAGCAGCTCAAGCTCACCTTCTTGACCCTCGGATCGGTGCTGCGCGGCAATGCCCTGGCTCCCGCCAGTTATAAACCGGTCGATAGTGCCGTGCGTAGTGACGAGGAAGCCAATGCGATGTTGGCGGTGCGTTCGATCACCGGCGGCATCAAGGTGAAGGGCGATCGCAATCGCGCCGCTGCCAATGGCATCGCAGCGGCCACAAGCTCCCCTGATGCATCCAGCTCCAAGCCGGAACCAGCCCTCAGCGGCCGCTGAACAACTTCTAACTGAAGGTCGTCAGTCCCAAGTCAGACCCGTTGGGTTTTTTGGCCTGTCGATGGCAGTCGCTGCAATTGGCTCAAGGCAGCGCCCTTAGGCGATCTCGTTGCCCGAGGGCTGCCGCTGCCGTCTCGCCATGGCGTGCCTGAATTGACGGCAGTAGGCCAGGGCGGTGGCCAAGCCAAGGATGGGCAGGGGGCCTGGTACAGAAACAAGCCCGGAGACCCTGTCGAGACGGACGGGTTCGGCTTGAATCCCTGTTCGCTGCACTCGCTGATACTCCTCCAGCTGGGGTGACCACGGGTCTTCGGACAACCTCGGTGGGCTGAATGGCGAGATCCACGCCCCTGGACCCCCAGGAACGGCACTGCCATGGGCTGCCAGGCTGATCTCTTGGAACGATGGCGCTGCAGCGTCAGCTGCTACTCCGCCTGGGGCTAGCGTTTGCTCCCACCCTGGATCGAGCCATGGCGCCGGGGCCAGCAGAGCCCCTGGGCCAGCGAGGCTGTTATCGGCTAACGGATAGGGACCAGAGGCAATCTGGTGTCGATCGATCCAATCTGAAAGGGGTGCTGGCTCGGAACGGGCGCTAGAAGGTGGCTGAATGGTGGCCTGGGGCAAGCTATACCGATCGTCCGTGCGCTCGAGCCGCAAGCCAATTCGATCCCCATTACCCGGGCAGAGCTTGGCTGTACACAGGTTGTTTTTCAACGCGACCTTCAATGGACCATTGGAGCCCTGAACGGAGGTGCTGCTAAGCAGGGATACACACAACAACAATGCAGTAATGCGAGGCAGGCGAAACCGCGCCAATGGGGCGCCACCTGGCAGCAGTGAATCCATGCAAATCGATGCCAAAAAATAGTTTTAGACATCAAATAAAAATAGACTAGTCCAGGGCCAGGCAGCATTTGTATGTATGACTGCCGCAAAGCTGCAGCATCTATGCCGTGTCAATGACAATAAGTGGCTCATTGTGATCGAACTAAGGTCAAATTAAACTGGTGGTCGCAGGTGAATGCAAGTCTAAGCGGCTGGTTATGATTAGACGGTCACATAATTTTTGAAATCAATGCCCACAAGCAGATCATTGTAATCACGATCACCGCCGCCAACCATGTCTTCTAGCCCAAAGACATTGGCGCCCATCATCTTGAAGTGATTCACCCCATCGGTGTTGGCCGCTGCGAAGGCAAAGTAGGTTTGCTTCATGCAGGCGACAGTCGCCAATGGGAAATCAATCGCTCGGTCGCTCACACTGAAATCTTTTTGTCCCAAACAGCTTGATAAAGCCAGGAAGAGCTTGGAAGCTGGCGCTCGTATGGCTTGCCTCTCAAGTGTATTTTGCCCGACGTTTATTTTTCGTTGGCTTTTCCTGTCTGTTGATTTTGCAAATGCATCAGGCTCTATTGGTTGGCATTGTTTTCTCGGTGCCGCCGCCACCTATTTAGATGTCTTTGAGACTTGTCTGTGTAGATGTAGGTATTTGCTATCGCCGATGATTGGCCTTAGTAGAGTGCGGTGAGGTGGTTGGTTGGGCGAAGCAAATTCAGTCAATCTTTGATGTCGTTGTATTTTTGGCTAAGTCTGATCTATTCTTTGGCTTTTTGGTTGTACTGTTGTTGTCGATAACGCAGCTGTTTGTGACTGTTCAAATGATTTGGTCTTGCTACCAAGGCTAGGATTCGCGCTACCAGTTGCCTCAGCCCTTCGCTTTAAAAGCGTTTGCAGCAGCTTGGATAATCTGCGCCTAATGTAGATCCCGCTGCGATTGTGCTAACGCCACCGCAGCGTCAAGTGCGGGAGGGGGGCGGGGCTACGCCCTCGCCCTGTGCAATGCAACGGCCAAGAAGCTGTGGCTGTCTACTTGCAGCGCTCATCTCTACAGTAGTAATTTATTAAAAACACGAAACCAATACAGGCGAAAGGACCCTGAGTGAGGGGCACCTTTCGTTAGGCCAAACAGAACTCAGTCATTTGGTTTTTAAATATGAGTTCTAAGGTGTTGCCTTGGCCTAGTTTTTAATCGGCGGCAGATTGGCGGGATCGAGAATCTCCGGGTTCTCCGGTTGGCTTGGATCGGGATCGACCACCAGCATGTGCTGCAACACCCGTTCATGGCGCTCACTATCACGCCAACGGATCATGTAGGCCGGCATGATCGTGCCCCTGGCATTTTTTTGCTCGACTGGCAAGACAACCCAGCCGCGGCGAGAGCGTCCTTGGGGATTGCGCTTGATCACGGCATCGCCGTTTAGATATCGGAAACCAATTCGTTCGCCGCTCATGGAAGCTCCGGGGTTAAGGGGGGCAAAGGTTGGGAGGGGATTGGGCTGGTGCCTACAAGGTCATTCCTGGGCAGGGGCCGTTGGCTGGCCCGTTGGGCTGCCGAGCACTTGGTCGGGCCAGCCAGGGCCCAGCCGGGATTCGATGAATTCCCGAATCAGCTGGCGCACCACCTGGGATGGGGTGACATCCTCCTGTTTGCAGAGGGCTTCAAAACAGGCTTTTTTCTTGGGGTCAATCAGCACGCTGAGGCGGGCTGTGCGCTCCTCACTGGGCATCTGGGGCAGCTCCTGCGGAATCGGGCGCTCGGGCAGGCCTGCGGAGGCTCTGCGCACAGGATGGTCCTCCAGTGGAACATTGATATTATTCTAACACATTGCCGATCTTGCTCTTTGTGGCCTGAGGCCCCTTGAGGCCCCCCGTGTCACTCTTCAAGCGAGATGGCTCAAAACTCTGCTTGTGATTCTTTCCCATGGGGAAGAACAAACGGACTGCCCCTAGGCTGATCTGGTGTTGTCTTCCGCGCTGGGCCCATGCTGCGCTTGATCGCCAATCTGATCTGGTTTGTCTGCGGCGGTGTGCTGATGGGGTTGGGTTGGTGGCTGGCCGGCCTGGTTGCGGCGATCACCCTGGTGGGGATCCCCTGGGCCCGGGCCTGCTTTGTGATTGGTTCGTTTGCCTTCTGGCCTTTCGGTCAGGAGGCCGTCGGCCGGGCCGAACTCACGGGCCGCCACGACCTGGGCACGGGGCCCTTGGGCTATGCCGGCAACTTGATTTGGTTTGTGCTGGCTGGCTGGTGGCTGGCGATCGGCCACCTCACTTCAGCCCTGGCTTGCTTTGTGACCATCATTGGCATTCCTTTTGGTATTCAACATCTCAAATTGGCCATGATTGCCTTGGCTCCAATTGGTATGGAGGTGGTGCCCCGCAATCGCCTCTTCTCCTGACGCTGCGCCGATCTAGCGCTTGGGCAACCCTTTGCCTGCCTAGGACTTGGCTTCGGGTTGGATTCGCTTGGCTAGGGCGGCGGTGAGATTGCGCAGCACATCGGAAACATCACCTTGTTTGAGCTCCACGCTGATCAAGGTGGGACCATCCTCGTTAGCCAACATGGTGGTCAGGGCGAGGGCTAGGTCCTCCTCGAACTGGACGCGCTGGGCGGCCTTGAATCCATAGGCGTAGGCCAAGGCGATGTGGTCGACCGGCTGCACGTCATTGAAGGGACCATCGAGCATGGGCCGCTCGGTGCCATAGCCGCCGTTATCGAGCACTACTACCAGGGCTGGAATGTGATAACGGGCCAGGGTGGCCAGTTCATTGGCGCTCATCAAAAAGGAGCCATCGCCCAGTAACACCAACGGCTTGACCTTGGGGTTGCTGGAGCCGCCCCAAGCACCGATCGAGGCCGGAATCGCGAAACCAAGGGAGGCCCAATAGCCGCAGGCCAGGAAATCACTGGCCTCAGGTAGGCGCAGGTCGGCGGCCGCAAACAGGGCATCGCCAGGATCGGCCACCACCACCGTGTCGGCGTTGATGCGTTGATTCAGGGCGTTAATGAGCCGCCGCACCGTGATCGCCACCCCAGGCAGGGGTTCAAAAGGGGCCGGCCCGCTTTGGGCCCTTGCCGCCAGCGCGCGGGATCCGGCGCTGGCGGAAGGGGCCTCTTTCCACACCTGCAGCAGGGCCACTGGATCGAGGCTGTCGAGGTCGCCCTGGCTCCAGCGCAGGCCTTCGGCCATCTCCACCCGCACCACATGCTCGGCCTCAAGGTGCATGGTGAAGATGCCCGTATCTAAATCTTGGAGTGGCATCCCCAGGATCAAGAGGCCATCGCTGCCTTCCACCTGTTCGCGCACTTTTTCGGGGCCGGCGGCCCCTTCGTAGAGGCCCAAGCAGAGGGGGTGGCGCTCATTCAGGAGCGACTTGGCGCTGAGGCTTGTGGCAAAGGGCCAGCCTTCCCGTTCCAGCAGTTGCAACAAGTCAGCCTGTAAGCCAAAACGGTGCAGTTCGATGCCCGCCAGCACCACCGGCCGTTGTCGGCTGCGCAGCCAGCTGAGAAGCTCTTCGCCTCGCTGGAGGTGTAGGGGCGCCGGTTCGGGCGCTGGGGCGGCATTGGCCACGGGGGGCAGGGGCCAGGGCAGGGGCCGGGTCAGGCAGTCGCGGGGCAGTTCGAGATAGCCCGGGCGGGACTCCCGTTCCATGGCCGCGAGCACCTTGATAATTTCACTGGCGGCGGTGCGACCTGAATCGAGCCGGGCCGTTTCGGCGCAGACCTCATTGAAAAAGCGTTGCTGGGTGTCGGAGGCGCGGATGCTGTGATGCAGCAGGGCATGGCCATCTGATTCCCGCACCCCCGGGGCGCCGCTGATCACCAACACCGGGGAGCGTTCGGCATAGGCCCCGGCCACGGGATTGAGCAGTTTCAAGGCCCCCACGCCATAGGTCACCACCGCCACCCCCAGGCCATGGAGGCGGGCGTGGGCATCGGCGGCAAAACCTGCCCCTTCTTCGCCGGCTGTGCAGATCATTTCGATAGGCGACTGCTCGAACCGATCAAACAGGCCCAGCACGTAATCCCCAGGAACGCCATAGACCCGGCGAACGCCACGCTGGAGCAGGGCTTCGATCAGGGCGTTGGCGATGTCCATGTTGGGGTTTACTCAGGCCATCGGGTGGGTGGGATCAGCCTATGGCTCCTGCCGGATTTGGGGGATTCCCGTGGCAAGTCCCGCTGGCAAGCCCAAGGGATCCTTTGGCTACACCTGGAGCAGGACCGTCCCGTTGCAGTCGATTTGCCCCAAAGGCGCGCAATCTGAGCTCCGTTGCCGTTCCCAATTAGAGTGATGGTGTATTGGGTGGATGCCATGAGTCTTCAACTTGATTGCCTGGTCTCTGTGATGCGGAACGATCCGCTTGTGCGCGAGAAGCTACTTGCCGCAGCAACGACCGAAGAGATTCAGGCGATTGCCCATTCCTATGGCCAGCTCTTGGGCGAGACGATTGATGTGAACCCGGTGCATCTCAGGGAAGCAATCCGTCCGGATTAGGTGGCTCAACCGACTCAGGTTGGCTTCAGCCGTTGACCAAGTCCGGCCTCAGTCAACAGGCTGCCTGGACGCAGGGTCCCTGTCGTTCTGTTGCCCTGACGTTATGGAGTCAACCGCCGTCGTAAGGCCAGGGCCAGATAGACCAGGGACACCAGGACCGGTACTTCGATCAGGGGGCCGACCACCCCCGCCAAGGCCTGTTTGGAGGTCACCCCCCAAACACTGATGCTGACGGCGATGGCCAGCTCAAAGTTGTTCCCAGCAGCAGTGAAGGCCAAGGTTGTGCTGCGGCCATAGCCAAAGCCGAAGCGGGCCCCCAGGGCAAAGGCCAGGCCCCACATGATGAGGAAATAGAGCAGCAGTGGCACGGCCAGGCTGGCCACCGTGAGTGGATCGTTGGTGATCGCCTGGCCTTGCAGGGCGAACATCACCACGATGGTAAAGAGCAGGCCACAGGGGGCCAGGGGGCTGATCCGGGGCAGAAATCTTTGCTCATACCAGCGCAATCCCTTGAGTCCTACCCCGAGCCGGCGGGTGCCATAGCCCGCAAGTAATGGAATGCCAAGAAAGATTGCCACGGCCTTGGCGATCTCCGCGGTGGACACGTGAATCGACTGGCTGCCAAGGCCCAGCCAGCTGGGTAGGAGGGTCAGGTAAACATGACTGAGCAGGGCATAGGCCAGCACCTGGATGATCGAGTTGATGGCGACAAGTAAGGCCGCCGCTTCCCGGTCCCCCTGGGCCAGATCAATCCAGATCAACACCATGGCAATGCAGGGGGCGATGCCGATCAGGATTAACCCGGTTCGGAATTCCGGTTGGTTGGGCAAAAACAACCAGGCCAGGCCGAACATCAAGAGCGGACCGAGTCCCCAGACCAACAGCAGGGCGAGGCCTAACAAGCGCCTTTGCCGCAAACCATGGGCCACTTCCCCGTAGCGCACCTTCGCCAGCACGGGATACATCATCAGCAGTAGGCCCAGGGCAATCGGTAGGGAGGTCTGCCCCACCTTGATGGCATCGAGGTTGGCCTGAATGGAGGGAAACCAGCGGCCTAGTAGCAGGCCCAAGGCCATGGCTAGGACAATCCAGAGCGGCAAATAGCGATCCAGGGGCGAGAGTTTGGCGAGGATCGCCACCTCAGCAGCCTGTTGCGTGCTGGCCTGGTTGAGTCGGTTGCCGGACTTCAAGTGCTTGGTGGTTGCGGCACCACCGCCCAAGCCAGGATTGGCTGCCTGGTTGGAACCAGATCCGGGAACGGGCTTTGAGCCGTCCGAGGACGGGTTGGGGGAGGGCGGTTGTGGCTCCATGGCGATTAGGCACAGGGGGAGGCGGGCTTGCGGCAGTTGGCGCCTAGCTCCCTGAGCCAGAGGGCCAGGGCTTCGATGGC
>CAINZT010000010.1 GCA_903855705.1 uncultured Synechococcus sp.
CCCGGCCCTGCGCGCCTGCCCAGAGCGCCGCGGCGTGTGCACCCGCGTGTACACCTCCACTCCCAAGAAGCCCAACTCGGCCCTGCGCAAGGTGGCCCGGGTGAGGCTCACCTCCGGCTTTGAGGTCACTGCCTACATCCCCGGCATTGGCCACAACCTGCAGGAGCACTCCGTGGTCCTGATCCGTGGCGGTCGTGTCAAGGATCTTCCTGGTGTGCGTTACCACATCATTCGCGGCACCCTCGACACCGCGGGCGTCAAGGATCGGCGCCAATCCCGCTCCAAGTACGGCGCCAAGACTCCCAAGTCCTGATCTCCCGCCTGTTTTCTCCCCGTCCCTGACGTCCACCCTCCTGGTTTATGTCCCGCCGCAACGCCGCTGAGAAGCGCCCGGTTCTTCCCGATCCCCAGTTCAACAGCCGTCTAGCCACCATGATTGTGGCTCGGCTGATGAAGCACGGCAAGAAATCCACGGCGCAACGGATCCTGTCCGACGCCTTCAGCCTGATCAACGAGCGCACCGGCTCCGATCCCCTCGAGCTGTTTGAAACCGCCGTCCGCAACGCCACCCCCCTGGTGGAAGTGCGGGCGCGCCGGGTCGGCGGCGCCACTTACCAGGTGCCGATGGAAGTGCGCCAGGAGCGGGGAACCGCCATGGCCCTGCGCTGGCTGGTGAACTTCTCCCGGTCCCGCAACGGCCGCAGCATGTCCCAGAAGCTGGCCGGTGAACTGATGGATGCCGCCAATGAGGCCGGCAGTGCCGTGCGCAAGCGCGAAGAGACCCACAAGATGGCCGAGGCCAACAAGGCCTTCGCCCACTACCGCTACTAAGACATCTGCCGGCCGCTTGGCGGGGCCCACAAACCCGTCAAAGCCGACCAGTAGAGTCAATCCGTTTTTTCAAGACCAAACCTTCGGAGATCTTCCCCGTGGCCCGCGCCTATCCCCTGGAACGAGTCAGAAATATTGGGATTGCGGCCCATATTGACGCTGGCAAAACCACAACCACCGAACGGATCCTGTTTTATTCCGGGGTCGTCCACAAGATGGGCGAGGTCCATGACGGCGGCGCCGTCACCGACTGGATGGCCCAGGAGCGGGAACGTGGCATCACGATTACCGCTGCGGCCATTTCCACCAGCTGGAAAGACCACCGCATCAACATCATCGACACGCCTGGGCACGTCGACTTCACCATTGAGGTGGAGCGCTCCATGCGGGTGCTCGATGGCGTGATCGCGGTCTTCTGCGCCGTTGGCGGTGTGCAACCCCAATCGGAAACCGTTTGGCGGCAAGCCGACCGATACAACGTGCCTCGCATGGTGTTCGTCAACAAGATGGACCGCACCGGCGCCGACTTCCTCAAGGTCAATGCTCAGATCAAGGATCGTCTGCGGGCTAACGCCGCCCCGATCCAATTGCCGATCGGCGCCGAGGGCGAACTGAGCGGCATCGTCGATCTAGTGAAAAACCGGGCCTTCATCTACAAAGATGAGCTGGGCAAGGACATCGAAGAAGTCGATATCCCCGAATCGATGGTGGCCGAAGCGGCTAAATGGCGCGCCAAGCTGATGGAAAGCGTGGCCGAAACAGACGAAGAACTAGTCGAAGCATTCCTCGAAACCGGCGAACTCACCGAAGCGCAACTGCGCGTCGGCATCCGCACCGGTGTGCTTAAGCACGGCCTGGTGCCGATCCTGTGCGGCTCCGCCTTTAAGAACAAGGGCGTGCAGCTGCTGCTCGATGCGGTGGTGGATTACCTGCCTGCCCCCAATGATGTGCCGCCGATCCAGGGCCTGCTGGCCGATGGCACCGAAGCGCTGCGCCCGTCTGAAGACAGCGCCCCCTTCAGCGCCCTGGCCTTCAAGGTGATGGCCGATCCCTTCGGCAAGCTCACCTTTATCCGCATGTATTCGGGCGTGCTGCAAAAAGGCAGCTACGTCTTGAACTCCACCAAGGACAAAAAAGAGCGCATCTCCCGCCTGATCATCCTCAAGGCGGATGAACGCGAAGAGGTGGACGAGCTGCGGGCCGGCGATCTTGGCGCCGTGTTGGGTCTTAAGGACACCACCACCGGTGACACCCTCTGTGTCGACTCCGACCCAATCATCCTCGAATCCCTGTTCATTCCTGAACCGGTGATTTCGGTGGCGGTTGAGCCGAAGACCAAGGGCGACATGGAGAAGCTGGGCAAAGCCCTGCAATCTCTCTCCGAAGAAGATCCCACCTTCCGGGTTCGCACCGATCCGGAAACCAACCAGACCGTGATCGCCGGGATGGGCGAGCTCCACCTGGAAATTCTGGTGGACCGCATGATGCGGGAATTCAAGGTGGAGGCCAATATCGGTGCTCCCCAGGTGTCCTACCGGGAAACCATTCGCGGCAAGGCCAAGGGCGAAGGTCAATTTGCCCGCCAAACCGGCGGCAAGGGCCAATACGGCCACGTGGTGATCGAAATGGAGCCTGGCGAGCCAGGCTCTGGCTTCGAATTCGTCAACAAGATCGTTGGCGGCATCGTGCCCAAGGAATACATCGGACCGGCCGAGGCCGGCATGAAGGAAACCTGCCAATCCGGCGTGATTGCTGGTTTCCCCATGATCGATGTTCGGGTCAGCATGGTGGACGGGTCCTACCATGATGTGGACTCCTCGGAGATGGCGTTCAAGATCGCCGGCTCCATGGCCTTCAAGGACGGCGTCAAGAAGTGCAATCCCGTACTGCTTGAACCGATGATGAAGGTGGAGGTGGAGGTGCCTGAGGATTACCTCGGTTCCGTCATCGGAGACCTGTCCTCCCGCCGCGGCCAAGTCGAGGGTCAATCCGTCGACGATGGCCAGTCGAAAGTCCAGTGCAAGGTACCCTTGGCTGAGATGTTCGGCTACGCCACCCAGCTCCGATCCATGACCCAGGGTCGGGGTATCTTCTCGATGGAGTTCAGCCACTACGAGGAAGTTCCTCGCAACGTTGCTGAAGCCATCATCTCCAAGAATCAGGGCAATTCCTGATCTTTCCCCAACCCAAACCAACCCCCCCGATTCTTTCCTTCCATGGCACGCGAGAAGTTCGAGAGGAACAAACCTCACGTCAACATCGGCACCATCGGCCACGTTGACCACGGCAAAACCACCCTGACCGCCGCCATCACCAACGTGCTGGCGTCCCAAGGCATGGCGAAAGCCCAGGCCTACGACGAAATCGATGGTGCTCCCGAAGAGAAAGAACGGGGCATCACGATCAACACGGCTCACGTTGAGTACGAGACGACCAATCGTCACTACGCCCACGTCGACTGCCCGGGTCACGCCGACTACGTCAAGAACATGATCACCGGGGCCGCCCAAATGGACGGCGCCATCCTGGTGGTGGCCGCCACCGACGGCCCCATGGCCCAAACCAAGGAGCACATCCTGCTGGCCAAGCAGGTGGGTGTGCCCGCCCTCGTGGTGTTCCTGAACAAGAAGGACATGGTTGACGACGAGGAAATCCTCGAGCTCGTCGAACTGGAAATGCGCGAGCTGCTGAGCAGCTACGACTTCCCCGGCGATGACATCCCCGTGGTGGCCGGCTCGGCCCTTAAGGCCCTCGAATACATCCAGTCCGGCAAGAAAGCCGTGCGTGGTGAAGACGAGTGGGTCGACAAAATCCTCGATCTGATGGATGCGGTGGACGCCTCGATCCCCGAGCCCGAGCGCGAAATCGACAAGCCCTTCCTGATGGCTGTTGAAG
>CAINZT010000011.1 GCA_903855705.1 uncultured Synechococcus sp.
CACCAGGGGGTCTTCGCTGCGGCCCAGGGCCCGCACGCTCACATAGGCCAGGGCCGTGAGCAGGGCGCCGCCTACGGCCAGCAGCACGGCCTCCTGGGGCAGGCCGCCATGGGCCAGGTCCGCCGCCGCCAGGCCCGCCTGGTGAGCAGCCGAGTGGAGACTCTCTGGTTGAAGACTGCCTGGCTGGAGCCCGCCTAGCGGGAGAGTTCCCAGAGGGAGACCAGCGGGATGGGGATCACCCAGGTGGAGGGGATGGGTCAGTAGCCACACCCCTAGCCAGCCCAGCACGATCGCTAGCAGGATTCGGGCCGAGAGCCGCTCCCCCAGCAGCAGCCAGGCCAGTAGCGCTGTGAAGGTGGGGTGGAGGTACTGGATCACCGTGGCGGCCCCTAGGGGCAACGCCTGGATCGCCCCGTAGACGCAGTAGAGGGCCGCCGTGCCAAGAACGCCCCGCAGCACTAGCAGCCCGCGGCGTTCGCCCCAGGGGGAGAGCCTGGCCCGTCGCAGCAGCCACAGGCTCAGGGCCAGGCTGATCACCGCCCGGCCCAGCACCACCTCGACGACGGGAAGCCGCTGGCCCAACGCCTTGACGCAGACCCCCATCAGGCTGAAGCTCAGGGCACTCGAGAGCATCCACAGGGCGGCGGCCTGCCCAGCGTTCCCTCCATCGCTCCCTCCAGCTCCCCCCGGCTCGGCCCCGTTCCCCGTTTGATCCCCTGGGCGGATCAGTCCGCCCTCGTCCTTAGCGTTCCCCAGTTCGCCCGCGTTGTCCGTGTCCCTCCCTCGCCTCCATCCCCGCACGATCGAGGCGGTCAAAGAACGGGCCGACATTGTTGATGTGGTGGGTGAGCACGTGGTGCTCAAGAAGAAGGGGCGGGAGTTCGTCGGGGTCTGCCCCTTCCACGACGACAAATCTCCGTCGATGACGGTGTCGCCCGCCAAGCAGTTCTACTACTGCTTCTCCTGCGGTGCCGGCGGTAATTCGATCAAGTTCCTGATGGAACTGCAGCGGCTCAGCTTCGCCGATGTGGTCTTGGAGCTGGCCCGTAAATACCAGCTGCCGATTGAAACCCTCGATGGTCCCCAGCAGGAGCGGCTGCGCCAACAGCTCTCCCGCCGGGAGCAGCTCCATCGTGCCTTGACCCTGGCGGCCGGCTGGTTCCGCAGCCAGCTGCGCTCGAGCGAGGGGGCCTCGGCCCTGGCCTATCTCAAGGACAGCCGGGGCCTCAGTGAGGTCACGATTGAGAGCTTCGGCCTGGGCTACGCCCCTGAGCGCTGGGATGGGCTGCTCAACCACCTGGGCCAGGTGGAGGGGCTGGCGCCGGAGCTGCTCGAGGCGGCGGGCCTGGTGGTGCCCCGCAAGGGCCATGGTGAGCAGAGCAGCCGTGACCAGGACAGCCCGGGCCAGACCACCAACAGCCGTGGCTTCTACGACCGCTTCCGCCACCGGGTGATGGTGCCGATCAGCGATCGCCAGGGCCGCATCATCGGCTTTGGCGGCCGCAGCCTCGATGGTGGCGAGCCCAAGTACCTCAACTCCCCAGAAACGGAGGTGTTCGAGAAGGGCAAGCACCTTTTCGGGCTCGATCGGGCCGCCAACCCCATCCGTAGCGATGACCGGGCCGTGGTGGTGGAGGGCTATTTCGATGTGATTGCCCTGCATGCGGCCGGGATCACCAATGCGGTGGCCTCCCTGGGGACGGCCCTGAGCAGCCAGCAGATCACCCAGCTCTGCCGGTGCTGCGAGAGCAAGCGGCTGATCCTCAATTTCGATACCGACCGGGCCGGCATCCGGGCCGCCCAGCGGGCCATCGGCGAGGTGGAGCAACTGGCCCTCCAGGGCCAACTGGAGCTGCGGGTGTGGCAGCTGCCCGCCGGTAAGGACCCCGATGAGTTCCTCAAGCAACACGGGGCGGGCGAATACCGCTCCCTGCTCGATTCGTCCCCCCCCTGGCTCGACTGGCAGATCGAGCAGGTGCTCGAGGATAAGGATCTGGCCCGTTCTGACCAGTTCCAGCAGGCGGTGCAGGGGCTGGTGGCCCTGCTG
>CAINZT010000012.1 GCA_903855705.1 uncultured Synechococcus sp.
AACCAAAGCGCCTGATGTCTGCCTCCGTCAGGCCGATCAGACGAATGGGCCAGCGGGCACCCGAAGGCGCCGGACGCAGAACCACGGCCGTGTCGTAGATCAGCAGGTTGAGCGATTCGCCGATGCCGGAAACCTGGAAGGCGCCAAGAAAGCCCAGGCCAATGCCAAAGGGAGCCAGCAGGCTCACGATTCTTTGCCCTTGGGGCCCCTTCAGCTTCAGGCGAAACCCTTGCTTCAACCGGGAGACAATCACAGGCAGCGAACGGGTAATTGGGCCGGCCAGTCACTGGCCAACAGCTCCTCAAGCGCAAAAACCTTGGCGATCTGTTCCCTGGCGATCGTGCCACCGCAGTGGGCCTTCAGCTGGAGCAGCTCCGCTTGAAACAGGCGATCAACTGGCTCAGTCGACGGGACCAACAGGCTCACGGCAGGCGGCGCTCCGGCGGAGACGAAGCTGAGGGGATCGGGATCGGCGCTGCCCCCCTCACAGCGATAGCTAGTTTCCCATTGGGTTGCCCCTCGAAGGGAAGGGGCCTTCAGCAACACCAGGCCCACGGGAGCTGCTGCAATCTCCCGGCTTGCCAACACGGAGGCCCCAGGCTCAACGACACCAGCGGCATTCGCCGATTTAAAGGCCACAATCAGGGGATGGAGGTTGGCACTCGGGCCCTGAAGAATCCCGATCAGGCCACTGGCTCCGGGGGCATAGACATCCGACTTAGGCACCAGATTGGCCACAAGCCTGGCTGTGCACTCGCCCCGGGTCCCCCCGCCGACACGCCGACCAGGGAACGAACTTCTCGAATTCCCTTCAGCTAAAGCCTGGGATGCCATGGCAAAACAACCAAGGAGCCCCAAGACCAAGGGCAGCCAGCGGGCTGGGGCCTGCGGGGGCAAAGCCAGGTGGGACCGGCGAGCGATGAATAGCAGGGGATGAATCATGGCGAACCATCAAAATGATGGAAATGTTGGGAACCGGGACCTAGGCGCGGGTCCTAAACAGCAACCAGAGCAGGCTTGAGAAAGGCCTAGCGAGACGATCTGGGAGCAACCTATCTGCGCCTGCTTAGGCGAGTAACCAGGATGGCTGTTGCCTCTCAATCCAGTTGAAACGGGATCAGCATAGGTCGTTAAAACTCTATCAAGTGGCCCCCATGGAGCGCTCGCCGTCAATCTTGATGGTGGCTCTCGGCAAGCTCCTGGCTGACTCTCCCAAAGGGCAACAGCCCAGGGGCGAATGAGACAACTCACCATGGGGACCCGACCATTTCAATACCAGCCCAAAAATAGGGATTAGACAACCCGCTCGCGACCCGTCGTTGCTGGGGCACACTGAGCTGATCCAACAACAACTCGCCATCGGCCGCAATCAGTTTGTTGCCGGCCAGCTGAATCCTGCCGCGGCTGAAGTCCCGGCGAGTGGCCTGAAGGGCCTCTGCTTTGGGAAGCCCTTGCTTGAGATAGCGATAGACCTGAATGAAATAGGCCGATGTGGCCACGTCATCCACATACCAAAGGGTGCCAATCGCACTGCGGGCCCCGGCCTGGATCGCCAGGCCAGCGAAACCAAGCTCACTCTCCGAATCACCCAGGGCCGTGCGACAGGCACTCAAGGTAAAAAGATCAATCGGACGTCCCTGCCGGGTCTTGCGCAGGCCTGCAAAGGCAGACAGGGGCAAGGGATCCGTCCCCGTAAACAATCGGGATTGGGAGGGACCACCAGGGAGGAACTCAGCATGGGTTGCCACATGGATCCAGTCATAGAGCGGATCGCCGGCCGCCCCTAACAGGCTCTTGGGCGTAAACAAACGGTTCAGCAAGGCCTCACTGGTTTTCAGGGCAGAGATCTTCTCGAGCTCCTGGGGCACAAGCGGCAGGGGTGCCAAGCCCTCATTGAACTGGGAAGCGCCGAAAGTTAATAAACGCTTGGTCGTGTCATCTTGCAGCTTCAAGTCCGTCAAGGAGAGGGCCGGTGTCAAAGCGAAGGCATAGCGATCACCAAAAAACTGCTGGCCGTCATGCAAGGCCGCAAACGGCACCCCCTGCAAACCCCGATCAGCAGCGATCAAAATCGTGGTGACTTTCTGATTGCGCAGCTGCTCCGCAACCGGACCGATCAGCAAGCCATGCAGTTGCCTGGATGCAGAATCCCGATCCGCCACATTGAGGGGCTCTTGGCGCGAAAGACTGCCATAGAGCTGCTTGAGCAGGCCGGCAAAATGACTAGAGGCCAATTCCAAACGATGGCCGATGATCGGCCCTTCCGCTGGGATCAAGGTGTAGTCAAGAAACGCATCAGCCTTAGTATTTGCAGTGCGGCCCTTGGCCTCACTATAACGGATACTAAGGATTACTGGATTATAACTTAGCGCCGCAAAATAGCCGCTTAAAGTACCAACATCAGAAACCGTGGAGCCAGGCTTGGCAGCCAACAAGGATGACTCGTCCTGCCATGGTCCTGGGCTGGATGGGGTGGTTGTGCCATGGGCCTGCCCATGGCGCTTGCGCATCGAAACGGTGGCAGCCTGCAGTAACTTTTGCAATTGGGCTGGCGTTAAGGCCTCGCCATCGGCAACGCCAAGGGCCTTGGCTGTGTCATGGGTGATGGAAAGCTCAGCGGCATTAAAACGATTGATCGATTCAGAAGTGCCCATGGTGCTGATTGGCTCGGACGGAACCAAGGTCACCGATGCCGCCATAGGGGCCCCACTTAAGGCTGGATTGGCCGTGGGCAAGGAGCTGGCCAATCCACCAACGCCAGCGCTGCTGGCACTGATGGCAATCTCTGCGCCAAAACCACTGCCAACCTGGGCCGATGGCACCCCTGGAACGGCAGGCCGCTGGGGCCCATCGCGCCGTTTCCCAGGCGCAAAGGAGTCATCCGGAGGCTGGGGTATGGGCAGGGCAGCCACCAGAGTGGCGGCATCTTGATTCAGCCCTGGGCCCGGTTGAAGCCCATTCCTGTCAACAGGAGCCGTTGAAGGTCGTGGTAGGGGCGGAGATGGGGCTTGATAGGCCCCGACCAAAGGGTCGACAAGGACCATGACAGAAAAACCGGCTGCACCACTCACATAAGGAGTCCCCGTTAGATCCGTTGTGGCGTAATCGCCAAAGGGAGAGGTGAAGCTCGAAGCGGAGGGCTGTAAAGCGATATAGGCCTGACGGGCCACCAGGAAGGCGTCAAGAGTACTGGCCGAGTAGGGCTCAATCGTCCCATTAAACTGAACAGAGCCAGGAGCCGAGCGTTTGGAACTGCTGGCCGTATAAAGACTATCCCGAGTTAGCAGAAAATAAGTCGGATCAGCAGCTACCGCAGTGGTTACGACTGCATCATCTCGGGTAAACGAGTAAGCATAAGTAGCTGGAGTGTAATTACCAAAGGTCAAACTAGCAAGGCCTGCGCCACTCGAGCCAAAATTGACTCCACCCACAAACCAGGGCGCCACAATCCTCAAGATATCCGTTTTCAGCACACTAGTCGGCGTAAAATCAATCTTTGCCGCCATCAGATTGAGCTGCTTGATCGCCAAAGCACTCGATGCGTAGGTAATCGATGATTGGCCCAGTTCCGCCTGGGTTGAGTAGGCAGCCCCAGCCAGCCTGGAGGCCGAGGTCAACGGTGAGGACGTCGCCGTTGACAGCAAGTCCAAAAAGGCGTTATCCGCGTTCAGCTGCGCAAAAGCCTGGGGGGCCGCAAGCAATGTCAAGGCATTGATGCCATTGGCATTAAAGCCAGTGCCAAGCACAAAACCAAAGGGATTTATTAGGGCCAGGTCAACATTATTGCCGAGCGGCGAATGCACCGAGATGGTGCCCTGCAAGCTGCTCTGGGATCCAGACAGGATCCGGCCCCAGATGGCAGTGATCCTGCTGGGGCCACCCGTGAGATCAAAGGTCGCCGTGGTGCCTGGGCCTAAATCAAATTGGGCAAAGGAATGGATCAAGGCATTGCCCGTGGTGGGCAAGCCTCCAGTGATCACGTAATTGACGGTTGAGCCCCTAGTCGGCTGGGTCGTCGTCGTATCGGTAACAACGGTTGCCAGGCCAGTGGTGCCAGGACTGGCGATGATGGTCTGGGCCTGGCTGATGCGGGCTGCCGGACCCAAGCAGACCCCGGCGCCAAGGAGCATGGGCAACAGCGAAGGCAGCCAGCGGGAAGGATGGCGGTGGGCCCGGGCGCGTGCTGCCATGACCTCAGTGTGCTGCAATTTTGCCCCAGTCTGCCCGAACTAGACTCCCTAAGGCTTAGTTGGTAGTAATTGTAGGCGTGTCCACGCAGCAAGGACTGGATACAGGAACGAAACAGCTTGCCTTTTACAGTGTCAATGGGGCAATAATGGCGCGAATTCTTGAAGTCTCATGCTGCCCCTTGCCCAATTGGTGGCCCCACCGCTGCAGCCAGGGCCAGTTCGACTTCCAGAAGCTAGCCCCCTGCAACGACCTAGGCCAGGGACTAAGGAGCCGCCGATTCAGTTATGGGATGGGCAGCCGCCCGAGTCTCCCGAACCCCAGAAGCAACCACGGAAACCAGTTCAACCTCAGGAGGGGGCGAAACTCCCCAACGTTGAGGGAAATGACCTCTACAGCAAGAGTGAGCTTGAGAGACTCTTGAAAGCTTGCGCCACAGGCAACGCCGCCACCACCCTGCAAGCCTGCGCCGCCGCCCTCACAGCGCGTTACATCAGCGATGGCTATATCAATACCCGCGTCTATGCCAATCGCGATCCGGGCCAATTCAGCCTCCAGGTGGTGGAAGGACGCATCGCCGAAGTACGGATTTCCAGCAACAACCCAAAGCTGGTCCAAAGACTCAGGCCCCTAGTCAGGCCCCTGCAAGGGCAGGTCCTCCACCTGCCGAGCCTGCAGGCCCAACTCAACCAGTTGCGGCGGTTCCCCGGAGTGGGGCAAGTGAAAGCCGCGATTAATCGCCTCGGTAGTGATGCCACCCTGGCGGTATTGAGCCTGAAGGTTGAGGCGCTGCCAGCCAAAACGGAAGGGGAGATTGCTCTCCGCAACGATGGCAACAATGGTACGGGTGAGGCGCGTGCCACGGCCTTACTCTCAAGAAACGGGCTCTTTAACTATGGCGATAACCTGTTTATCTACGCCGAAGCTGATGGCAGCCGCACCCCGGAACTGGGAACGATCCTTGGTTCGATTAGTTATTCCTACCCCCTCAACACCCGCCTGCAGGTTTCAGGTTCCTTTGGATACAGCCGCCGCAACCTCGTTGAACTAACAGGCCTGCTGCACAACGCATCCTATCGCCAGCTGCAGGGCTACGGCCAATTCGAATGGACCTTCCAAGAAAGCTTGGGCCATCGTTGGTATGGCTTTGCCGGCTTGAGCATCAATCGCAGTGACAGCTATTTAAATGGTCAGGCCTACCCCTTATTAGATTTATTTAGCAACAGCTGGGCTAGCTCCGGCTATGGCCGCTTCGGCCTTGGGGCCTCCGGTTTTGTCGACAAGCTGGCCTGGAATGCCAATGTCTATCTACTGCAGGGTATTGGCGGCCTGTCCGACTCATCCCATCTAGACGCCCTAGGAACACTAGGCATCGTTCCCGGCTCGGCCCGGGCCTACGGAGGCAGCGTGAATCTGGCCGCCTTGATCCTGCCTAGGGTGCAATTTAACCTACGGGGTGCCGGCCAGATTGCCGAAAATCCCCTTCCCTCAGAAATGGGATTCACCTTGGGCAGTGATACTGGCTTACGGGGCCTGCCTGGCCAGTTGATTAGCGGCGATAACGGCTATCTGGCCACGGCAGAATTGGCCTGGAGCCTTTGGCAGCAACGCAAGCAAGCCGTCCAGCTGGTGCCCTTTATCGGCTATGGCAATGTGAGCAGCAACCGGGTAGTGCAAGGACAATCCATCGGCTTCAGCGATGGGATTGGTTCCGGTGGTGTGCTTGCACGCTGGATTGCCAGCAACCAGTGGCTGCTCGAATTGGGCTGGGTCAATCATTTCAGCGCCGAAAACAACCCGGGCTATTGGAATAATTGGCTACTGGGCAATGGCCTCTATACAAAGGTTCAATATCGTTTTTAACGGGGTAGAGCTTGCAGCGGAGGCCCTTCCCCAAGCCCGATAGCGGCGTTAGAAGCGCAGGAGACACAGGCATCGGATCGGCTTGAACCGTGTACTTGAGCAACGCCAACCCAGCTGGCAGGGCTAATCGGCCAGGCCAAGCGGCGCTGGCGGAGTTGAATCGCTCCAGCTGCCACCGCCACTCCTGGCCTTCCTGCACCTGATCACCGAAGCCGGCTGCGGCCTGGCCATTGGCGCCTACCCACGCTTTGGCTACGACGCCCGTGGTGGTGGCGGCGTGGCCAGCCTCGGTCCCCTGGATGGCGAGGGCTGGCAGGCGATCCGCTTTGATCCAGCCCAGCTTTCGATTCCCCCCCTCACCTGGCGCAGCAGCCGCGTTCTTGGCCTGCCCCTGCCGCCGGGCCTAATGATCTCCATTGAGCCTGAGCAACTCCAGGGCCAATGGCATCCCAGCAGCGGCGAGGTGCAACTCGAGTTTCACTCTCGCTTTTATTTTTCCCTGGGAGGTCTTTACAAAGCACCTCCCTTGATCGTGCAGACGCGCTTGCACACGGAAACGGCCCAGGGGAACCGCCATCACGCCCGGGGGGAACGGATTGGGGCCCATGGCCTGGCCCTATTGGTCGGGGTCGCCACGGTGCCCCCGACAGGCGACAGCTGGTTGGATCGCTTTTTGGGGTTGCCCGATGAGGCCCTGGCACTGATGCGTTGCCGCCTCATCGCCTCGAACGCAGCGAACACCCAAGTGGGCTGATCAACGGCAACTACTTTTCTGCAAAGTGTCCCCGCAAGTTTCTCCTGATGGCAATGGCGCCACCTCAGCGATGGCAAGCGCGATGGCTGGAGGCAAAGGAGCCCATGGCGGCCTGGAAATCATGGGCTGCCATGGGCAACAGCAGGGAGCGCTCCAGCCCGCAGCTGACGCAAACCAAAAAGCAATGGGGCGACGCCTCAGAGGCTTCAACAGTGATGGCCGTGCCGTGCCGTGCCAGACCGCTCAAATCGGCTTCCGCTTCAACCGCAGCGCTGCCCATGGTCGGGGGATGGGCTCCATGGGCTTCTGATGGTTTGGGTCCGGGGTGCAGGGTCGGCTGCTTAGGGGGGCCATGCTGACGGGGAGCGTGTTGGTCCATAGACCTCATCGCGAATGGAATCCGGGTTGATTCACTTGAAATGCCGATGCCTAAATGGGGCAAACCTGCCATGGGCGGAAGCGAACGATCCAGTTTCACCAAGGATTGCAGTTGCAAATCTTTGCCAGCAGCATGGCCAGATACGGTGAGCCATACTTGACGCATTGAGACGGCAAATATGCACCTTGAAGCTGGCTTGGGTTGGCGAATCAAAACAGCACAGATTGGCAACATAGCCCTCTAAGGGCTCGCCAAACAGACCCAGCGGCCGTGGGGGCCCCGCAGCCTTCATCAGCCATACCCAGCAAACATTGCCAGCCCCCTAGAGGCCAGCAAAAGATCCCATGGTTCCAACGCTCAAATCAGGGGCTTAGCGGAATGTTCTGAGGGCCTCCGCCTGCTCCGCGGTCTAAGCCGATGGGATCACTCGCTGGCCTGCTTTGGCCCCCTGCGCCCGACTTAACGAGGTTGTTGCAAGTGTTGGGCCGGGCGATGGCTGGCCTTCATTGTTCAAATCG
>CAINZT010000013.1 GCA_903855705.1 uncultured Synechococcus sp.
ATCTTCGGTGGTGAAACCATGCGCTTCTGGGACTTCCGTGGTCCCTGGCTGGAGCCCCTGCGCGGCCCCAACGGCCTAAGCCTCGACAAGCTCCAGAACGACATTCAGCCCTGGCAAGTGCGCCGGGCCGCTGAGTACATGACCCACGCCCCCAACGCCTCCCTCAACTCCGTGGGTGGCATCATCACCGAACCCAACTCGGTGAACTTCGTCAACATCCGTCAGTGGCTCTCCGCCACCCAGTTCGTGTTGGCGTTCTTCTTCCTGGTGGGTCACCTCTGGCATGCGGGCCGCGCCCGCGCCGCCGCTGCTGGCTTCGAGAAAGGCATCGACCGCAAGGCCGAGCCCACCTTGGCCATGCCTGACTTGGATTGAGTCCATAGGACTCGCCAATCAACTCGGACAAACGCACCGCGCCGTGGGTCCTTTGATTTGAATCACTGCTAGCCCCCGCTTCAAGCGGGGGCTTTTTTATGGCAGGCACCCAGGCCCGTCACCTAAAAAAGCATTCGACAAAAAGCATTAGTCAAAAAGCCTTAGTTAAAAAGGGTTAGTTAAAATCATTCGTTCGCCAGCCAACGGCGCAGCAGGGGCAGGCTGAGGCCGATCACGTTGCTGAAGCAGCCCTCGATGCGTTCCACCACCTGGCCGCCGATGCCCTCAAGGGCAAACCCTCCGGCGCATTGCAAGGGTTCCCCGGTGGCCACATAGGCCTCGATTTCACGGGTGGTGAGGGCCGCAAACTGCACCCGGGTGGTGACCGTTTCCAGCTTGATCACCCCTGGTTGGGGAACCCTGGTGCCAGCTCCGGCTGCTGACGACTGCAGCAGGCAATGGCCCGTATGCAGCTCGCCCCAACCACCGGCCATGCGCTGCCAACGGCCAATCGCCTCCGGGCCATCCGCCGGCTTACCAAAGACCTCACCGGAAAACACCAGCAGGGAATCGCAACCGAGCACGGCCGTGCCATCGCCTGGCTCCAACGTGTCAAACACCGCCTGGGCCTTGGCCTGGGCCAACAACCGCACCAGCTCGCTGGGATCGGCAGACGCGATGGACTCCTCATCAACGCCACTGACCTGGACCCGATGGGGAATGGCCGCCTGCTCGAGCAAGCGGCGCCGGGCCGGGGAGGCGGAAGCAAGTAACAACATGGCGCCAGCTCAATCGCTCTCCAGCCTGGAGCAGCCGCGACCCAACCCAGAAAGCCAGCCAGGCTGGTGCCAACCAGGCTGATCTCAATAAGACTGATTTCAAGAAGGCTGATTTCAAGAAGGCCTGGCCCAACGGGAGGCCCCCGTTAGGCCAGGCCGCGATCGGGACCCCCAGGCCAGAGAATGGGCCTGACGGCGAGCAGGCGGCTTGGGCGAGGACGGCATCGGATCAACGACCCAGCGGGCCATCCGGCGGGCCCGCTCGGCCCTGCGCTGCCTGCCCTATCGCCAGGCGTTTTACCAGCAACTCGAAGCCCAGGCCCTGGGCAGCAACGACCTGGGCAACTCCGCAGCGGCCACCCTTTGGTGCTTTAGCCCCGTGGGCGTCTACGAGGCGGAGGGCCACTTGATCTGGTTAATCCAGCTCGGGGTCTTGCGGCGGGAGGTGGATGGCCAGGGCCTCACCGAGCGGGTGCGGCTCACCCCCCTCGGCCGGCAGGTGCTGCAGGCCTGGCCCGGCGAGATCCCCCGGGCTCACCCCAGCGAGCGGCTCTGGGGCTGGCTGCAGCGCCACCGGCCCCGGCTCTGATGGCCAGCGGTCCGCCCTCCCCCCGGCCCTTAATGGTGCTAGGCACCTCCAGTGGGGCCGGCAAATCGCTGATGACGGCCGCCCTTTGCCGGGTGCTGCGCCGCCGCGGCGAGACGCCCCTGCCCTTTAAGGGCCAGAACATGAGCAACAACGCCTGGGTGGACCAGGGCGGCGGTGAGATGGCCTATTCCCAGGCCCTGCAGGCCTGGGCCGCGGGCCTGGAGCCCTCCTGCGCCATGAACCCGGTGCTGCTCAAACCCCAGGGTGACAGCACCAGCGAGGTGATTCACCTGGGCCAATCCGTGGGCACGGCCCGCGCCGAGCACTACTACCGCGACTGGTTCAAGCCCGGCTGGGCGGCGATTCGCACCGGCCTCGAAGCTCTGCAACGGGCCCATCCCGGCGGGCGCTTGGTGCTCGAGGGCGCCGGCAGCCCGGTGGAAGTCAACCTGCAATCGCGGGACC
Organism: uncultured Synechococcus sp.; assembly: GCA_903855705.1. Lineage (GTDB taxonomy): Bacteria > Cyanobacteriota > Cyanobacteriia > PCC-6307 > Cyanobiaceae > BAIKAL-G1. The sequence goes on from CAINZT010000013.1 coordinate 2,209, forward strand.
TCACCAACCTGCGCCTGGCCCAATACCTGCGCGCCCACTGCCTACTAGTTGCGGACATTGAGCGGGGCGGCGTCTTCGCCCAGCTCGTGGGCACCCTGGGCCTGCTGCGGCCGGTGGAGAGGCCCCTCATCCGCGGGCTGCTGATCAACCGCTTCCGCGGCCGCCGCGAACTGTTTGATTCCGGGCGCTCCTGGTTGGAGCAGCACACGGGCGTGCCGGTGCTTGGGGTGATGCCCTGGCTCGATGAGCTGTTTCCGCCAGAAGACTCCCTCGACCTGCTCGAGCGCCGCGGACGCAAGGCGGACGCCGACCTGGAGATTGCCGTACTGCGCCTGCCCTCGCTCAGCAATTTCTCCGACCTCGATCCCCTTGAGGCCGAACCCAGTGTCCAGCTGCGCTGGCTCCAGGCTGGCCAACCGCTGGGCCAGCCCGATGCGGTGATCGTGCCAGGGAGCAAGCAAACCCTGCGGGATCTGGACGCCCTCCGGGCCAGTGGCCTGGCTGGGGAGCTGGTCCGCTATGGCGCCGGCGGCGGCCAGCTGTTTGGCATCTGCGGCGGAATGCAGATGCTGGGCGTCTCGCTTGAGGACCCGGAGGGTCTGGAAGGGGGCAGGCCCGGCCCCGCCCAGGGGCTAGGGCTCCTGCCCCTGGAGACGGTGTTTGCTGACACCAAGGCCCTGGCCCAGCGCCGCAGCCTGGCCCTCTGGCCGGCAGGGGAGCCGGCCGTGGAGTTAGGGGGCTTCGAGCTGCACCGGGGTCATAGCCAGCTGCAAGAGCCTGCCGACGGGAATGGCTGCCAGCCCATCGCCGCCGCCGCCGATCTGGGCTGGTGGCAGTCCTTGGGCGACCAGGGCGGCCTGGTGGCCGGCACCTACCTGCACGGGGTGTTTGAAAGTGGCGCCTGGCGTCGCCGCTGGCTCAACGGCCTCCGCCAGCGGAAGGGATTGGCGCCGCTACCGGAAACCGTGCCCCACCACAGCCAGCAACGGGAGGCCCTGCTCGATCGGCTCGCCGATGCCTTTGAGGCCCATGTGAACCTGGAGCCGCTGCTGCGATGACGGGGATGGGGTCCCAGGGCCCGGTGACGATCCACTGGCCCGAAGGCCAGATCAGTTCGGCCCTCCCCGGTCAGGACTGGCTTGAGGTAGCAGCGGCGGCGGGCTTGGCCATCCCCACCGGTTGCCTGGGCGGCAGCTGCGGCGCCTGCGAAATCGAGGTCAACGGCGAGACCCAAAGGGCCTGCATCGCCCAGGTGCCCGCCAGCCCCGACGGCACCCTCAGGGTCGAATGGGGCAGTGATCCCTATTGGTGAGGTCGCTTTGGTGAGGTCGCTCCATCGGGCTTGACCTGCCAGTTCGGCTGGCGCTGGCAACCCAAGCCTGGCTACGGGCCCCGAGCCAATCCCCTTTAGTACGGCAGCCATGCGCACAATGTGCTGCAAGGGCCACCAGCAGCAACAGGTAGGCGGATAAGGTTTGCTCGTTAACTATAGCTAGAGGGCCATGAAATCCCGCTTAAAGCATCGCCCTATCAGGCTTGCCTGGCGCGGTAGTTTCAGAATTCGAGAGCTCCATTTGCCCCGGCTGGGTCCGTTCGTTGGGCCCGCTGGCTTGAAGACTTCCAACAGCTATAGCCACCCGTTCGACTTAAACAGCGGGCCGCCAGGGCGAAGCCGAATAAATGTCTACCTTTTGCGTGAAGCCCTAAGTAGCCTCTGCATGCACCGGAGTTGCGAAGCAATCATTTCAAGCCGATGACAACCAAAATTGCTGTTTGCTTTCTTTTATTCAGCTGCATTGCCATCATCGCCCATGATTTTTTCTGGAGATTTCAGCAACGCCTAGACCTGATCCCCATGCTTCCGCGCCTCCAGGGCGCCATAGTGCTGACATTTGACGATGGACCCGACTCCCGTCTGAAAGCCTGGGGCGACCAATGGGAAGACATTGCCCAGGCCCGAGAGCTCATTAAAGCGATTGATCCAGGCTGGGATTTTCAAGCCTCAATCACCCAAAACCTAGCAAGAACTCTTCAAGAGTTTGGGGTGAGCGCAATTTTCTTTGTCCAAGGGCAAGTGCTTGCCAAGGACGAGTCCACCCACCCAGTCCTTGATGATTTAGTAAAACGGGGACATACTATCGGCAATCATTTTTTTAGTCATACCCGCTACCGAGAACAGGCCGCAAAAGTTACTGAGAAAGAAATCAGAGCAACTGACAATCTGATCAAAAAGATCACCGATCGTCAAACCCGTCTCTACCGCCCTCCCTATGGGCAATGGACGATTCTACGATCGATCCGCTTACGCTTAAATCGCCGCCTTAGCCACTACTTTTTACCCCTCAATTGGACCCACTGCAGCTTTGACTGGGGCAAGCCTATTGCAACATTGAATCGTTCGAACCTGGAACAGCAGGTCAGCGACATGCTTGATGACATAGAAAAATGGCCTGGACCCGCAATCATCCTGCAGCACGATGTTTGGGCTTACTCCGCCTTATTCACGCGCCTGCTATTACAGCGACTGCAACACAAATCCAAGCTAAAGGTAATCAATCCGAGCGTTATCCTCCAATCCAACAGTGAAGTGGGACAGGGATTTTGGTGGCTAGGCCTTACCCGTAGCTACCTGCAGCAACGCTATCGATGCATCCTCTCAAGGGCAACTAGGCACCTTGCATCGCCTCTGCAGGACTACTAATCCCCTTCCCATGGACATGGACAACCCTTCGGGCCAGCTGATGGCGGCCACCCTAGATAACGCCCCTGGGACCAGATTCCCCCAATTTCATTCAGCAGGCTGCCTGGAAATCCCCAGCTGCAGTGTGATTATCCCGATCTACAATCGCCATGAGTGGCTTGAAACATGCCTACAAAGCATCGCCCGTTCCCATTCAAACCCTAGCCAAATCGAAGTTCTAGTGATCGATGACGGCTCCCTTGATCAACAAAAAGAACGAATTTATGCCATCGCGGCCGCCTATCAATGCCACTATCAACGCTTGCCCTTCAATCAAGGGGTTAGCGCGGCGAGAAACGCCGGAATGGCAAGGGCAAGGGCTTCATGGGTCAAGTTTCTGGATTCAGATGATCAGCTAGTGGCCGGATCTCTGCAGAAAGAAATCTCTATTATGGAAGCGACACACGTGGATTGCCTGGTTTCCGGCTATCTGGTCAGACAGGAAGACAGAGGCAAGCAGAGCCTGCACTTTTACCCGCCAATGCCATACACCAACACAAACCCATTTGATGCCTTACTCAGTGGATTTGGGGCCCCAACTCCGTCGGTTTTATACCGGCGTTCCATCCTCGCAAACGTGCGCTGGAGTCCAACGGTTCGGCATCCGGATGACTGGGTGTTTATCATCACGGTGCTCAAGCAATTACCCCGGCTGATAACATGGCAGGAGCCTACATTCATCTGGTGCAACCATGATGGACCCCGCCAGAGCAATGTTCCTTTGCTGGAGTATTGCCGCTCAAGGCAACTGATCCTTGAAGATATTTGGGCTTTCGTTCTCAAGCATGGCGCCGCTACGGATCAACGAGCCCATTGCCAGTGTGATTGCATTTTCAGGGACATTATCATTGCTTATCGGGAAGATCAGGACTTATACAAGAGCATTTTGAAACGCATTGAGTCTCTCTATCCTGGCTTTGTTCCCAGTGTGCGGCAGGCGGGTTTCATCGCAGTTGTGCTGGTAAGGGTCTTCGGCTTACGTCGTTATGTCCCCATCCGTGAGCATCTCAAGGCGCTTGCCTTGGTGCTGATCGCCCCCTTCACTCCCCAAGTTTGAGCGTGGATTACTCCGGCAGCTGAATCAGGCCGCCGCCCAGCAGCACCTCACCTGCGTAAAACACGGCCGCCTGGCCCGGGGTCATGGAGAACTGCTCCTCGGCAAACTCCAGGCGACAGCGATGGGGCCGGCCCGCTTGCCGATCGGCCTCCGTAGCGGGCATGGGGATCAAGGTGGCCGGCTCAGGGCCGCTGCGGTACCGCACCTGCACCTCCACGGCGATCGACTCCTCGGGCGGGGCCATCGACAGCCAGTTAACGGCGCCGACCAGGGCCCTGGACCGGGCCGCCTCGGAGCGGGTAGCCACGACCACCTGATTCATGGCGCCATCGAGCCGCACCACATGCAGCGGTTCACTCCAGGCCACGCCGAGGCCGCGGCGCTGGCCAATCGTGAAGTGCTCAATGCCGTCGTGCTCGCCCAGCACCCGTCCGTCG
>CAINZT010000014.1 GCA_903855705.1 uncultured Synechococcus sp.
CAGCAGCAGGGCGCTGGGGCTGGAGGTCTGCAGCCAGAGCAGGGAACGCTCCAGGCGCGCCGGCTCCACCCGCTCACCGGCCTGGAGCAGCACGGCACTTTGGGCCAGCCCCCCGGCCGCCTTCTGCAGGGAGAGCACCACCAGATCGGCGCCACAGGCCAGGGCGGCGGGGGGCAGGCCCGGCGCCAGGCCGGCGTGGGCCCCGGGGGCCCCATCCACCAGCACCGGCAGGCCGGCCCGGTGGCAAACGGTGATCGGGGCCGCTAGATCGCCCGAGAGTCCCTGGTAGCTGGGGGACACCAGCACCACCGCCGCCAAGGGGCCAGCGGCCAGGGCCGCCGCCAACACCCGCTCCAGGTGCTCGGCCGGGGCCGGCAGCCACAGGCCCGTGGCCGGATCGAAGGGCAGGTCGAACAGCACCGGCTGCAGCTGGCCGAGCAGGCAGCCGTGCAGCAGGCTGCGGTGCAGGTTGCGGGGCAGCAGCACCCGCTGGCCGGGATCCGCCAGGCCGAGGAGGGCCGCCTGGAGCAGGCCGCTGGCGCCGTTCACGCCATACCAGCAGCGCTCTGCCCCCAGCAGGGCGGCCGTGGCGGCCTGGCTGGCGGCCACGGCCCCATCGGCTTCGAGCGGACCGCCGATGCTGGGCAATTCGGGCAGGTCCCAGCTGGCCGGCGGCTGGCGTAGCAGGGCTGCCAGGGGCGGGGCCAGGCCGCGGCCGCGGCCATGGGCCGGTAAATGCAAGGCCAGGTCTGGCCCCCGCGCCCCCAGGGCAGCCAGCAGATCCATGGGGCCCGGCGCGATCTTTCTAGAGTCTGGACCCGATCGCCCGCCCCCATCGCCGTGTCCACCCCCATCGCCGATGCCAGCGGTGGCCCAGGCGGCCCCGGCGCCCAGGTTGTTTATGACCCGGCCGCCGACCTGCGCGCCCTGTTGCTCCAGCCCTGGGTGCTGGTGGGCCGGCTAATCGCGATCACCTGGCAGCTGCTCTCCTTGGCGGTGGTGTTGACCGTGCGGGGCAACAGCAGCGACCCGGCCGAACAGCAACGGCTGGGCAAGCGCATCCTCACCACCCTGACCAACCTGGGGCCCTGCTTTATCAAGGTGGGGCAGGCCCTCTCGACCCGGCCCGACCTGGTGCGGCGCGACTGGCTCGAGCAGCTCACCCAACTGCAGGACAACCTGCCCCCCTTCGACCACCGCATTGCCCTGGCCACGATCGAGGCCGAACTGGGCGCCCCGGTCGAGCAGCTGTTTGAAGACTTCCCCACGGCGCCGATGGCCGCCGCCAGCCTGGGCCAGGTCTATCGGGCCCGCCCCTACGGCGGCACCTGGGTGGCCGTGAAGGTGCAGCGCCCCGACCTGGAGCGGATCCTGCGCCGGGACCTGGTGATCATCCGCCTGCTGGCGGTGACCACGGCACCGCTGCTGCCCTTGAACCTGGGCTTTGGCCTGGGCGAGATCATCGATGAATTCGGCCGCAGCCTGTTCGAGGAAATCGACTACCGCCAGGAGGCGGCCAACGCCGAGCGCTTTGCGGCCCTGTTTGCCGGCAACCCGGCGGTGATCGTGCCCCGGGTGGACCGGCTGCTCTCGGCCCGGCGGGTGTTGACCACCACCTGGATCAACGGCACCAAGCTCCAAAACCGCCAGGAGCTGCTGGCCCAACGACTTGATCCCAGCTCCCTAATCCGCACCGGCGTGATCGCCGGCCTGCAACAACTGCTGGAATTCGGCTACTTCCACGCCGATCCCCACCCCGGCAACCTGTTTGCCCTGCCCGGCAAAACCGGCGCCCTAGGCCACCTGGCCTACGTGGATTTCGGCATGATGGATTCGATCAGCGACCGCGACCGGCTCACCCTCACAGGGGCGGTGGTGCACCTGATCAATCGGGATTTCGCCGGGCTGGCCCAGGATTTCGTGGCCCTGGGCTTTCTCAATCCCAAAACCGACCTGGCGCCGATCATTCCAGCCCTGGAGCAGGTGCTCGGCGGCGCCCTGGGGGACAGCGTTGGCTCCTTCAACTTCAAGGCGATCACTGATCGCTTTTCTGAGTTGATGTATGCCTATCCCTTCCGGGTGCCGGCCCGCTTCGCTTTGATCATTCGGGCGGTGGTGAGCCAGGAAGGCTTGGCCCTGCGGCTCGACCCCAGCTTCCGCATCATCGGCGTCGCCTATCCCTACGTGGCCCGGCGCCTGCTGGCGGGCGACACGGCCGAGATGCGCGAAAAACTACTGGACGTGCTGTTTGATCGCCACGGCCGGCTGCAGATCGAGCGGCTGGAAAACCTCTTGGCGGTGGTCGGCAAGGACGACTCCAGCCCGGATCTGCTGCCGGTAGCGGGGGCTGGCCTGAAACTGCTGCTCGGTCCGGAGGGCAGCAGCCTGCGCCAGCGGCTGCTGCTCACCCTGGTGGAGAACGACCACCTCCACACCGACGACCTGCGCGCCCTGGTGGCCCTGATGCGCCGCACCTTCTCGCCGCGCAAGCTGGCCGGCGGTCTGCTGGCCAGGCTCAACCCGCTCGCTGCCGCGTTCTAGGGTCTGCCCTCACGTCTAGCCCCCCTACTCCCTGCAAGCACCCGGCCCATGGATGAATCAGCCCAGGACTTTCTGCTCGAGCTGGTGGGCTACGGCCAGCCGCCCTACTTCGTAGCTATCGCCGGCCTAGCCATTGCTGCCGCCTGCGGCCTCACCTTCGCCAAGGTGATTGAGAACCGGCTCGAAGGCTGGAAACAGGACCGGCTGGCCCTGCTGCCCCTGAGCCGGATCGAAACGATTGCCCCGGCGATTGGCATCGTGATCGGCATCAGCCTGTTCATTGGCAGCTGCCTGCAGATCTTCGGCTTCGCTAGTGGCACCTCCCTGCTGGTGTCGTTGCTGCTATCCCTGCTCACCACCGGGGCTCTCTGGGTGCAACTGGTGCGGCTGATGGAGCAGGTGGAAAAGGGCACCTTCAAGGTGGTGGATTTCGATAATTTCGACGAATTCTTTTAAGCGAGATCAAGTCAGCGGATGTTGATTCCACATGGTGGTTGTTCCACTCGGGGTGGAAATGGCTTCTAGCCTCTCTGGCCCGACCTGGGCCTAAGAGGCCTCGTGTTCATCGGCA
>CAINZT010000015.1 GCA_903855705.1 uncultured Synechococcus sp.
GCTGCTCTGGACTCCCCACCAGGGGGACCATCTACTGATCAGTGGCTTCGTCCATCCCCCCACCGAGGCGCGGGCCTGGGAGGCCCTCACGGCCGCGGCCGAAACGGATGTGCTCACGGTCAAGGGCCTGGAGGGCTCCACGGACCTGCCCACCACCCGGGCCGGCATCACCGCCCGCCTGCGCCATGGCGTTAGCGAGCGGATCCTGCTCCATCCCCGCGAACACGGCATCCAGTCAGAGGAGGTGCGCTGGAGCGACCTCGATTGCTGGCGGCGCCAGGCCGGAGAGGCCCTGGCCGGCGCTGGACCCCTGGCTGGGGCCCTGCGCTGGAATGTGGCTGCTTACCTCTGGTTCGCCGGCGCCCACGACACGTTTGTCGCCGCCCTCGACCAGAGCGAGGCCCTGCTGAAGGCCCGCGCCGGCCTGGCCCTCCAGGCCGCCATGCAATGAACCCCATGGGAGCCCGTGGCTGCGAGAGCGATGGTTCCAGAAACGCTTTGGCCCAGGCGAGTAGCGACGTCGCCGCCATCGCCCCGACCTGTTTTGGCTTCGAGGCCGAGTTCACGGCCGAGCTGCGCTGCATCCCGATGGCGGTGCGGCGCAAGCTTGATCTCGCCGGGGTCAAGCTCAAGTTGGTGCACTGGAACGGGCTGACGGTGGCCGAACGGCAGCGGCTGCTGGCTTGGCCGGATGGACCCGCTGGGGTGGTGGAGCTGCGCTTGTGGTTATTGGAGCGGACGGCCCAGCAAGCCGCTGGGGTCGCCCGCACCCTGCCGATCGCCTGCCAGGAGAGTTGGCAACAGCACCAGGAAACCCCTCCGGCGGTCCACCAGGCGTGCAGCGACCAGGGCGTATTGCTCAGCGATGCAGCCTGGGGAGGCCTGAACGAATTACAGCGCTTCGCTTTGGTGAAGCTGAGTCAGGGCGGCCATGAACATCGCAATTTGCCCCTGGCCCTGGCGGAATTTGGTGTGACCGTTGCGTTGAAGTCTGCCTAGAACGGACTTGCCGAAGGGCTCGCTCCAGCTGCGCGATCCATGGCCCCTGGAACGACTCTCAATGGGGTATGAATCCGGGCCTGGCCCAGTTCAGATCGACATCAAAGGGCAGCCGCTCGAAAATCTGTAGCAATTGCGACGCACAACCAAGCCTTCCTTGTGGTCTTATCACTGGGTCGGTCAGCTTGTGCGCCGCCATCTCCTCTCCAATCCAGCCAAGTCTGAGCTGGATGGAGCCCAGGGATCCCAGGCACTTGCCACCAGACCATTTGGTCTTTGTCCACACCGCCGCCAGGTGGATGGCGGTTTCAGGACGCTAATCCTGAAACCAATTTTTGCTGGCCCAACAAACCCCACTCCCGGCGATTACGCGCCGCATTTTGTTGCATGTCGACTTTCAAGCGCCGCTCCTTCTTGCTGTCTTCCTGCGCCGCCGGTGTGGGCGTTGCCCTGCAACTGGGCACGCTCTCCTCCCTGCTGGGCGGCCTGCCGGCCCAGGCGGCCCCGGCCGGCCCCGGCAAGCCCGAAACCAGCTCCGTCACCCTGGGTTTCATCGCCCTGACCGATGCGGCGCCCCTGATTGTGGCCAAGGAAAAGGGGTTCTTCGCCAAGCAAGGCATGGGCGGCGTGGAGCTGAAGAAGCAAACGTCCTGGGCCGTCACCCGTGACAACCTGGAACTGGGCAGTGGCGGCGGCGGCATTGATGGCGCCCACCTGCTGTCGCCGATGGCCTACCTGCTCACCACAGGGGCGATCAGCAAGAGCAAAAAGCCCGTGCCGATGAACCTCTTGGCCCGGCTTAATGTTAATGGTCAGGCGATCTCGCTCTCCAAGCAATTTCTTGATGAGCAGTTCACGCTGAAGGATCTATCGCTGCCGAAAATCATTGCGAAGGGGGGTGCCTCAGGCCGCAAATTCAAAGCAGCCGTTACCTTCCCTGGCGGCACCCACGACCTCTGGATGCGCTATTGGCTGGCCGCCAACGGCGTGGACCCCAACAAGGACACCAGCTTGGTGGTAATTCCGCCCCCCCAGATGGTGGCCAACATGCAATCCGGCACCATGGACGCCTTTTGCGTTGGCGAGCCCTGGAATGAGCGCTTGGTGAATAAGAAGCTGGGCTACACCGCCCTGATTACCGGTGAGCTGTGGCACGACCACCCCGAAAAAGCTTTTGCCATGCGGGCTGATTGGGTCAAGAAAAATCCCAATGCGGCCCTGCGGCTGCTGATGGCCGTTCAACAGGCCCAGAAGTGGGCCGATGACCCAGCCAACACCCCGGAGCTCGCCAAAATTCTCTCTGAAGATAAGTATGTAAAGGCGACTGTCGACGATCTGTTGCCCCGCCTGCAGGGCACGATCGACTACGGCACCGGCAAGGTGGTGAAGAACAGCCGTTTCAAGATGAAGTTTTGGAACAGCAATGCTTCTTTCCCCTATAAGAGCCATGATATCTGGTTCGTGACTGAAGATATGCGTTGGGGTTACCTGCCCAAGGGCACTAACGCCAAAGCTCTTGTCGACAAAGTGAACCGCTCCGATCTGTGGCGGCAGGCGGCTAAAGCCAATGGCTATACCAATATTCCCGCCACTGATAGCCGCGGTGTTGAGAAGTTCTTTGATGGCGTCAAGTTTGATCCCACCAATCCCTCGGCCTATCTCAACAGCCTCAAGATCAAGGCGATGAAGTAAGGGCTCGTGCCCTAGGCCCTTGGGGAGATCCATTGCAGGTCTCCCTCCCTGTTGATTAATCCCTCCCCCATTCATGACCACCACCCTTGATCCGAGCCGCAGGTTGCGGCGATCCCGTGTCTCTTGGCTGCGATCGCCCCTGGCGCGGCAGATCAAGGCGCCGGTGGTTTGCATTGGATTGACCTTGGCCCTCTGGCAACTGCTTTGCCTGCCCAATCCTGAGGGTTTCCCCGGCCCAATTCAGGTGATTCAACAAACCTGGAATCCCTATATCAGCAAACCCTTCTATGACGATGGAGGCACGGCAAAGGGCCTGGTGCTTCAGATTTTGATTTCGCTACAGCGGGTGGCGATTGGCTACAGCTTGGCCGCCGTGGTGGGCGTGGCGGCTGGTTTGGCCATTGGCCTTAATGATTTCCTGCGGCGGGGTTTTGATCCCCTGATTCAGGTGCTGCGGACCGTGCCTCCCCTGGCCTGGTTGCCGATCTCCCTATTGCTGATGCAGCAAGCCGACCCGGCGGCCATCTTTGTGATCTTCATCACGGCCATTTGGCCGATCATTATTAATACGGCGGTGGGCATTCGCGAAATCCCCCAAGACTATATTAATGTTGCTCGCGTGCTGCGTCTCGGCAAGGTTAGTTACCTTCGTGATATTTTAATGCCTGCTACGGCTCCCTATGTGTTTACGGGCCTGCGCATTTCCGTGGGGTTGGCCTGGCTGGCGATCGTGGCTGCTGAGATGCTTAAGGCCGACGGCGGCATTGGTTTCTTTATCTGGGATGCTTACAATGCTGGCGGCGATACCAGCACCAGCCAAATCATTCTGGCGATTTTTTACGTTGGCATTGTGGGCTTGATTCTCGACCGGCTCGTGGGCATGGTTGGAGATCGCGTTGGTGGGCGGAGGCGTTAAATGGCAACCCTTTTAACCGTCGATAATGTTACCCAGAGTTTCTCTCTGCCCAATGGTAATCACTACATTGCTATTAAAGACATTGACCTGGAAATCAAAGACGGTGAATTCGTCTCGCTGATCGGCCACTCTGGCTGTGGTAAATCCACCCTGCTCAACCTGATGGCAGGCCTGGCCCAGGCCAGCCAGGGCGGCATCTTGATGAACGGACGCCAGATCACCGATCCGGGTCCCGATCGCATGGTCGTGTTTCAGAACTACTCCTTGCTGCCCTGGCAAAGCGTTCGCCAGAACATCGCCCTGGCCGTGGATGCCGTCATGGCAGATGCCAGCGGGGAGGAACGCTCAGCGGTTGTGGAGGCCAATATCAAGCTGGTGGGACTCAGCCAGGCCGCTGATAAACGCCCCGCCGAACTCTCCGGTGGCATGAAGCAGCGGGTCGCCATTGCCCGGGCCCTCTCGATCCGGCCCAAGCTGTTGCTGTTGGATGAGCCTTTTGGCGCTTTGGATGCCCTCACCCGGGGCAATCTCCAGCAGCAGCTGATGCAGATCTGCCAGGAGGCCGGGGTGACAACAGTGATGGTGACCCACGATGTGGACGAGGCCCTGCTGCTCTCCGATCGGGTCGTGATGCTCACCAACGGCCCCGAGGCCGGCATCGGCCAGATTCTCAAGGTGCCCCTGGCCCGGCCGCGCCAACGCCTCGAGGTGATGGAGCACCCCGACTATTACGCCCTGCGCGGCGAATTGATTGGGTTTCTGCAGCAACAACGCCGGCTCAGGCAGCACCGCAGCGAAGCCAAGGTGCCCAGTCTTCCAGCGGTTGGCAGTGGCGCTCACCAAAGTAACGGGGCCCCGGTGTCTGCCGCACCGACCACGATCCGCTTGGGCTATTTGCCGGGGCTTGATATTGCCCCCTTGGCCTTGGCCCTGGATCGCGGCTTCTTCCGCGAGCAGAATCTCAACGTGGTGCCGATTGTTTTCAGCCGTTGGCAACAGCTGGAGGAGAAACTGAAGGCGGGAGACCTCGATGGTGCAATTACGTCGGCGACAACACCCCTAGCCCTGACCCTCGGCCTCCATGGCAAGCCAGCCTGGCCGGCGATTACGCCCATGACCGTGACCCGCAATGGCAATGCCCTTTGCATGGCGCGTCGCTACCTCGATGCGGGGGTGCGCAGCGGCCGGGAGTTGGCAGCCTTGCTCAACGCCCAACCGGCTTCGCTGCGGCTGGCCATTGGCCAGAAGGGCAGCATGCAGGAGCTGTTGCTGCGCCATTGGCTAGCCAGCTCTGGCATCGATCCCGATCGCCAGGTGACCTGGATCACCCTTTCGCCCCTGGCGATGCAAGCGGCCCTGGTGAATGGGGAGCTCGATGGCTTCATCGCTGGCCGTTACCGGGTAGCCCAGGCCGTCGAGGCGGGTCTGGCCTATGGGCTGGCCACCGATCTCGAGATCTGGAGTGGCCATCCTGAAAAGGTGTTTACCTGCCACGAAGGCTGGGCCGACAGCCACCAAGACAGCGTGTTGGCGTTCTGTGCCGCCTTGATGCGGGCCGGTCAGCTCTGTGACGATGGCGGCCAACGGGAGGCGCTGGTGGGTTTGTTGAGCCGGCCCCAGTGGCTGGGGCTGGCTTCGGCCGTGGCCTTGCAGCGCCAGTTCGATCTCGGCAACGGCGAACCGGCTGGGGATCGCCTCCCCCTGAACCGCTACCACTCCGATCGGGCCCATAGCGCTAATCCCGCCGAGGGTTGCTGGATTTTGAGCCAATTCAGCCGTTGGGGGTGGAGCTCCTTCCCGAGCAACCGGGTGGAGCTGCTCAGCCGCGTCTATCGCAGTGACCTCTGCGCCAGTGCCCTGGAGCGGGCCGGCTTCCCCGCCCTCCCCACCGACCGCAAACCGTTTGCCCTCGCCGACGGCCGCAGTTTTGACCAGGACGACCCGCTCGCCTACCTGAAGGCCCTTCCCTTCGCGGGCCAGCCCGTGGTGGCGAGTCTCCAGTTGCCCGAAAGCGCCTCGGCCGACCGTTCCTTGCTCTCACCCTGAGATGTCCACCCAAATCAGCCCAGAAGTCGCTCCTGCCCCTGGCGTCGATGGTCGAGCAGGGAGGCAGCCTTTCCTTGAATTCAGGGAGGTGGGCCAGGTTTTTTCAACCCACCGCGGCCCTTTTGAAGCCCTTAGCCAGATCAATCTGCAGGTCGATCAATCGGAGTTTGTCTGTGTGATCGGCCATTCCGGTTGCGGCAAATCGACCTTGCTCAATATGGTTTCGGGCTTCCTGAAGCCTTCTAGCGGTGAGGTGTTGTTGCGGGGGGAGCCGATCGGCCGGCCAGGCCCCGACCGGATGGTGGTGTTTCAGAACTATTCCCTGTTGCCCTGGCAAACCGTTGAGCAGAACGTGGATCTGGCCGTGCGCTCGGCCCGGCCGGAGCTGGCTATCCAGGCGCGGGCCGCGGTGGTCGAGCACCACCTGGAGATGGTGGGTTTGATCGAGGCCCGTTCGAAGCGACCCGACGAGATTTCCGGTGGCATGCGTCAGCGGGTTGCCATCGCCCGCGCCTTTGCCGTGAGCCCCCAGGTGTTGGTGCTCGATGAACCGTTTGGAGCCCTCGATGCGATCACCAAAGAGGAGCTGCAGGAAGAACTGCTGACCATCTGGCGGGAACAGAAGCCCACCGTCTTGATGATCACCCATGACATTGATGAGGCCCTTTTTCTGGCCGATCGGGTGGTGATGATGACCAATGGGCCATCGGCAACCATTGGCGAGATTGTGCCGGTTCCCTTTGAGCGCCCCCGCCGTTTTGAGGCGATTCAGGCCGATCCCCGCTATGGCGAGCTGCGCAACCACGCCCTTGATTTTCTATTCCGGCGCCATGCCCATGATGATGCTTGAGACAGAAGCCCTATCCCTAGCGCCATCCCTCACCCCGGCCCTGACCTTGCAGATTGCCGTGGGCCATACGATGGTTCTCGATGCTGCTTTGCTGCAACGCAGTTCCTGTCTCAATGTGGCCCAGGGCCTGTTGCGGGTTGCCATTTCCGGGCTGGAGCTTGAGCCCCTGGATGCCCCTGCCATCACCTTGGGTTTCCTCCAGACTGGCGATCAGCTGAATCTCGATTTACTGCGCCGTTCGCGCCTGCACCTGGAAGCTATTTTCCCCGTAGAGCTCAAGGATGACGAGGAACGCTTGCCCTCGGAAGGGTCGAACAGTCTCAATGATTGGACCGTGGCCCTATTAATGATTCGCCATCTGGGTGAGGCGGAACAGCGCATCGCCGCCCTGATGCAGCTGCTGGTGGAGCGGCTGGGGCGCCGCTGCGGTGAATGGTATGAACTGCCGATGCTGCTCACCCATGCCCAGCTGGCCGAACTCAGCGGCCACACCCGGGTGACCGTGACCCGCCAACTCTCCAAGTGGCGCAAGGCAGGCCTGATCAGTTCCCAGACGTGTCCTGGTGGGGGTCTGCGGCTGGCGCCCCAGCTGATGCAGGCCTGAAGGCCCGTTTAGGCCAGGGCTTCCAGGGTTGGGGTCCCCTCGATGACGGGTTCCGGGGTCACGGGCTCCAGGGTCACCGCTGCAGCCTTCAGTTCCGGTTGTTTGGAGATTGGACAGCCGAGTTCATGCATGAGCCGATTGGCCTCGCAGGCCTGTGCCTGGCTGGCGCCCCAATGCATCGGCAAAAACACCGTGCCGGGCCGGATCCGATCGGTGACCAGCACCTGGGCCGATACCGTCCCGCGGCGGGAGCGCACCTGGCCGAGGGCGCCATCGACCAGGCCATGGCGTGCTGCGTCGGCGGGATTCACTTCCAGCAGGGGCACCGGGTGGCGCTGCTGGATCCGTTCGACATGGGCCGTGCGGGTCATGGTGTGCCAGTGGCCCAGGTAGCGGCCCACGGTGAGCACCAGGGGGAACTGGTCGCAGGGTGGTTCGGCCAGGCCCAGGGGCTGTTCGGCGATCAGCTGGGCCCGGCCCGAGGGGGTCGGAAAGCGGCGATCGCCATAGAGACGGGCTTGGCCGGCGCCCGGGGCGCAGCCCTGGGGGAAGGGCCACTGCTGGGGTCCGTGCTCGGCCAGGAGGCCATGGCTCATGCCGCTGAGATCGCAGACCCTGCCTGCCGTGAGGGCGCTGAACTCCTGCCAAACCGCTGCCGCCGACTCGAA
>CAINZT010000016.1 GCA_903855705.1 uncultured Synechococcus sp.
GCCTTCCTGGGGAATGCGCTGGTCGCCCAGTTGTTGGCTGAGCTGATGGCCCAGCTGGTGACTCAGGTAGCCGGGGTGGCCGTCGATAGCGATGGCCCCGATCTGGCGGCCCTGGCCCGCCAGGAGTTCGAGGGCCCCGGTCTCAAGGCGCTGCAGGCAGGCCGGGGCCCTGAGGTCCCCCAACTGGGGCGCCAGATAGAGCTGGTCGCCCAGGGCCAGGGCCGGAGCACTTTTCAAGTCGCCGCCCAGGGCCAGCACCCCCAAGAGCGCCGTAGCCATGGGCAACGCCATGGGCTCTGGGGCATAGCCCCTGGCCCGGCGCAGCAGGGCCGGGCGGCCCTCGATCAGCTGCAGCAAGGAATCTTCTAAGGGGCGGGCGATCGGCCGGTTGTGGAGCAGAAAGCCATCGGCGATCGCTCCTAGTAACCGGCGACCCGCCAGCGGATCGCTGACCAGGGGCTCGCCGCTGGAGTTGCCGCTAGTAGCCACAAGGGGCCTGCCGAAGCGAACCGCCAGCAGCTGGTGCAGAGGGGAAGCCGGCAGCATCACACCCACGTCGGCGCAACCCGGCGCCAAGGCCTCGAGGGCCAGTTCAAACGGGGGGCCCTTGATTAAGGGGTCCAGCTCGGGGAGAGGGTCCCCATCTTGAGGAGAGCCAGCCCCAGGCGGGTCGACGCCCTCAAGCCGCCGGCGCAACAGCACGATCGGGGCCGCCGAATGCTGCAGCTGGGCCCGCTCGGCCGCCGAGATCAAGCAGCTGGGGCCGATCCAGGCCAGGTCGGCCACGAGCAGGGCCAGGGGCTTGCTGGGCCGGCGCTTGCGCAGGCGCAGGCGCTCGATCGCGGCGGCGTTAGTGCCATCGACCAGCAACTGGAAGCCGCCCACCCCCTGGAGGGCCAGGATCCCGCCCCCGGCCAGCAGGGCACAGGCCCGCTCGATCAGGGCGTCGGTGCTTGGGGCCTCGCCAGCCGCCCGCCCTTGGCCCCCGCCAGAGTCCGGCTCACTGCCCGCCTGGGCCAGGGGCTCCCACCAGGCCAGCTGGGGACCGCAATCGGGGCAGCCGATCGTTTCGGCGTGGAAGCGGCGGTTGCCGGGGTCGTGGAACTCCCTCAGGCAGGCGCCGCAGGGGGGGAAGGCGGCCAGGCTGGTGTGGGCCCGGGCGAAGGGCTGGGCCGTGGCGATGCTGTAGCGGGGACCGCAGGCGCAGCAACTGATAAAGGCGTAGCCGTAGCGGCGGTTGGCCGGATCGGCCAGCTCCGCCAGGCAGGCTGCGCAAGGGGCCAGGTCGGCGCTGAGGGCCGGAGCCACCAGGCCGATACCTAGGGGTTCGGGGGGGCTGGCGCTGATCTGGATGCCGCCCAGATCGCCTGGTGCGCCAGCCAGGGGCCCCGCCTCGGCCGGCAGCCAGTCCGGCTGCAACGGCTCCAGGCGCCCGGGCAAGGGCAACTCCCGCGGCAGCCGCTCGAGCAGGCGCTCCAGGGCCGAGCGGGAGCCCTGAAGCTCCAGCACCACCGTGCCCACTTCGTTTTGGGCCTGGCCGCTGAGGCCCAACTCCAGCGCCAGCCGGTGCACAAACGGCCGAAACCCGACCCCTTGAACAATGCCGTGGCACCGCAGCCTCAGGCGGCTGGGACCCAGGGATTCAGGGCCTCCATCAGGCCTTGAATCAAGACTTGGGGAGGCCCATAAATCAGCCCCTGATTCACGCCTGAAACCGCCTCCTGGGCCGTTGCAGGAGCCCGCCCCAGCCTCCGGAGCCCCCCTTTGCGCCACGGCACTCATGGCTGCAGCACTGGCGTGGCGGCCTGGACCAGATCCAGGCCTAGATCCAGGCCCCCATCCCGACCAAGACCCAGGGCGGCCCGCAGGGCACTGAAGCCGGCGCCGCTGCGGGCCGACAGGGCCACCACCCGGGCCCGGGGCGCCACCCGGGCGATATGGCGGCGGCATTGGTCGAGGTCGAACTCCACCGCCCCAAGCAGGTCGATCTTGTTGATCAGCACCAGATCGGCGCCATGGAAACTGGCGGCGTACTTGAGCGGCTTGTCCTCGCCCTCGGTCACCGAGACCATCACCACCCGCAGGCTTTCGCCCAGGTCGTAGGCAGCGGGGCAAACCAAATTGCCGACGTTTTCGATCACCAGCAGCTCCAGGCCCGCCAGGGGAACGCCGTCCTGCTCCAGCGCCTGAACGCCCCGCTCCACCATCCCCGCCTCCAGGTGGCAGGCCTGGCCTGTGCTGATCTGCACCGCCGCCAGGCCGGCGGCCCAGAGGCGCCGGGCGTCGTTATCGGTGGCCAGATCGCCCACGATCACGGCCATGGGCGGCCGGCCGGCCGGGGCGCCGCTGCCCGGGGCTTGGGGGCCGGCAGCCGGCTCGGCGCCCCGGGGCCAATCACGGCCGAGCCTCTCCAGCAGGGCGGTTTTGCCGGAGCCTGGCCCCGAGAGCAGGTTCACCACGGGCAGTTGGGCCGCGGCGAAGCGGCGGCGATTGGCGGCCGCCTGCTGGTCGTTGCGGCGCAACAGGCGCTCGCCCAGGTCCAGCCGCCGGCGAACGGCTGGCTCAGGAGCGCTCTGGCCGCAGCGGCAATCCACACACATGGGGCTCGGTTAAGGGGGGGAAGGACGGGGCCTGGATCGAAGGGAGCTGGAGGGAGGAAGGGAGTGGGTTGCGGCGGCCGTCAGGCGGGCCGACAGAGGCCTGTGGCGAGCAGCAGGGCGCCGTCCTGGCGCTCGACCCAAAACGGCGCCCCGGGCTCCAGCCGGTAGAGGCGACCCGTGAGGGGGCTGCGCAGGGTCAGGGCGGCCGTGCCGAGATAGAGAAGGGCCAAGGGCCCCTCAGCCCTGGCGCCAAGGTGGTCGACGCCCACGGGATCGGCTCCAGGGGGGGTGGTTCCAGGGGTGCCCCCCCGTTGGGGGGCCGGCTGGGGGGCCGGCTGGGGAGCGGGGTTTGGGGCACCGCCCCAGCCGGCCGCAGGCTGGGAGCTGGGGGCGTCCCACCGCTGCAGGGAGCCGAGTTGTTGGCGACGGGATCCGCAGCAGGCCATGGGACTCCTCACGGCCCCTGCCTGGGCGCCAGGGCCCGGGAGACGGGACCCAGCAGGGGTGGCGCCATCGGCGCGCCCCGGGAGGACCAGTGCAGCACCAGATCGGCGGCCATGGTCAGCAGGCAGGAGCCCGCCGAAATCGCCTGCCAGAGCAGCAGGCCATGGACCAGATCCCGGGCCAACCAGGCGGCGATCGGCGCAGCCACCCAGAGGCTGAGGCAGTAGGGGCAATCGAGCAGCCGGGCGACCATGCCGCTGCCGGCCCGCAGACGCAACCGCAGGATCAGGTCAAAGGGGCCGTCTTCGCGGGCGACCAGATGGCAAAGGCGCCAGGTGGCCAGGATCGCCAGGGCCAGGTCAAACCAGGGTGCAGCGCCAGGGGAGGCCATGGGTTTGCTCCCCTAATCGGCGTTGAAGACGGAGAACGCAAAGCTGGGATTGATCCAGGCATGGGCCGGGTCGTAGGCCCAGGTGGGGATGGCCAGATGGCCGCCATCACCGCCGCTGGGGTTGAAACCCCGGCCCACCACATAGGCCGCAAACCAGTAGGTGCCCTGGGCGGCACTGGCCGGCAGGCGATAGAGGGCCTGAAGCAGCTGGTCGTTGTCATCCGGGTCCTGGTGCCAGTGGCGATAGGTGGTGCTGCCGGCCGGATGCTCGCCGCCACTGCCAGAGACGAACTCAAAATCCCCCTCACCGCAGCCGTAGGCGGTGAGTTCAGCAGAACGCAGATGGCGGGCGGCGGCGCTGAGTTTCACCCGGAAATACAGATCCACTTTGTTGACGCCGGCGCCACGATTCACCACCGGGCAGATCGATCCGACCGGCACAAACGGCCCGCCCGCCGCCTTGGCCACCTCGACGCTGAAGGGCGCCACCGGCAGGCTGTTGTCGACAGCGATTGGCACCTCCGCCGATTGGGACGTCATCACCCCACCGCTGCCCAGTTGCAGGGTCAGGGCGTAGAGACCATCGGCGAAGCCCCCGGCGCCATCGGTTTGCCAGTCGAGCAGCAGGTCCTGGGGCAACCAGGCGTTGGGCCCGTCGGGCAGCTTGATCGGGTACCAGCCCTGGGCGTCGGCCGCCGGATAATGCCATTCGCCGATCCCCCCCCCATTGAGCCGATACAACGGCCAGGTGAGCCCGGTGAAGGGGGCTGGGGCGGTGAAACTGGCGCCGCCATTGGCGCTATAGCGGTACTGCACTCGGTAATGGCTTGCCTCGCGATCGGTGTGATTGCAGCCGAAGAGGGAAAGCGTTTGGCGCAGGGGCGCCCGGCCGGGGGTGATCGGCGTGCCACTGAAACTGCCACCGACCCGGGGGCGGTTGGTGCGCTGGGCGTAGCCGGCGCTGGGATCGGGCAAGGGCAGGTTGAGAACCCCGTCAAACACGGCCGGTTCGCCGATTAGGGGCAGGCGCCCCGCCATCACGATCGCCGGCTGATCGCCGCAAGGGATCTCGGTGGGTCCACAGGGACGGCCGGCCTTGGCGTTGGGCCAGGCGTGGATCACCTGGTCGGGAATGGCGCCGGCATTCCAGCGCACATCGAAATGGGACTCGCCGTAGATCACCTCCTCGATGCCATCGCCATCGGTGTCTTGCAACACCTTGAAGCTGATATCCGGGATGTCGATCAGGGGCACCCAGGTGGGCACCAGCACGTCATGGCAGCGGAAGAAGGGACCCGCCCAATGGCGCAGGTCAACGCCCTCCAGAACTTTGGGGTCCAGGTTCACCTGCCTGGCCAGCAGCGACAGGGTGGCCGAGCGGGCTTCGCGCAGGGCAGCGTCGCCACTGCTGCCGGAGGCCGCCGAGAGAGTGCGAATCGCCTTGAGTTCCATCGGTAGGGGCGGTTGCAGGTGGCCCAGTGGGGCGACGCCAGCGAGATTGGCTTGCAACTCCGTCAGCGATGCACCGATGCTCTCGTTGCCCGCCAAGGACGCGAAGCGCTGGGCCACCGGCTGGCCAAAGGCCTCACTGGCCTGGCGCAGCAGCTCGCCGCGCTGGAAGCGATTGGGCCAAGGATCGGGTTGCGGATCGGGGTAGGGGTGGGGCGGCCAGTTCAGCGCCTCCAGTGGGCGCAGGTGGTCGAGCAGGTCCTTAATCGAGGGCCGCTCAAAGATCGCGCCATAGCAGCGCCGTTCCCGCCGGAAACGCAGCACCCAATCAATATCCCAGCGGGGAATCCACACGCAAAAGCGACCGCATTCATCGCTCAACGCCGTGGCAATGACTTCGCGGCGGCAATGGAACGGAAAAGCCCAGCCCCAAGCACTGACGCCCGGAAAGTAACCCAGGAAGGAACAATCTGTATCTTCCACCTGAACGGTGGCAAAGGGAACCGGCGCCTGCACACCCGTGGCGGGATCGGTCTTGACCACCGTGCCGCAAACCTTGCGGAAAAACAGGATCTTCGGATCGATCACATAGGGATAGGCCTTGGTGATATCTGCAACGGTGAGGCCTTTGAGTTGTTCGGTTTCCAGGCCACTAAGTGCCGCCAGCCGGCCCGCCAGGCTCTCCCCCAGGCGCAGATGTTCCGGCCTCACCCGATCCTTTCCCATGCCCATTCTGCCGTGATTGGTGTGCATGGCGAGCCCCTAGCAGCAGGAATCCCCCCAGCACGAACCACCAACAGAACGGTTCGACTACAAGGAGATTCAGGTCGGACCAAAGTTAGGCCTGGGCAGCCAGGCAGGATGCACGTACAGCAGAGCAGGACCAAATCTGCAGCTCCAACACATTAGGACCTAGCAAAGATTTCAGAGGCAAACAATCCCGCCCAGTCGCCTGACAGCCCCAGGCGAAAAATTGGCGACACAAGCATTCCTGTGTGGGCCCATATAACAGCTAAATACTGAAGCCGCTAGATCAACACAAACCCACTTCAAATCCTGATCAAACAAAACAACAAAACCGGCCAACCCAGCAGCCGGCTCGTTTGCCTCCAGCGCTCCAAGGGCAAGCCCCAGCCGTCCCAGCCCCTAGATGGCTGGTGACATGCGCCGCACGAGCCCAGCGGCACCTGCAGGTAGGCCAGAAAACATCCAAGAACAAACGCCCGAGGGGGCAACCCTGACGCGCGCTTGCCGAGCTAACATGACTTGAGATTGCACTGACAGGGCGTTGAAGTCAAATCTTGAGGTATTCGAATTAACAGTCTATCGCCGCGAGCCCGAGCAAGCAGCCAAGCAACTGCAAGCGATTCTGGCCACGCTGGATTCTGCCTCCGGGATGATCGATGGGCGCATCCATTCCCAAACGCCTGAGAATGGCCAACTCGACACCTACCTTGACCATGTGATCCACCGCCTGGCAGCGGCAATCACCTCCCTATTCTCCGATCCGGGCTTCCAACTAAGTGCCCAGGGCTTTAGCGAATTGATGCGGTGGCAGCGCTGGATTTCCTCCATCTTTGCCGCCAGCGACTTCCATTCCACCGACCATATCCTTGAAACCTACAACCTACCGCAAGCCGCTGACTCCTCCGAGTACAGCCTCAACCTCGAAGACCTGCCCAAATTCGCCTTTCTCTACTCGCCCGAGTCCCAGATTCCCCTCAATATCGACCTGCTCTGGCAGCATTACCCCGAGATGGCCGTGTCTCTGGCGATGGTGCTGCTCTCCCCGCGCTTTCTAGGCTCTGACGCAGCCCACCATAAGCGCAATTTGCTGTTGCCCTGGCTCACTGACAAACTCAACCAGCTCGGCAGGCTTGAAGCGATTCCGACCCAGACACTGCATGACGTCTACATGCATTGCAGCTATGCCACCATTGCTGATCGCCATGCGATTAAAGGCTCAATCAACCGCCTAGTGCGCCAATGGATGGTAGAGCAAGGGCTCCAGGATTTACCAATTCAGGCGCTGCCCTTAGCTGCGGGCGAAAGAAAACCCGTGGCCCTGGTGGTGCTGGAATGGTTTGGCAGCAACCATTCGATCTATCGCACCCATTCCAAAACGATTGAGGCGATGCGCGCCGACTTCCATGTGATTGGACTTGGCTATGGCAAGTGTGTAGACCAGCACGTGCGCCATGTCTTTGATTCCTTTATCGAAATCCCGGAAGTGGAGATGGGCCAGCAGCTGCAGCGGGTGCGCCAGGTCTGCCAGCAGCATCAGGTCGCGGTGATCTATATGGTGAGTATTGGCATGAGCCCGCTCAATATCTTTCTCTCCAATCTCAGATTGGCGCCTGTTCAGGCCACCAGTTGGGGCCACCCCGCCACCAGCCATTCCCCCTTCATTGATTATTACATCGCCGAGCGCGATCTCGTGCCTGAGCCCGGCCTCTTTTCCGAAGAGATCCTTTGGCTAGAACCCGATGAGATGCCCTTTCGCATCACCGAGACGATGGCCCATGCAGTAGCCCAACGGCAAGAAATCCCCAGAAACGGAGTGCTTCAGATCGCCATCTGCGCCTCGACCATGAAACTGAACCCCAATTTCCTGGGCACGCTTGCGCGAATCGTGCAAGCGGTGGATGGGCCCGTGCACTTCCACTTTTTAGTGGCCGGCTGCATCGGCATTGTTTACCGGCAGATCAGCAAAACGGTCGCCAATTACCTCCCTGGCATCAGCAGTGTCTATCCCCAGCTGGGCTTTGAGGCCTACATGCAGGTGATTGCCAATTGCGATCTTTGCCTCAATCCCTACCCCTTTGGCAATTGCAATGGCATTGTCGATGTCTTGCTCAATGGCGTGGTAGGGGTGTGCATGCAGGGCCCCCACCTGTTTGAATCGATCGACCAGGCCCTCTACCGGCGCCTGGGCCTGCCGGAATGGCTGATCGCAACCGATGAGGCGAGCTATATCGAGGCGGCCGTTCGCCTGATCAACGATCGGGACCTGCGCCAACAGGTCTCAGCCCGATTCGGCACGATCGAGGGCGTGGCGGCACTCCACCAAGGCAAGGAGGCCGCCCTGTCGGCCAAGCTCCTAGCCAAGATCAGCTGAGGGCGATTGGCTGGACTGCAGGGGCCCCATCCTCCCCGGACCCGCACCGCCACAGCCATTGCAATAATCGCCAATTTGCGATTATTGCAATTTTTGCAACAAGCGTGCTGCCAAGGTTATTATTACCTAAGGAGCTTGAGCAGATTGGGTTGTCCCACCCCCTCGACGAGAATCTGGCGCCTTAAGCCACCCCAAGCCGAAGGGGTGGCCTTTTGGATTTCAAGAACGCGAGTGGAGGACTGGATGCCTTTCGGAAGGACAATCCCATGGATCTAACCCCCAGGCTTGAAAGCTTCAACCCAAGCCGGATGAATCTGGAATTGGAAGCATTGCTTTCCAGTGATGTCCGGCTGAAAGTCCTGATGGTTTCAGCCAATCGATTTGGCCTGATGGTATCGGCCTTGCGCCTTAATGCTCGCAAGCTTCTGGTTGGCGCAATGACAACGGAAGAGGAAGCCTTGCCCTACCTCAGAAGTGGTCGGCCAGGGATTTTGCTCTGCAGCGATCGATTGGAAGGGGGTGATGGCTTTTCCCTGGCCCGCCAGGCCCGCCTGCTGGTGCCCGATATCCGCATCATGATGCTTCTCCATGAAGAGAATCCAGATGTGGCCAAGGCCATACGATCCAATGTAGATGCGATCATTAGTGAAGTCGATATTGGTGATACCTGTCAGCCGGTGTCCCGCGGTTTGCTGGCGATCGCCAATCGACAGACCTATCTCTCACCCACGGCCCTAGCCCTGCTCAAAAGCCAATCCCCGGCCAATCAGACTGACACCGTCAAACTCACTAGTCGCCAGGACGAGATCCTTTCGATGCTACTGAATGGCGATACAGAAATCCTAATTGCCGACAGGTTGGGGATTTCGCTGACAACAGTCAAAGACCATACCAAGGTTCTCCGCAGTAAATTTGGCGTCAAAAGCAAGGTGGAGTTGGTGATGCGGGCCATGCGCCTTGCCGTGGCAAGATAACAGCGCGACAGCTAGCACTACTGCCAATCCTGGCCACCTACGCCCACAGATACATGCTTGTCCGTTTATCCAAGATGGTGAGTCGGAATGGAGCTGGGCAGGCTGCCTGCGCCAGGCCATAACAAACATGCAACGGCAGCAGGTGCTCCTCCCTTGGGTGGCAAAAGCGGCCATGGGGCGCCTGCTGCCAATGGAGCAGGCGCTGCTCCCTTTCAGCCTCGCTCAACAGCTCGCTGCTGCAGGTTTCCACAAGCCAATCTTCGAAGGCCCCGTTCTTTTCGCGAGTTTCCGCACTGGCCGAGCGGAAAAACTAGCCCATGTTGTGAAAACTAAATCCCGAGCCAATCACCAGTAGGTTGGGCTGATTGAGTCCGCGCAAGAGGCGGCCCAAGTTGAGATGATCCAGCGGATCCAGGCTGCTGAGCAAGGACAGCTGCACGCAGGGGACCATTGCCTGGGGAAACAGGATTTTTAGGGGCACAAATAGGCCATGGTCAAAGCCCCGCTGGGGATCGAGCTTGGCCCCAATCCCAGCGGCCAGGAATTGGGCCGCAATTGCCTCGGCCAGGGCCGGAAAACCGGGGCAGGGATAGGCAATTTGATACGACTCGACCGGGAAGCCGGCGTAGTCGTAGATCAGTCCTGGGGATTGTCCCGAGGTCAATGTGGGGAGGGCCTCCTCCCAATGGGCGCTGACGACCAAGATGGCGTCAGGCCTGCGCAGCTGGGGGGCAATTCGCTGCAGGCACTGCACCATCTCATGGTGGGCTGGGTCGCCCAGCAGGGGCAAGGGACCGCCGCCATGGGAGAGGAATAACACCTGGGGATCGGGGTGCATCGGCTCATCACTCCTCGTTTTTATGGCGTTCAGCTGGACAGCCATGGCCAGCATCTTGATGGCGAGTGTCTATCCCTAGGCTGGGTTGATTGTCTTCCAGTTGGCAGCCATGGCCTTGAACCTGACAGCCATGGCCATCGACCTAGCGGCTATTGCCCTCGGCGGTAGCCAACGCCGCGCTGGGATCACCACTGAGATCGGCTGCCAAGAAGGCGGCCGTTTCCGGCAGGGCCAGGTGCAGATTCGATTCGGTATGTAACCCCAGCTGGAGGGATTCGGCCGCCAGTTCCAGCAGATGGCCGCCATGGCGGTGGTCATCACTGAGTAGGTGCAAATGGTAGCCGGGTACGTTGATCGTGCGGGCGTAGTTCGGGCTCCAGAAGCCCACCAAGGTACCGCTGATATTTTGCAGTTCGAATTCCGCCTGGTGGCTGGTGGCGGTGACCAAATCTGTACCGGAAGGGATTTTACAGGCGGTGCGAATCTTGATCCGCTCAAAGTGGCCATGCAGACGGATGGCCACAAACACATTGGCGCTGGGACGTAGCCCATCAAGGCGCTGGCACAGGTCGGCGAAGCTGCTAACCCCCGCAAACGTTGCCTGGGTATCGGCGGCAAAATGGGTGGCCACGAAGAAGGGCGCCAAGGCCGAATCGGGGGCCACCTGAACTGAGCCATCGCCGCGGGCTTGCCAGCAGGTGCCATCGAGCAGAATGGCCTCACCATCGAGACCATCAAAGGTGCCCAGGCCGAAATCGCCATGGCGCCGAATATCACCAACGGAGACACAACCCTGGTAGAGCCCCTCGACCAGGGCGCCGGAGGTGGACACCTGATAGAGGGTGTGGTGCTCGATGTCGAGGGCTTCCGCCAGGGCCGCGATAACGGCATGGTTGAGGCTTTCGCCGCTGCTGGCGCAATGGGCTTGCAAGGCGGCCCAGAGGCCAGTCGGCAAACGCAAATGCAAGTCGTGAACGGAATCGGGGTGGCTCATCAGGGCGGCAGCGGAGGGGAAACTCAGTGAATGAAATCTTGATGGACGTTTTGCATCAACTTGAGATTGTCCGAATAATCAATGGGGATGTCGATCAGCACGGGGCAGTCGGCCTGGAGGGCCTCACGCAGCACCGGCCCCAGTTGGTCGGCATCACGAATGCGATAGCCCTTGCAGCCAAAGGCTGCCGCGAAAGCCTCCACGTCGTAGTGGCCTAGCTTCACCCCGGCGATGCGGCCGTAGTGGGCCTGCTCCTGGAACTCCACCATGTTGTAGGAAGCGCTGTTCCAGATCAGGTGAACGAAGCGGCTGCCCAGCCGTTTGGCCGTTTCCAGTTCCGTGGCCGTGAACAGGAAACCGCCATCGCCCGACACGGAGATCACCGGCTGACCAGGCCGCAGCAGGCCGGCGGCCATGGCCCAGGGCAGGGCCACCCCCAGGGTCTGCTGGCCGTTGCTCACCAGCACCTGGCGGGCATGGTCGGCAGCGAAATAGCGGCTCATCCAGATGTAATGGGAGCCCACATCAAGGGCGATGGTGGTGTCTGGAGTAACCACCTGTTGCAACTCATGGACCACCCGCAGGGGGTGCACCGGCATGCCGCCGAGCTGGGCCCCCTCGGCCACGGTGGCGGCCAGCTCGGCCCCTTCGGCATCGGCGCTGCGGCGGAAGGCCTCCTCCACCTGCACCTGCAGCAGGGGAGCCAGGGCCTCGAGGCTGGCGTTGAGATCGCCGATCAGTTCCGCCTGGGGCAGGAAGGCCTGGTCCTGGTCGATTGCCTGCACATCGATCGCCACCAGGGGCCTGGCCTGGCCGCTGTTCCAGAGGCTGGGATCGAATTCGATCGGATCGAAGCCCACGGTGATCACGCAGTCGGCGTCATCGAGGAGGCGGTCGGCCGGCTGATTGCGGAACAGCCCCAGCCGGCCCACGTATTGGCTGGCGGCGGCCCAGCCGCCCGGCCCCTGGAAGGTGGCGGCGTAGGGCAGGCCAGTGGCCGCCAAAAAGCGCTGGATCGCGTCCGCTGAGGCAGGTTGTGACGCCTGCAGGCCCATCAACACCAGGGGGCGGCGGGCGGCATTGATCAGCAGGGCCGCCCGCTGCAGTTCACTGCTGGCGGCCGGCCCGCGGGGAGCACTGCGGCCCCAGGAGGGGGAGATCTCACCCACGAACTCGGCCAGGCCCACATCCTTGGGCAGGCCCAAAAAGGCCGCCCCAGGCCGGCCACTTTCGGCGGCACGCACCGCATTGCCGAACACCTCAGGCAGGGAATGGATCGTGAGGGCCGATTGGGCGTATTTAGTGACCGGTTTCATCACATCCACCCCATCAAGGGCCTGGTGGGTGTGCTTGATCCGATCGTCCAGGGGCACTTCACCGCCGATCGCCAAGACCGGATCCCCTTCCGAGGTGGCGGTGACCAGGCCCGTCACCAGGTTGGTGACCCCAGGGCCGGAGGTCACCACACAGACACCCACAGTGCCGGTGAGCCGGCCAAAGGCCTGGGCCATGAAGGCGGCGTTCTGCTCATGGCGACAAAGCACAAGCTCAATCGGCGAATCGAGCAGGGCGATGAACAGGCTGTCGACCTTGGCTCCAGGGATGCCGAACACATGGGTCACCCCATGGTTTTCCAGCATCTTGACAAGTGCCTGGGCTCCATTCATCACTCAAACTCCAAAAATAACTACCGGGATCGATCCGGTTTCGGAAGATATCTTAAGGGATCAAATCAATTTCGCAGAACCCATGGGGCCAGAATCCGAAGACTTCTCGCCAAGATAATTGCCGCCCGTTGGGCGATCATTCAAGCGAGATTGGGCCGATTTAGATCGAAGCCGTTGCCTTCATCAGGTCCTTTGAAAACCTGGCCACCAGAGCCCGGGGCACCAGGCGCAGGGAGCGGGCCTTCAAGGCGTTCATCCGGCCATCGATGCTGGACAGCTTGCCGGCGAAGAGCCTAACCAGCCCCACCTCGGCCACGGACCGGGCGGACCTGCGCCCCGCCTTAGCAAGGGCCTCGATCGCAAGACCGCGCTGGTCTAGATCGCTGAAAAAGGCCGTATCGCTGGGGCCGGGGGAGAGGCAACTCACGATCACCCCCTGGTCCTCCAGCTCCATGGCCAGGGCCTCGGAAAAGTTCAGCACATAGGCCTTTGAAGCCCCATAGGCGGCGAAATAGGGGGTGGGCTGATAAGCAGCAGTGGAGGCAATGTTCAGAATCCAACCCCTGCCGCGGCGTGCCATCGCGGCGCCATAGCGCTGGCAGAGTTCACTGAGGCTAAGGATATTGAGTTGCAGCATGCTGCCAACCTTGGCCGGATCTAGGGCGATGTGGTCTCCATAAAGACCGCTGCCGGCGTTATTGATCAGGATCTCGATCTCGATCCCCTGACTTTCGGTGAAATCCCAGAGTTGTTGACTGCCGCCGGGCAACCCCAGGTCGATCGAGGCCACTGTCACCGCGGTGCCATGGGCAGCGTCCAACTCCCTGGCCAGGGCCTCCAACTTGCTGGTGCTGCGGGCCACCAACACCAGCGCGTGGCCCCGGGCTGCCAGCAAGCGGGCGAACTCCAGGCCAATCCCGGAGCTGGCGCCAGTCACCAGGGCTACTCCTTGAGAGCGATTCATCGTGTCGCTGCTGTGCTTAGGGCCAGGTCGTCACCTTAATTGACGAATCAGCAATTCAGCGGGCAACGAACCGATGGGGAAGGCCCCTTTCCCCCTACGGGCCATCCCCCCCCAAAAAAAACGCTCCCCCGCCGTCCATGCCATGGCTGGCTCCGACTAGCTCAGCCGCCGACTGAATCGGCTAAGGGTTTTTGCTCAAAGGGGTGGCTGCTCGCTGGCGGCGGAGACGGAGCTACCCCGGGCGACTTGGCGGCCGCCTTGGTGCCCGGCATGATCTCAAAATCGGGACTGAACTGCACCAACATGGCTTGCAGTTGCTCGATTACTGTTCGATTACCAGCCAACTTGATCTTGCCGCTATTGACGAGGTCGCTGAAAGTGGCGGCTCCCATCATCAGGGTTTCCAGGTCAGAGCGATTCAGGGTCACACTCAGGTCGGCATCGACTGACGTGAACCCCTTGATATTGGTGAGGGTATCGTTATTGAGTTCCACCACATAGCGCTCACCATTGTCGGGCGTGATCAGGTTGATTTTGAACTGCTTTCCAGCCGTTTTACTGGGGTCAAGGCGAATGGCGAGAAAATCCAGCCAGAGATTGGTGCCCATGGCACGAATCACATCGGGGCCAGCCGATTTCGGCGTGGCACCGCCAGGAATGCCAGAGCGGAGTTCCTGGGCAGCGGCCAGAAAACTGTTGCGCAAACTAGGGCTTTCCTTGCTGTAGCCAATCTGCTCAAAGGCCTCGGCAAGCAGGTCCTTGGCCAGCTGATTACCTGGTTGGGCATAGACCAACTTATTGAGGATTTCCGTCGCTAACAGATACTTCCCTGCCGTGATCAGTTGGCGGCCCTTGGCCAGAATTGGATTGGCACCGCCCATCATCTCCACATACAAGGGCGCCGAGTCCTTGGGTGAGAGGGGGGTCAGTGTGGTGGGGTTACCATCCCAGTAACCGAGGTAGCGGTTAATCACGCCGCGGCTGTTGTGCTCTTCTGAACCGTGGTAGCTGTGGGCAGCCCACTGCTTTTGCAGGCTGGCGGGCAACCGATAAACGTTCTGAATCTCGTTGATCGTCACGCCCCGGTTGGCGTAATAGAGCACGTTGTTGTTGAGGTGGGCGTAGGTATCCCGTTGGGCCCGCATCACCTCCTGGATGCGGCCATTGCCAAAGCGCGGCCAGCTATGGGAGGCAAACATCACCTCTGCTTTGCCACCAAAGCGATAGAGGGCCTCATTGATTTGCTTGCTCCATTCCAGTGGATCGCGAATCAGGGCACCGCGCAGGGTGTAGATGTTGTGGATTGTGCCTGTGATATTTTCCGCCGCCCAGAAGGCCTTGTACTGGGGGAACCAGGTGTTCATTTCGGCCGGCGCTTCGGTGCCGGGCGTGTTCTGAAAGACCATGGTCACACCATCGATGGTGAGCTCCTCAAACGGTTTGTCGATGATGCGCGTCGGCGCGATCAGGCCGGACGTGCCTGCGGCAACATTTTTACCAATCGATTGATCAACATGGCCGAAGGGGCTGCGCGGCAGCAACACGCCATATTGGTAAAAGAGGCGCCGGTTCATGGCATTGCCGGCATAGACATTTTCACTGATGGCATGGGTCATAAAGCCAATTGGGGCAATGACCGGAACCTTGCCGCTAAGGACATCGGCTTCCTCCACAACGCCGCGCACGCCACCAAAGTGGTCGCCATGGGAGTGGGAATAAACCACAGCCGTGACTGGACGGGCGCCCAGTTTTTGGTTGATAAAATCGAGGGCGGCCCGGGCCGTTTCTTTGCAGGTGAGCGGATCAAACACGATCCAGCCCTTGTCGCCCTTAATGAAGGAGATGTTAGCTAAATCAAAGCCCCGCACCTGATAAATCTTGCCGGGCACCACCTCATAGAGGCCGTAGGCCATGTTCAGCAGGGCCTGGCGTTGCAGCGAGGGGTTGATGCTCTTAAACGCCTGGCCAGTCAGCAGCCAGTCGTAGCTCGCCATGTCCCAAGCGATGCCCCCATCGGCCCGCTTGATCTGCTTAAAAGCGGGGGCAGCGATGAACCCCCGCTTGGCCTCCTCAAAGTCACGCTTGTCTTCAAAGGGCAAGCTGGCCTGTTGCTGCTCCCA
>CAINZT010000017.1 GCA_903855705.1 uncultured Synechococcus sp.
CCACTGAAGGGGGGCCAGGCCATGCGCAGCAGCTCATGGCGACTGCGGACCAACCCCGGAGGCATCAACAGGGCACACAGCAGGGCAAATTCCCGGGGGCTGAGCTCCACCGGCTGATCGCGCAGCGTCACCTGGCGCAGCAGCAGGTGCACCTCGAGGGGCCCCACGCAGACCCGCTCCTGCAGGCCACTGCCGCTGCGGCGCAGCAAACTGCGGCAGCGGGCGGCCAATTCCTCCAGGCCGAAGGGTTTGCGCAGCACGTCATCGGCGCCGGCATCCAGCAGGGCGACCACCGGCTCAGCGCCCGTGCGGGCCGTGAGCACCATCACGGGTGTGCGCAACTGGGCACCCAGTCTCAGGGCTGAACTCTGGTCCAGCAGCTCGGCGCAGACCAAAAGATCGGGAGTTTGCTCTTCGCAGAGATCAATCGCCTCTCCGGCCGTGGCCACCGCGGCGGCGAGGTGACCATCCTGGCGCAGGCGCTGGGCCAGAACCGTGCGCAGGGTGGGGTGGGGCTCCACCACAAGAATCCTCTTGAGCGCCCCTTCTCCAACGATGGGCACTGCTGTGGGCGGAGCCGTGGCGGTGATCTGGTTCGCGGCGCCCTCCAACCGTATTTCCATGTCTTTACCTAGGCTATCGGCAACCAGGCCCGCAAACTGGTATCAGGCGATGCCTTGCAATCTGTCCAGCCCCAGCCCCAAAACCCCAAACCGCGTGCCCGACCTGTTGCCTGTCCGGCCATGACAGCCCTTCAGAACCCCGATTCGATCCGCCACTTCCAGTCCCTGTGTGATGCATGCCAATCCCTGGCAAGCCGTTACCACGGCCCGGCCGATCTACGCCTCTACGCCGATGGCTACCTGCATGCCCTGAGGCGCACCGCCGTGCTCGATCCCCTCTCACAACGGCGCCTTGAGGAAGTGGTGGATCGCTGGATCCTGGACCCCTCCAGCTTCGTTGGACCCGGAGGCGACTTCAGCACCCTCTACGAAACCGGTCGCAACTGAGGCAAAATTCCGAGCCTGCAGCAGATTTGCCACAGGCTAGTTGCACCCCAAGATTGGTGACCTAACGGCTGATCAAGCGAGGGCGATGGTGATTTTTTCAAGCAGTTCGCCGGAGTTATACATCTCGATCAAGATGTCGGAGCCGCCCATGAATTCCCCCTGCACATAGACCTGGGGAATGGTGGGCCAATCGGAAAATTCCTTGATGCCCTGGCGCACCTCGGGATCGGAGAGCACATCAAAGGTTTCAAACGGCACGGCCAGGGCGTTGAGGATCTGGACGACGTTGTTGGAAAAGCCGCACTGGGGCATCAGCTTGTTCCCCTTCATGAACACAACCACGGGGCTGCTGGCAACCAGGGTTTCGATGCGCTGGCGAGTGCTGGGATCCATGGAAACGGTTGAAAGGAATGGGATAAAGGGTTGGCACGCTTGGGTGTCAGGGACTCGCGCTAGCAAGCCCCAGATTCAACCGGCCGGGGAGGTGGTGGTGAGGGCGAGGGCGTGGATCGCCTCGCTGGCGAGCTCGCTGCGCAGGGCCCCGTACACCAACTGGTGTTGCTTCACCTTGGACAGGCCCGCAAAGGCCGTGGACACCACCTTCACCTGGAGATGGTCACCGCCGCCGGTGAGGTCTTCCACCTCCACATGGGCATCGGGCATCACCTGGCGGATGGCGTCCTTGACCTGATCGGGTTGCACCATGGACGGGGAGCCAGCAAGGCTGGGAACTCTAGGAACGGGATCAGGCACTCTGGCAACGCCTAGGGGGGTGGCGCTCAGTTGAGCGTCGGGGCAGCGGAGTTAAAGGGGGTGGTGACAAAGCCAATCTCCACCAGGCTTTGGTAGGCCTTGCGGCCCTCCTCCCGGGCGGGGGTCATGATCTTGACCACTTCCACCAGCAGGGGAACGGCCACCTCGGGCTGGTTCTGGCGGCGGAACAGGGCGGCCAGCCTGAGGCTGGCCTGGGCCTGGGCTTCGAGGGCTTCGCGGCCCTTCTGATCCAATTCCCTAGGGATACGGGCATCAAGACCCCGGAAAGCACCGCTCAGGTCGCGGTAGAAGCCGATCAACCGGCGGCAGGCCTCGCGGGCCTCGTCGTAGTCCTTGCGGGCCTGGCCCAGGTTGCCGCTAGCCACGGCCGCATCACCCCTGGCCAGCAGGGCATTGACGGAGGCCAGGTTGAAGCCGCCCACACTGGCATCTAGGGCCTTAACAGGCTGGGCTTGGGCCAACGCCGGGTTGGCGGTAGCCAGGGGCAGGCTCGCCGCCAGCACCAGGGCTACGGCAGATCCACTGGCCAGGGCAGCGGTCCGGAGGGCGGCGAAGGGCCGGCGCACAGCAATTGGGCGAAGTGCCATGGACTTTAGGCGGACCCCAGGGGACGGCCCACGGCCCGGCGGGCCGCTTCCTCAGCTGATTGCATCGCTGCGGCCAGCTGGTGGGTGAAGCTCGCCAGGGCCCGGCGCCCCTCCCCCTCCAGGGGCTGGGGCGGACCGAAACACAGCGCGGCCCGGTCGCAGGGCCGGGGCCGGCTGTGGCCATAGGCGATCCCCACCGGCAGCACCTGCAGGGGCAGCCCCTGGTCCAGGGCCAGCTGGGCCAGCCGGGCCAGGCCCGGCATCAGCCGCAGCGGTTCGTCGTCCTGCTGGATGCGGCCCTCGGGGAAGACCACCAGCTGCTGGTGGCCGTGGAGCAGCTCCACGGCCAGGCGCAGGGAGGAGGGGCCCGGACGGCGGGGATTGACCGGGAAACAGCCCAACCGCTGCAGGAACCAGCCCTGCAGGCCAGCCATCTCATCGATCGAAACCATGAAGCGGCAATCGCGGCCCGTGCGGCGCCGGCCAGCCGCATAGGGCAGCAGCAGGGCATCCCAGCGGGAGCGGTGGGTGGGGGCCAGCAGCACCGGCCCCTCCAGCGGCAGGTGCTCGGCGCCCAGCACCGTGAGCTCCCGGAAGAACAGGGGCAGGGCCAGGTCCTGGGTCAACACCGTGGCCAGGGGACCCAAGACGGGGTTGATGGCCACGTCCGCACTGGGGCCTCGGCCGCTGAGCCTCGCCTCGGGGGTCATCGGAGGGGTGAGCTGCGCCGTCATGCGCCCTGGGGAGGGTTTCAAGGGCCCGGGGAAGCGGATGCCGGGATCGATCCCACAAGGTAGGGGCCAAAATCAGGCCTCCCGGCGGACCGAGGGCAGTTGCCCCTGCGGCTACAACCGGGCCCCATCAAAGGGCTCGGCAAAGGGCGCAGCAAGCGATGCCGCAAGGGCCTATCCGGGCCGGTTGGCACCGCCCAAAGCTTGGTTTCGGCTGCGGCCCAGGGCGGATCCAGCACCGGTGCCCCCGCTGACGGCAGGGGATCGGGCCAACTGGTGCTGATGCGATGGGCCCTTAAAGGAGGCGTCTGGATCGCGCTTCGAGGGCTTTGGCTGAAGGGGCTTGGGGCTAGAGGGGATCGGCCCAGGGGGTGGCGGGCTTGATCCTGGGCGGCAGGGGGCTGGCGCCAGGGCCAGTCCATAGGATCCGAAATCGCTCCTCCGCCCCCCCGGCATCGCCATGGCCAGCCTCGGCGTGAACATCGATCACATCGCCAACGTGCGCCAGGCCCGCCGCGCCCTCGAACCGGACCCGGTGACCTATGCCCTGCTGGCCGAACTGGGCGGCGCCGACGGCATCACCGTGCACCTACGCGAGGACCGGCGCCACATCCAGGACCGGGACGTGGACTTGTTGCGGGCCACCCTGCGCAGCCGCCTCAACCTGGAGATGGCCGCCACCGCCGAGATGGAGGCGATCGCCCTGCGGGTCAAGCCCGACATGGTGACCCTGGTGCCGGAGAAGCGCCAGGAGGTGACCACCGAAGGGGGCCTGGATGTGGCCGGCCAGCTGGGGGCACTCACGGGTTTGGTGGGGCGGCTCCAGGACGCCGGCATCCCGGTGAGCCTGTTTGTGGATGCGGAGCGGGGCCAGCTGGAGGCCTGCCAGCGCAGCGGCGCCCGCTGGGTGGAATTGCACACCGGCAGCTACTCCGAAGCCAGCTGGAGCCAGCAACCGCAGGAACTGGCACGCCTGAGCGAAGGTAGCTTCATCGCCCGCAGCATGGGCCTGCCGATCAAGCGGCTGGTGCTCGCGACCAACGAGAACAACGTGCTGGACGAGTTCTTCCGCACCGGCAAGTACCGCGTCCGGAAGAGCGCCGAGGTGCACGCCACCTCGAGCCCGTCGATGGACATTTCCAAGGCCTCCAATTTCGAGCGCTATGTCTGCGACATCCTGCGGCGGGATACCGGCAGGATGAAGGCCCTCTGGGCCCAGCTCGATTCCACCGGCGCATTCGATCTCTCCGGGGACGGGTTCAAGGACCTGATCGCGGCGACCGGGTTCTCGTCCGGCACGAGCACGCATGCAGATCGCCTCGCCACCATCCGCGCGGTCAGCAAGGACTACGGGGTGGTCGTCGACACGCACACCGCCGACGGCATCAAGGTCGGACTGGAGCACCGCGAGGCGGGCGTGCCGCTGATCTGCCTCGAGACCGCGCAGCCCGCCAAGTTCGCAGAGACGATCCGCGAGGCCCTCGGCCGCGACCCGGAACGCCCGGCCGGCTTCGAGGCCATCGAGAAGCTGCCCCAGCGCTTCGAGGTGATCGACGCCGATGCCACGAAGGTGAAGGATTACATCGCGGCACGGACTTGAAGCTTTCCGTCCTCGACCAGTCCACGTCGTCCGCCGGCCGCCCGCAGAGCGCGGCGATCCG
>CAINZT010000018.1 GCA_903855705.1 uncultured Synechococcus sp.
CTTGGTGCCGCCGGCGCGCATCGTCAGCTCTAGCTCCAGCTCCTCAATCGCCATCAGCTCCTGCACCTGACGGCCCAGGGTGATCTCCTGCTCATGGCTCAGCAGCGGCACCCGGCCGATGTCCCGTAGGTAGGAGCGCACTAGATCGCCATCCACCGGAGGCATGGAGCGGCCTGGGGCTGGCACCCGAACCGTGGTGGCCGAGTCCGGCACGGGCCCGGGGCCGGAGTCGGCTAGGGCGGTTGCCAGGGAGGCGGTCGCCGCTGAACGGGACCCACCGGACACCAACTGGAGCCCCTGATCAGACAGGGAGAGAGCGGCAACCACGGCTGAAAACTGAACTTATGTGAAGTTTAACCTAAAGAAGTGTGAAGCCCCTCTCACAAACCGGGCCAGTCCCGCCAATCGGCCCCGTCGGAGCTGGGGCTGGACCCTGAAACCGGCCTAGACGACTGGGCTGAAGAGCAGGCCAACAGCCGGTACGAGAGAGCGATGCTTCGCCCAACCCAAGCCTCCCCGAGCCGATTCCTGAGCCGAAACGCTCCTGAGCCTGGCCCCCCTAAGCCAGGGGGAACCGGTGCAGCAGCCAGGTCGCCGTACTGAGGTAGATGAACACGCCGGCCACATCGGTGACGGTCGTGATCGACGGGGTGGACATCAAGGCCGGATCCAGCCCGAAGCGCTCACACAGCAGGGGCAGGGAGGCTCCGCCCGCGGCCGCCAGGGTGGTGATCACCACCAGGCTGATGCCAGCGGCGGCGGCCACCTGGGGGTTGCCGCCCAGGGTCCAGGCCCAGGGCACCACCGCCACCAGCATCAGGCAGCCCAGCAGAAAGCCCGCCAAGGCTTCGCGACCGATGCTGGGTCCGGCACCCAGCCCCTGCAGGCGCTGGGTGCTGAGGCCGCGAATCACCACCGTGGCGCTCTGGGCGCCGACGATGCCGCCCGCACCAATCAACAACGGGATGAAGGCGGCCAACACCACCATCTGTTGCAGCACATCCTTCTCGGCCACGATCAAAGCCGAGGTACCCGTATTGGCGATCAGCAGCACGATCAGCCAAACCACCCGCCGCCGGGCCACGGTGAACAGGCTGCTCTGGAAGTAGTCGTCCTCATCGCCGGCCTGGACGGCGCCTGCCGCATACAGATCCCTGGTGGCCTCGTGTTGGATCACGTCGATCACGTCGTCAACGGTGACGATCCCCACCAGCCGCTGCTCCCGGTCCACCACCGGCAAGGCCAAAAAGTCGTAGCGCTGGATCGCTCGGGCTACCTCCTCCTGGTCGGTGTCGGTGGTGAGCCGCACCACCTCCCGGGTCATCACGGCGCCGATGCGGTCATCCGGATCGGCCATCACCAGATCCCGCAGGGACAGGATGCCGGTGAGGTGGCGCGAGGCGTCGGTCACATAAAGGCTGTAGACCGTTTCGGTGTCAGAGGCCCGGCCGCGCACGATCGCCAGGGCCTGGGCGGCCGTATGGAATTCCTTGAGGTCGATGAATTCGGTCGTCATCAGCCGACCGGCCGTTTCCGCCTCGTAGCCCAGCAGCTGGGCCGTGATCCGCCGCTCCTGCGGGCTCAGTTCGGCCAGCAGGCGCCGCACCACCTTGGCCGGCAGTTCGTCAAACAAGCGCACCCGGTCATCGGGGGACATCTGTTCAACCAGTTCGAGCACTTCGCCCGAGCGCAGCCGATCGAGCAGGGTCTGCTGCACCGTGCCATCGAGGTATTCATAGATGGCGATGGCTTCATCTTTGGGCAGCAGCCGAAAGGCCAGGGCCTGGAGGGTTCGGGGCAGCAGCCCGATCGCCTCGGCGGTGTCCACCTCCTGCACGGGGGCGAGCAGCAGCTTGACCGCGTCGTAGTTGCCCACCTCAAGCAGGGCCTGGAGCTGCTGGGCCACCAACTCGGCCAACACCGGTCCCCCGGGACCCGGGGCGGGGATCGATCCAGCTGCAGGCATGGGGCTTCCCTGGTCTGGGATGCCGCCAGTTGCCTCCGTCATCAGGCCCATGTGTGGGAGCCCCCTGAGTGTATGGGGATCACTCGCTAGGGTCCCGCCTTCCCCGATACCCCGACCCCATGGCCGTCAACGGTTCTGATGTGAATGTCTCCGATGTGGTGGTGACCACGGCCAGTGGCACCTCCCAGCGCCTCAGCGAGCTGGCGGGCCAGGTGCTGTTGATCGTCAATGTGGCCAGCCGCTGCGGCTTCACCCGCCAGTACGCCGGCCTGGAGCAACTGCAGCAGACCTACGGGCCCCAGGGCCTGGTGGTGCTCGGCTTCCCCTGCAACGACTTCGGCGCCCAGGAGCCCGGCACCCTGGAGGAAATCCAGACCTTCTGCTCCACCACCTACGGCGCCACCTTCCCCCTCTACGCCAAGGTCCACGCCACCGGCGCCAAGACCGCTCCCTATGACGTGCTCACCCAGGCCGAACCGGCCGGTGATGTGGCCTGGAACTTCGAGAAGTTTCTGATCGCCAAGGACGGCACGGTGCTGGGTCGTTACAAGAGCGCCGTCGAACCGAGCGATCCCGCCCTAGTGGCCGCGATCGAGGCGGCCCTGGCGGCCTGAACGCCTACGGGAGTCACCTGGGCTAGGGCTGCTGGGGTGGCCGGCCCCGAAACAGGCGGCGGCTCAG
The DNA here is from genome assembly GCA_903855705.1 of uncultured Synechococcus sp. Taxonomy (GTDB): domain Bacteria; phylum Cyanobacteriota; class Cyanobacteriia; order PCC-6307; family Cyanobiaceae; genus BAIKAL-G1. Next base: position 2,648 of record CAINZT010000018.1, read on the forward strand.
GGCCCGGCCGCCCAGGGCCGCCAGCAACCCCAGCCCCAGGCTGGTAACCAACAGCAGCAGGGCCCCCAGGCCCTGGCCCTGCTGGTGCAGGCTGGCTAGATCGAGAATCCAGCCACTGAAGGTGGTGAGGGAGCCGCAGAAACCGATCCCCAGGGCCAGCATCAGGGTTGTGCGGTGGGGCACTGGCCCGATCAGAACGCCAAGCAAGAAACAACCCACCAGGTTCACCAACAGGTTGGCGCCGCTGTGGACACCGATCTGGGGCCCCAGCCGCTCAACCAGCTGCCAGCGCAGCAGGGCACCGGGCACGGCCCCCGAGGCCACCAGGGCAAACTCCTGCAGCTCAAAGCGCAGCCGGCGATCAGCCATCCCCTGGCTCGTGCCCGGATGCCCTGGTGAGCCATCCCCATGGCGCGCAGCCCCAGAAGCGGTTGGGCGGGCGTCCCCAGGGTCTGCGTTCAGACCTGGATTCGACCCCGGCTGGGGACGGGGGTCGGGATCGGTTGCCGGGCCGGCCATTTCAGAGCCCCCCCTACCAGCGACCCAGTTCAAGCGCCAACAGGCCACCCCCCACGGACAGGCCAGCCAGCCTCACGGCCTCCCCCACCTGGGCCTCGCCAAGGGCGAGCAGCAGTTCAACCACAAAGGTGGAGAAGGTGCTGAAACTGCCCAGAAAGCCCACGCTCAGCAACAGTCCGAGCCGATGCAGGTCTGTGCAGCCCTCGCCAAGGGAAAGCAGCAAACCCAGGGCCAGGCAGGCCACCAGGTTGACCCCGGCCGTGGCCCAGTGTTTCCGCGGCAACAGCGGCTTGAGGTGGTTCACCAGGCGAAAGCGAAGCCAGGCGCCGGGTACGGCGCCAATGGCGACTAGCAATCCATCGGCAAAGGCCATGGCCGGCTCAGCCAGCCAGCCAGCCGCGGCGGGGCGCGCCCGCACCGGCGGCGGTTTGCACCTGCAACCAGCGGCGCCCGCTGGGAGACCACCAACTGCGCAACAACTCAAGCGGTTCACCCGCTTCCAGCCGCGCCAGGGCGGGCGCCTGCTGGCGCGGGGCACTACGTAGAGCTAGGGGCCCGGTGGCCAGCAAGGGATCCCCGACCTGGCGGCGCCTCAGTTCCGGTTGGCGCCGCTCCGCCCCCCCGGCCGGCAGGGCCGCGGGGGCGATCAGGGCCAGACCCAGCAGAGCCACTAAGCGCCAGGAGGGCAAGGCCAACAGAAAGCCCGGACGACGCTGGAGGGGGGACATCAAATGTCGAGCTGGGCGAAATCCAGCTCAGCGCTGTGGGTTTCGATGAATTCGCGGCGGGGTGCCACCTTGTCGCCCATCAAGATTGTGAAAATGCGATCGGCCTCTAAGGCATCTTCAATCTCAACCCGCTTCATCGTGCGGGTTGTGGGATCCATGGTGGTTTCCCACAGCTGCTTGGGCATCATTTCGCCGAGACCCTTAAAGCGCTGAATCGTGTAGTTGGCCTTCTCGCCAAAACCACTGAGCACCTTCTTGAGGTCGGCTTCGTTGTAACAGTAGTTGTGGTTCTTGCCGCGCTCCACCTTGTAGAGGGGCGGGCAAGCGATATAGATATAGCCGCCTTCCACCAAAGATTTTTGGTAGCGGTAGAAGAAGGTGAGCAGCAGGGTGCGAATGTGGGCGCCATCCACATCGGCATCGGTCATGATCACGATGCGGTGATAGCGAAGATTCTTCTCCTGAAACTCCTCGCCCTTAATGCCCAGGCCTAGGGCAGTAATTAGGGCCTGGATCTCCGTATTTTTGTAGATCTTGGCATCATCGGTTTTCTCGATGTTCAAGATCTTGCCGCGCAGGGGCAGGATGGCTTGGAAGCGGCGATCGCGGCCCTGCTTGGCGGAGCCACCGGCGGAATCGCCTTCCACGATGTAGATCTCCGATTCACTCGGATCGCGGGAGCTGCAATCGGCAAGCTTGCCGGGCAAGGTGGAACTTTCCAGCACGGATTTACGCCGCACCAGCTCCCGGGCCCGCCGCGCAGCCTCAGCCGCATTGAAGGCCTGGATGGCCTTCTCCAGGATCATGTCAATCACTGCGGGATTGAATTCCAGGTATTGGCTAAGCGACTCCCCCACCAGGGTGTCGACAATGCCGCGCACCTCCGTATTGCCCAGCTTGGTCTTGGTTTGGCCCTCAAACTCTGGCTCGGGCACCTTCACCGACAACACCGCCGTGAGCCCTTCGCGGATATTTTCACCGGCGAGATTGCCATCGGCCTCCTTACGCTTGCCGCGCTTCTTGGCGAAGGTATTGAGGGTGCGGGTCAGCACCGTCTTGAGGCCTTCAATGTGCGTGCCTCCATCCACGGTGCGGATGTTGTTGGCAAAGCCGAGAATGCTGTCGGAATAGGCATCCACACACCACTGCAGGGCCGCTTCCACCTGCACGCCTTCCTTGAAAGCATTCACATAGATGATCTCAGGATGGAGGGGATCCTTGTCCTGATTCATGTAGGCCACATATTCCCGAATGCCGCCCTGGTAGTGATAGACCTCTTCGTGAATTTCGCCCTGGGCGTTCCGGGCCGAGGCCCGGGCGTCCTGAAAGACAATGCGCACACCGCCATTGAGATAGGCCAGCTCCCGTAGTCGGGCCGACAGGGTCTGGTAATCGAAGACAATGCCGGTGCTGAAGATCTCAATATCGGGCTTAAAGCAGATCGTTGTGCCGGTGCGATCGCCGGGTTCGCTCTCGGAGATCAGGGTGCCAATTGGATTGCCCCGCTCGAAACGCTGGCGGTGCACCTGGTTCTGGCGATAGACCGTGACCTCCACCCATTCCGACAGGGCATTCACCACCGACACGCCAACGCCGTGCAGGCCACCGGACACCTTGTAACCGCCGGAACCGAATTTGCCGCCGGCATGCAACACCGTGAGCACCGTTTCCAGGGCGCTCTTGCCGGTGCGAGGGTGGATATCGGTGGGAATGCCGCGGCCGTTATCAATAACGGTGCAGGAGCCGTCGTCGTTGAGGGAAACTTGAATGTCGGTGCAATGGCCCGCCAGGGCCTCATCCACCGAGTTATCCACCACCTCATAGACAAGGTGATGCAGACCGCGCGGGCCGGTCGTGCCGATGTACATGCCCGGCCGCTTGCGTACCGGCTCCAGGCCTTCCAGGACCTGGATCTGCTCGGCGCCGTAGGCGGACTGGACCTTGCTGGAGTCGCTCATACGGGGCAGGAGGGGCGCGGAAGGCGAGCGGGGGCCTGCCAATCAGGCTTAATCTACCACCGCTGCAATGGAGGGGCTCCTGGGGGCCTCTCCGGAGCTTTTTATTCGAGGGGTGCAACCCGGCCATGGCTTCGGCCCGGGGCAGACTGGTCCCATGGGATCCGCCTCCAGCCCCGAATCCAGCACCTGGGGCCCCGATGCCGGCGCGTCCAATCCGGCCATGCCCCCGGCCGATGCGCCCCTGGTGATCGTGCTGCTGGGAGCCACGGCCAGCGGCAAAACCGACCTGGCCATCGCCATGGCCGAAGCCTTTGACCTGGCCGTGTTGTCGGTGGACTCGCGCCAGATCTACACAGACATGGACATCGGCACCGCCAAGGCCAGTGCCGCCCAACGGGCGCGGGTGCGCCACCGGCTCCTGGACCTGCGGCCGCCGGATCGGCCCATGAACCTGCAGGAGTTCCGCGCCGAGGCCGAAGCCGCCATCGCCGCCGAGCACGCCCGCCGCGGCGTCGCCTTTCTGGTGGGGGGCAGCGGCCTCTATCTCAAGGCGATCACCCAGGGCCTGCAGCCCCCGGCCGTGCCGCCCCAGCCCCAGCTGCGGGCCCAGCTCACGGCCCTGGGCCAGGCCTGGTGCCACCCGCTCCTGGCCAGGGCCGATCCCCTGGCCGCCCGCCGCATCGCTCCCGCCGATGCGGTGCGCACCCAACGGGCCCTGGAGGTGATCTATGCCACCGGCCGGCCCCTGTCGACCCAACAGGGGTTCCGCCGCCCCCCCTGGCGCGTTCTGGAGCTGGGGCTCAATCCGGCCGATCTGACCAGCCGGATCCGCCAGCGCAGCGCCGGGCTCTACGGGGCCGGATTGGTGGCGGAAACGCAGCGGCTGCTGCGCCGCTACGGCCAGGCCTGCCCCCTGCTCGAGACGATCGGCTACGGCGAAGCCAAACGGCTGCTGGCCGGCGAACTGGATGAGGCGGCCGCGATCGCCCTCACCTGCCAGCGCACCCTGCAGTTCGCCAAACGCCAGCGCACCTGGTTTCGGCGCCAGCACCGGCCCCTGTGGCTATCCGGGCCCGACCAGGTCCAGGGCCCTGGGCCCGACCAGCCTGGCGATCAGCCAGCCAGCCAGCCCGCTGATCGGGCCGGCGATCGGGCCGATCTGGCCGCCACCAGCGGGCCCGAGCCGGATCTGATGAAGCGGGCGTTGGCAGCGGTCCAGCAGGCCCTAGGGTGAAGGATGGATACCACCTGTTTTCACCCTTCCGTCCCCTCGCTTTCCTGAATGCCACCCCGTCCCCGTTTTGACCGTCGCGCTCCTGTGCGGGAGCTCCCCAACATCAATGACCGCATCAGCTACCCCCAGCTCCGGGTGGTTGATGCCGACGGCAGTCAGCTGGGGGTGATCACAAGGGAGGAGGCGCTGGAGGTAGCCAAGGACCGGGAGCTCGACCTGGTATTGGTCAGCGAGAAGGCCGATCCGCCGGTTTGCCGGATCATGGACTACGGCAAATATAAATTCGAACAGGAAAAGAAGGCCAAGGAAGCGAAGAAAAAGTCGCACCAGACCGAGGTTAAGGAAGTCAAAATGCGCTACAAAATCGATTCGCACGACTACCAGGTGCGGATTGGTCAGGCCGTGCGCTTCCTCAAGGACGGCGACAAGGTGAAGTGCACCGTGATCTTCCGCGGCCGCGAAATCCAGCACACGGCCCTAGCCGAACAGCTGCTCTTCCGCATGGCCAAGGACCTGGAGGAAAGCGCCGAAATCCAGCAGGATCCCAAGCGGGAAGGCCGCAACATGATCATGTTCCTGAGCCCGCGCAAAACGCCCCTGGCCAAGGAAAAGGATGCGGCCATTGCCGCCACCAAGGCCGTGCGCACGATCGAAACCAGCCGCGACATCAATCGCGACATCAGCCGCGAACCGACCCGGATCTAGGCGTCCTGGCCCAGACGCCCCCGGGCTGGATCAACCGGCCCCCAGGGTGATTGGCATGGGCTGTTGAGTCCCCCCAACCGAGCTGGTGTTCAGTCCTGAGGGCTGGGGGATGCGTCTGCCATGGCAGCAAACAGGCCGAGCATTTCGCTCCAGCCAGAGCGGGCCGCTTGCGGGGAGAAATCGGCGCGGGCTTCGCACATGTAGCCGTGGCCAGCCCCAGGGGCTACCAGCAGGCGGTGGCGGGCCGCTTCGGACTCGGCTGGCTCGCCGTTATTGGCCGCCGTCAGGGCGGCTGCCACCGCCGTGATCTCCTCGGGCGGGATCAGGGGATCCTGGTCGCCGCAGAAGCACCACAGCCGCCCAGGGATCTGGGGCACTAACTCCAGGCTGGGCGGGCCGCCGCCAGGGCGGAAGCTGGAGACCCGGGCGCCATAGAAGGCGCAGGTGGCGCCAATCGCCGGCAGGGTGGCGGCAAGAAGGGCCAGGTGGCCGCCAAAGCAGAAGCCCACGCAGCCGATTGGCAGGCCAGCCAGGTCCGGCTGGGCCCGGATCCAAGCCACGCTGGCGGCCAGGTCGTCGAGGAAGCCGGCAGCGGTGACCGCATCGCGGTGCTGGCGGCCCAGCTCCAGGCCAGCGGCGTCGTACTGGAGCTCCAGATCGGGGGCTGTGCGGGCCATGGTGTGGAGTGCCAGGGCGGCGTAGCCAGCCGCCGCCAGTCGATCAGCAACACTGCGCACCCAGCCGTTGACGCCAAACACCTCTGGCAAAACGATCACCACGGCCCGGGGCGCCTGGCCCACTGGCCGGGCCCACCAGCAACGCAGGCGAACGGCAGCGCCGCCTGCCTCGTCCGGGAGCGGGCCGCCCGCCCCAGCCGGGCTGGAGACGATCGTGACCCAGTCGGCCGTCATCGCCATCGCTGCAGGCTCCGTCATCGGCTCAGGGGCTGGTGGCGCCAGTCTCGGCGACGGCCTAGGGGCCGGTTAAGACCCTTGGAGCGCCCCTTGGCCGCCAACCGGCACAGCCCGGCACAGGCGCTTATGCCAACGGGGGAATTGTCACCATGACCAAAGCTCCTTAAGGTGGCCAGCACCAGCTCTGTCCCACTCCGGCGTGCGCTTTCATATCCAACAGGACAGCGACATCCCGGCCTCGACGCAGCTGTACAACCAGATCTGCTTCGCGATCGCGGCTCGCCACTACCCGCCGGGCCATCGCCTGCCCAGTACGCGCCAGCTGGCGATGCAGACGGGTCTGCACCGCAACACGATCAGCAAGGTGTACCGCCAGCTCGAAAACGACGGCGTGGTTGAGGCGATGGCCGGCTCGGGCATTTATGTGCGCGACCAGCAGAAGCCCCGCGAAATCAAGCCGCCGCCGGGGATCCGCGGCAAAGCCATGCCCGACATCGACCGGGAGGTGCGCCAGAGCGTCGATGGCCTGCTCAACGCCGGCTGCACCCTGCAACAAACCCGCGACCTGCTCACCCGCGAAATCGACTGGAGGCTGCGCTGCGGCGCCCGGGTGCTGGTCAGCACCCCCCGCGAGGACATCGGCGCCTCGCTCCTGATTGCCGAGGAACTCACCCCCAAGCTGGCGGTGCCCGTGGAGGTGGTGCCCATGGAGGAGCTCGAAGCCGTGCTCGAAACCTCCAGCAATGGCACGGTGGTGACCAGCCGCTACTTCCTGCAGCCGGTGGAGGAGATCGCCAAGCGCCATGGCGTGCGGGCCGTGGCGGTGGATCTCAACGACTTCCGCCACGAACTCGACCTGCTCAAGGAGCTGCGCACGGGCAGCTGCGTTGGCCTGGTGAGCATCAGCCCCGGCATCCTGCGCGCCGCTGAGGTGATCCTGCACAGCATGCGGGGCAATGAGCTGCTGCTGATGACCGCCACCCCTGATGTGGGCAGCCGGCTCCTGGCCCTGCTGCGGGCCGCCAGCCACGTGCTCTGCGACCGGCCCAGCTTGCCCCTGGTGGAGCAGAGCCTGCGCCAGAACCGCAGCCAGCTCATGCGCCTACCCCAGGTGCACTGCGCCCAGAGCTACCTGGGGACCGCCACCATCGACCTGCTGCGCAAGGAAATCGGGCTGCAGTCGGCGGCGTGATGCTCAAGGCAGTTCGGGCCGACCTGGCGATCATCAAGGAACGGGACCCGGCCGCCCGCAGCACCCTCGAAATCCTGCTCTGCTACCCGGGGCTCCATGCCCTCACGTTGCATCGCCTCAGCCACAAGCTCTGGCGCCTGGGCCTGCCCCTGGTGCCGCGGCTGATGAGCCAGCTGGGCAGGCTTCTCACCGGGGTGGAGATCCACCCCGGCGCCCGCATCGGCCAGGGGGTGTTCATCGACCATGGCATGGGCGTGGTAATCGGCGAAACCTGCGTGATCGGCGACAACTGCCTGCTCTACCAAGGGGTGACCCTGGGCGGCACGGGCAAGGCCGACGGCCAGCGCCACCCCACCCTGCGCCAGAACGTGGTGGTGGGGGCCGGGGCCAAGGTGCTGGGAGCGATCACGGTGGGGGCCAACACCCGCATCGGCGCCGGCTCGGTGTTGCTGCGCGATGTGGCCGCCGACAGCACGGTGGTGGGCATCCCCGGCCGGGTGATTCACCAATCGGGGGTGCGGGTGGACCCCCTAGCCCACTCGGCCCTACCCGACGCGGAAGCGAGGGTGATCCGCAACCTGATGGAGCGGATCGACAGCCTCGAAAATGAATTGGGGCGCCTGCAATCCTGTCTGCGCGAAGTGGCCGCCGGCCGGCCCCTGCTCGAACCCTGCCGCGGCCAGGCCCAGAACCTGCGCGACCGCGAAATTATCGAATTTTTGGGGGAGGACAGCCCGGACCTGCCTGAGCTCGAACCGGGGGCCCCAGCCGACGGTCCTCCCGGGCCCCAGGCGCCCTGAGCCAAACCCGGGACCAGTCGGCTCACCCCACCCCATCAGCTGAACGGGCTGGGGTCGCAACCTGGGCCGACTCAGCCGATGGCCGCCTGCTCGGGGCTGGGGGCTGGCTGGAACATGAACATCGAGTAGATGACATTGCGGCGCATCGCCGTCATCATCTCCAGGAACATGTCGTAGCCCTCGTTTTTGTACTCGATCAGGGGATCCTTCTGGCCATAGCCCCGCAGTCCCACCGATTCGCGCAGGGCATCCATCGCCTGGAGATGTTCGCGCCAGAGGGTGTCGATCTGCTGGAGGATGAAGAAGCGTTCGGCCTCGCGCATCAGGCCAGGGCGCAGCTGCTCCACCTGGCCTTCCTTGATGTCGTAGGCATTACGCAGCTGTTCCTGCAGGAAGGCCTTGAGCTCCTCCACCTGCAGGCCAGAGAGATGGTCTGGCGCCATGTCATCGAGCAGGTAGACAAACTCCTTCACCTTGGACACCAAGCGGGCCAGATCCCACTCTTCCGGGGGCAGCTCAGGATTCACATAGGCATCAACGATATCGTCCATGGTGCGCTCGCCATAGCCGATCACCTGCTGCTTTAACTCCCGGCCTTCGAGCACCCGGCGCCGCTCGGCATAGACCGCCCGACGCTGGTTATTCATCACCTCGTCATACTCAAACACCTGTTTACGGATGTCGTAGTAATAGGTTTCCACCTTTTTTTGGGCCCCCTCCAGGGAGCGGGTGAGCATGCCCGATTCGATCGGCATGTCCTCCTCCACCCGGAAAGCATTCATCAAACCGGCCACGCGATCGCCGCCGAAGATCCGCAGCAGGTTGTCTTCCAGCGAGAGGAAGAAGCGGGTGCTGCCGGGGTCCCCCTGGCGGCCGGCCCGACCGCGCAGCTGGTTATCGACCCGGCGCGATTCGTGGCGCTCCGTGCCGATCACATGCAAGCCGCCGGCCTCGCGCACGCCCACGTCCTCCTGCTTAACCACTAGGTCGTATTCGCCCTTGACCCGGGCAATCAGCTGGCGCAGTTGCTGGATCTGGGGATCGTCGGTGGGGGCCTTTTCGGCGGCCTGGGCAATGCGGTCCTCCAGCTCCAGCACGGTGAGGGCCCGGTCGCCCCAAGTAGCCACCAAGTCGTGGGCCAGCTCGGAGAGGGAATGCTCGGTGGCATCGCTGAGGGCGCAGGGGTAGAGGGCGCCAATGGCCCTGGCCTCACTGGGGGGCTGGAACGGGGCCGCCTGGGCCGCCGCACCAAAACCGCCGCCGCCGGCCGGGGCCCGCTGCAGGGGCACGGGCGGGCGATGGCCCTCCTCGGGGCGCACCAGTCGGGGCAGTAACACCTCGCGCAGCTTCAGGCGCGCCATGTAGTCGCTGTTGCCGCCCAGGATGATGTCCGTGCCGCGGCCCGCCATGTTGGTGGCAATCGTGACGGCGCCGGCCCGGCCGGCCTGGGCAATGATTTCCGCTTCCCGCTCCACGTTTTCGGGCTTGGCGTTCAGCAGGTTGTGGGGGATCTCCTGCTCGGCTAGCAGGGCCGAGAGCACCTCGGATTTCTCCACGGAGGTGGTGCCCACCAGCACGGGCCGCCCCTGCTTGTGAATCTCGGCTGTTTCTAGGGCCACGGCCCGCCATTTGGCCGCTTCGTTCTTGTACACCTGGTCGGTCCAATCGGAGCGGGAGCGCACCCGGTTGGTGGGCACAATCGCCACTTCCAATTTGTAGGTTTTCTCGAACTCCACTTCTTCGGTTTTGGCCGTGCCGGTCATGCCAGCGAGACGGGGATAGAGCAGGAAGAAATTTTGATAGGTGATGCTGGCCAGGGTTTGGGTTTCGGGCTGGATCGCCAGACCTTCCTTGGCTTCGATCGCCTGGTGCTGGCCATCACTCCAACGGCGGCCCGGCATCACCCGACCGGTGAATTCATCCACAATCACCGCATCGCCTTCGCGCACGATGTAGTTGACATCCTTAATGAACAGCTCCTTGGCCTTGAGGGCATTGGTGATGTAATGGGCCCAGGGATCGGCCGGGTCGAACAGATCACCCACTCCCAGAAGTTCCTCGGCCTTGGCATAGCCCTCGTCGGTGAGGGTGGCGTTGCGTTGCTTCTCATCCACCTCATAGTCGCCTTCCGGATCGATACCGTCCCTACCGATCTCGGCGGAGCGCACCAACTGGTTGGCCACCTCAACGGCACGCTGGTATTTCTCCTGGGGCCGCTCCACCTGTCCCGAGATAATCAGGGGCGTGCGCGCCTCATCGATCAGGATGGAATCGACTTCATCGATGATGCAGTAGTGGAAATCACGCTGCACCACCTCGATGATGTCGTTCGCCATGTTGTCGCGTAGGTAATCAAAACCCAGCTCCGAGTTGGTGGCGTAGGTGATGTCACAGCCATAGTTGCGACGCCGCTCGGCCGGGCTCATCTCCTGCTGGATCAGGCCGACGCTCAGGCCTAGGAAGCGATGGACCTGGCCCATCCACTCGGCGTCGCGCCGGGCCAGGTAGTCGTTCACCGTGACCACGTGGATGCCGCGGCCGGTGAGGGCGTTGAGGTAGGCGGGCAGGGTGGCGACCAGGGTCTTGCCTTCGCCGGTTTTCATCTCGGCGATCTGGCCGTTATGGAGCACCATGCCGCCGATCAGCTGCACATCGAAGTGGCGCATGCCCAGCACCCGCTTGCCGGCTTCGCGCACCACGGCAAAGGCCTGGGGCAGCAACTCATCGAGTAGGGCCTTCTCGCGGGTGCCCTGGCCCGCCACCTTCTCAAGCTTGAGCCGGAACTCGGCCGTGAGACCCCGCAGCTCCTCATCACTGAGCGGAGCGACCTCCTCCTCGAGCAGGTTGATATCGGAAACAATCGGCTGGAAGCGCTTCAGCTTGCGGGCGTTGGGATCTCCCAGCAGCAGCTTGAGCATGGATCGGGGCCGGCCAATTGGATGAACCCTACCACCGCCGGGCCGTCAACGAGGGCCGAGAAACAAGGCAGGGCAAGGGGTTTGCCCGGTCGATGCCCGTTAGGGGCCACGGCGGAGAGCAATCCAAATGGCCCTTCTGCGGCGTCTGCGCTTCAAAGGCGAGGATTTAGGCCATCCGGCCGGCACCCCAGCCCCTTGAGCGACCCCGCCCCGATCCGTCTGATTCGCCATGGCCGCCTGGCCCTACGGCTGCGTTGGCGGCTAGGGGACCTGCAGGCGCTGCTCGATCACCACAGCTTCTGGGCCCGGGGACGGCAACGGCGCCAGCTGGCGGCCATGCTCCGGGGCAGCCAGGCGGTGGTGAGCGCCTGGCAGGGCCAGCAGCTGGTGGGCTTTGGCCGGGCCAGCAGCGATGGGGCCTTCCGCGCCGTGCTCTGGGATGTGGTGGTGGCGGGCGAGCACCAGGGGCAGGGCCTGGGCCGGCGCCTAGTGGCAGAACTGCTGGCCTGCCCAGCCGTGGCCAAGGCGGAACGGGTTTACCTGATGACGACCAACAGCCCCGGCTTTTACTGCCGCCTGGGGTTCGGCGCCAGCCATGCCCAGCACCTGATGGTGTTGCACAGACAAGAATCAAGCGGATGAAGAGATTCGAACTCTCGACCCTCTCCTTGGCAAGGAGATGCTCTACCACTGAGCTACATCCGCCCACGCACCACAGCCCTGAAGGCCGCTGGTGATGGCATCGGTCTGGGACCGACTTAAGGAGCATGCCCTACGGGCCTGCCCATGGTCAAATCGTTGAGCCGCCTAGGCGCTCGCCCCGGTGTCCGGCGCGGGCCTGAACCCGCTGGCACCAGTCGCCATTGGCCAGGTACCAATCGACCGTGGCGGCCAGGCCCTGCTCGAAATTGTGGCGGGGCTGCCAGCCCAGTTCGCCGCTGATCCGGGCCGGGTCGATGGCGTAGCGGCGGTCGTGGCCGGGGCGGTCGCTCACTGGGGTGATCAGGCGGCTGTGGGGGGCCGCCGCCGGCCGCCGCTGGTCGAGCAGGGCGCAGATCGCCTCCACCACCTGCTTGTTGGTGCGCTCGCCATGGCCACCGACGCAGTAGGCCTGGCCCAGGCGCCCGCGGGTGGCCGCCAGCAGCAGGGCCTCAACGTGGTCGTCGACGTAGAGCCAGTCACGCACGTTGGCACCATCGCCGTAGAGGGGGATCGGCTCGCCGGCCAGGGCCTTGAGGATCACCACCGGGATCAGCTTCTCGGGGAACTGCCAGGGGCCGTAGTTGTTGCTGCAGTTGGTCAGCACCACCGGCAGGCCGTAGGTGTGGTGCCAGGCGCTAACCAGGTGGTCGCTGGCGGCCTTGCTGGCCGAATAGGGGGAGCGGGGGTCGTAGGGAGTCGTTTCGCTGAAGCGCCCCTCCTGGCCCAAGGAGCCGAAGACCTCATCGGTGCTGATGTGGTGGAAGCGGAAGCGGGCGGCGCGCTCAGGGGGCAACTGCTCCCAGTGGGCGCGCACCGCCTGGAGCAGCTGGAAGGTGCCCGTCACATTGCTCTCGATAAAGGCCCCCGGGCCATCGATCGATCGATCCACATGGCTCTCGGCGGCCAGATGCAGCACCAGGTCGGGATCGGCCCGCCGCACCGCCTCGGCCGTGGCGGCCCCATCCGCCAGATCCACCCGCAGCAACTGGTGGCGCTGGCCCCCGGGCCCGTGGGCGGCTGGCCCCAGGGCAGTGAGCTCCTGCTCGATGCCGGCCAGGTCACTGGCGTAGCCACACTTATCCAGGTTGAAGACCGTGGCAACGCTGCCGCGCAGCAGGCGCCGCACCACCGCCCCGCCGATGAAGCCGGCGCCGCCGGTGACCAGGACCCGGTCCGTGCCGGGGTGGAGCAGCTGGTCCATCAAGCCTCAATCCATGGTTTGGCGCAGAGTAAGGGGCGCCCTTCAGGCCCGAGCGCCCTGGTTGGCCTGCAAGTCCGCCAGCTGGCCCAACACTTGGGCTAAGGCCGCCCGCCAATGGGTCGGCTCCAGCCCCAACAGCTCCCGGCTGGCCGTGCAATCCAGCAGCGAATAGGGCGGCCGGGCCGCCGGGGTGGGGTAGGCGGAGGTAGGGATCGGTCGCACCTGGGCGGCTTGCTCCAGCAAGCCGGCAGCCACACCCAGCTCGCCGATCGCCACGGCGAAGTCGTACCAACTAGCGGCACCGGCGTCGCTCCAATGCAGCATGGCTGCAGCACCTGGATCGGCCCCGATCCCGATCGCCCGCCAGCAGGCGGCCGCTAGGCCAAAGGAGGCGGTGGGGCAGCCGACCTGATCAGCCACCACCCCCAGGGGTTCGCCAGCCGCCGCCTTCAGGGCATGGAGCCGCAGCATGGTGAGGCAGAAATTGGCCCCCACGGGGCCGTACACCCAGCTGGTGCGCAGGATCCGGGCCCGGCCCGGGCCCAAGGCCGCCAGCACGGCCCGTTCGCCCGTTGCCTTGCTGGTGCCATAGACCCCCAGGGGCTCGGGGGCCTGCTCAGGCCGATAGGGACTGCCCTGCTGCCCGTTGAAGACAAAATCAGTGCTCACCTGCAGCAGCCGGCCGCCCGTGGCCCCCAGGGCCTCGGCAAAGGCCTGGGGGGCGCCAGCGTTCACGGCCGTCGCCAACTCCGCTTCACCCTCGGCCCGATCCACGGCGGTGTAGGCCCCGGCATTGAGCAGCCAATCGGGTTGGTGCTGCCGCACCAGTTGGTGGCAAGCGTCTGCGTTGGCCAGATCGAGGTCGCTGCGGCCCAGGGGCACCAGCTCCACCCCCTCGGGCCTGGAGGCGATCAGGGCCTGGCCCAGCTGGCCCGAGGCACCGGTCAGCAGCACCTTCATCGCACCAGCACCGTCATGGGAACAACTCGCCTGGGGCCAGCTCCGCCAACAGGGGCGCATCCCCATCCTTTTCGGAAAGCTGGGGGGTGGAACCGCCCAGGGCAGCCAGGGGCCAGGCAATCGCCAGCTCCGGGTCATCCCAACGGATCGCCCGCTCGCACTCCTTGCTCCAGTAGTCGCTGGTTTTGTAGAGAACCTCGGCCTGGTCGCTGAGGGTCAGAAATCCATGGGCGAAGCCCGCAGGCACCCAGAGCTGCTGATGGGTTTCAGCGTTTAGGCGGGCGCCAACCCAATGGCGGAAGGTGGGCGAGGCGCGGCGCAAATCCACTGCCACATCAAAGATCTCCCCCAGCACGCAACGCACCAACTTGCCCTGGGGCTTGGGAGGCAGCTGGTAATGCAAGCCCCGCAAGACCCCTTGGGCCGAGCGGGAATGGTTGTCCTGCACGAAAGCCATGGGACCGGCCAGAGCCTCAAAGCTGCGCTGGTTCCAGCTCTCGAAGAAAAAGCCGCGGCCATCGCCAAACACCCGGGGCGTGAGCAGCAAGGGGCCCTCTAGGGCCACGCCGCCGCTGCCGATGAGTTGATCAGCCTGCACGACGTCCTCCCAGGCTGGCCTGCAACTGGCTGTGGTCGCTGCTGCTCTCCTCCAGCAACTTGAGCAGGTAATCGCCGTAACCGCTCTTGCGCAGGGGGGCGGCCAGCTGCTCCAGCTGGTTGGCGCTGATCCAGCCCTGGCGCCAGGCCACCTCCTCGGGGCAACCAACCTTGAGGCCCTGGCGATGTTCGAGGGTGCGGATGTAGCTGCCGGCCTCATGGAGGGAATCGCAGGTGCCCGTATCGAGCCAGGCCATGCCGCGGCCCATCAGTTCCACCTTGAGCAAGCCCTCGGCCAGATACATGGCGTTGAGGTCGGTGATCTCCAGTTCACCCCGGGCTGAGGGGCGCACCTGGCCGGCCCGCTCCACCACCGAGTCGTCATAGAAGTAGAGGCCGGTCACGGCATAGCGGCTGCGGGGCTTGGCCGGCTTCTCCTCCAGGCTCAGCACCCGGCCATCGGCGGCGAACTCCACCACGCCGTAGCGCTCCGGATCGCGCACCGGATAGGC
>CAINZT010000019.1 GCA_903855705.1 uncultured Synechococcus sp.
CTGGTACCTGATCCGCCAGGACAACGCTGCGGCGATCACTGCTGCCAACCGCCACGACATGGGCGTGTTCCTGATCAGTCCCACCGACAAGGGCGGCCATTTGCATAGTCCCTCCCAACGCCTGCTGGAGCTCTGCGCCCCGTTGCATCCGATCGTGGTCAACGACCTGTTCTGTCTGAGCTGGCCGGGGGTGCACACGATCAGCGTTGGCGCGGCCCGGCCTAGCGATTTCGACCTGCATCTGCAGGCGGTGGGCCTGCTGAGCCAGGCCCCTGACCTGTTGCCGCCGGTGCTGGCGCGCCTGGAGCGGGCCCGCGTCGAGCGCCTGGGTGAGGCCTGGCTCGCCAGCTGGCACCAGGGCCTGCCGGCCTGGCAGGACACCCCGGGGGGCATCAACCTGCCGACCCTGCTCTGGCTCCACAACCTGCTGGAGGCCTGGGACCTGGAGGCCTACGGCCGGGCCCGTTACGGCCTGCTGGGCTCTGGCGGCCACTGGTTTCCAGGTGCCAACGCCGATGCCCTCGATGACACGGTGAGCGAAGGAGAGCTGCTGGCGGTGTTGGGCGAGAGCCCCTGGGCCGAGGCGATTCCGCCGATCCTGCGCCAGCTGCGCCAGCGCCTGGGCGGTGCCCCCAGCCAGCGGCTCTCTAGCGCGGCCTGAGGCGTGGGGTAGGTCCTGGGGCTGTGCTCAGGCTGTGAAGACTTTGGGTGAGGCCTGCGGCGGCAGTGAATCCCTCGGCTCAGCTACTGCCCAGGGGGGTTTTGGCTGGCACCCCCACGGCCCGGGGGTAGGCGGCTGGGCAGGGGGCAAGCGGTTTGACCACCAGGGCATGGCGCACGCCCCGCTCAGCCGGCAGGTTGCGGCGCTCCTGGCGCTCCAGGCCGGCCCGCAGGGGCACCAGGGCCCGCTCTAAGTCGCTGCTGTCCTGGTCACTCCAGTGGCCCCGGTAGAGCAGGGCCTCGCCGCCTTGGGCTAGCAGGGGCACCAGGTATTCGGCCACCACGGGGGCGGCGGCCACGGCCCGGGCCAGGGCCAGGTCGAACTGGCCGCGGCAGCTGCGCTCGCGGCCGCTGCGTTCCACCCGCTCGCAGCGCAGGCTGACCCGTTCGGCCAGCCCCAGGGCCTGGGCCATGGCCTGCACCGCCTCGACCTTGCGGCCGACCGAATCAATCAAGGTGAGCTGGGCCTGGGGCAGGGCGATCGCCACCGCCAGGCCCGGGAAGCCGCCACCGGTGCCCACATCAACGCAGCGCAGCGGCCCGGGCGGACCGTTGAGCCGCCCTACCAGGGGCCAGAGGCTGTCGACCACCTGGGAGATCCAGAAATCTTCGCCCTCCACCAGGCGGGTGAGATTGAGCCGGCTGTTCCAGAGGCGCAGTTGCTCCTGCAGGCCAACGAACTGGGCCCGTTGATCCTCTGAGGGGATCCAGCCCAGGTCTTGCCAGAGGGCCTCCGAGGGGGACGCGAATGGGGAGGTGATGGGGGATGGGGAGCTGTCTGGGTTACTTGGCATGCTGGCGGGGGATCCCCGGGGGGCACGGTCCTGGTCCCTAGGATCTCCTAGACCAGGGGCGACCACGGTGGCTGCCGGCGATTCCAGGAGCCAAGCCAGTGGCACCAGCCCAGGGCCCCAGAACGGCGGGCAAGGTCCGCAGCAGGCCCTGGCCCCGGTGAGTTTCTATGCCCTGTTGCAGCTCGCTGAAGACGCCTCCCTCGAGGAGCTGCGACAGGCGTTTCGGCGCCAGAGCAAACGGCTCCACCCCGACACCACGAGCCTGCCGGCGGCCCAAGCCCAGGACTCCTTCCGCCAGCTGCGCCAGGCCTATGGGACCCTGCTCGATCCGGAGCGGCGCCGCGCCTATGACGCCAGCCTGGCAGCGGCCCGGGCCCTGGCTGGCCAGGCCCTGAGGTCGTCGCCAGGGGCCTCGGCATCCTCTCCGGCAGGGGCGGCGCCGGCACGGGCCGGTGGGGCTGGCGGACCTGGACTCGGTCCGTCCCAAAAGCGCGGCGGCCCCCCCCAGGGCGGCCCCGCCAGAATGGCCAACTCAGCCAACTCAGCCAACCCAGCCAGCACGGTCAGTTCCTTTGGCACCAGTCCAGGCACTGCCAGCCGCCAGGCCAGCGGCGGCCAGGGCGCCAGCGGCCAGGGCGCCAGCGGCCAGGGCCTGGGCGACGGCCTGCCCAAGCCGGATTCGGTGCGGCGCACCCTCTCCGGGGGCGAGTGGTTTGCCCTGTTGCTGCTGGGCCTGGCCCTGGTGTTCTGCCTGGTGCTGGGGGTGGGGCTGGCTTGGATGCGCGGCACGGACCTGGTGCGGGAACCCAGTTGGTGGACGGCCCAGGAACCGATGGCCCTGCCTGGGCCAGGTCCCACGGCCCTATCCCAGACTGGGACCTCTCCAGGAGTAGCCCTTGCCCATTCCCTCCCTGCCGCCGGCCCAGACGCCCCTTTACAACCATCCTCTCCCGGCGATTGAGGCCTGGTTGGCCGTGCTCGGCGCCGTGCAGCAGCCGGGGCGACCCTGCTTCTGGCGCCTGCGCCATGGCGGTTGGAGCGCCGACCTAGAGCTGGGGGTCGAGGAGATCAGTGTGGTTTGGCAGCCGGGTAGCGCCAGCGATGGTTCGGCGGCGACGGCCTCTTCCCGGCGCCTGTTCCCCTACGGCCTCTCCAGGGCCGATGTGGAAGCGGCGATCCTGGCGGGTCCCTGAAAGCAACGACTGGGCTTTGGTCTGGGCCTGGTCTTTGGTCTGGGCCTGGTCTAGATGCTGAGGACTGGGGCGCTGATGGCTTGACGTGACCCTCGCGGGACCTCACTCAGAGTTCGTTCAGGGCGCTGATGATGGCGGCGTAACAGCGCTCCAGCTGGTCATCCGTGAGACATAGGGGCGGCAGCAGGTAGACCACCGCGCCCAGGGGCCGCAGGAACACTCCCTCGGCCAGCACCCGCCGTTGCAGCTCCCGCCCGGCCGGATGGAGATAGCCCGGTTGGTCGACGATCAGATCGAAAGCGGCGATGCTGCCGCAGAGCCGGGGCCTGTGCACGCGCGGATGGGCCGCCAGCTGCTCCAGGTGGGGCCGGTGCCTTGCGGCGAACCCTTGGTAGCGCTCCGGTTGGGCCTGGAGCAGGGCCAGGCTGGCATTGGCTGCGGCGCAGCCGAGGGGGTTGGCCGTGAAACTGTGGCCGTGGAAGAAGGTGCGGGCGCTGCTGGGATCGCTGCCGATAAAGCCCTGAAACAGCCGTTCGCTGGCCAGGGTGACTCCCATCGGCAGGAAGCCACCAGTGAGGCCCTTGGAGAGGGCCATCAGGTCGGGTTGCAGGCCAGCCCTGGCGCTGGCGAATAGGGCACCGCTGCGGCCAAAGCCCACCATCACCTCATCGGCAATCAGCAGGGCCCCCGCCGCCCGCACCCGCTCCTGAACCGCCTGCAGGAACTCGGGCCGCACCATGGCCATGCCCCCGGCCCCCTGCACCAGGGGCTCAAGGATCACGGCTGCTGTGGGCACCGCCAGCAGCTGCTCGAGCCGATCCAGGGCCAGCTGCTCGCGCCGCTCCACCGTGTCATCGCCCCACCAGGTGGCCGGCCAGGGGCAGCGGGCCACCCCGAACAGCAGGGGCTCAAACGGGGCGGAAAACAGCGATCGCTCCCCCAGGCTCATGGCCCCCACCGTGTCGCCGTGATAGGCGCCCTCAAAGGCGATCAGCTGCTGGCGGGGCGGCCCCTCCCCCTCCTCAGTGCGGTTGTGCCACCACTGCCAGGCGATTTTGAGGGCCACCTCCACGGCGGTGGAGCCGTTATCGGAGAAGAACAGGCGCTCCAGGCCGCTGAGGGCCGCCAGCTGGCTGGCCAGGGTTTCGGCGGCTGGATGGCTGAAATTGGCGAAGATCACCTGCTCGAGCTGGCGGGCCTGGGCGGCAATCGCGGCCGCAATTGTCGGTTCGCCATGGCCGTGCAGGGTCACCCACCAGCTGCTGATTGCATCGATCAGCAAGCGGCCATCGTCTAGCTCCAGCAGGGCGCCCTGGCCGCCCACGGCCCGCAGGGGCGGATCGGCGCTGGCCACCTGGGTGAAGGGATGCCAGAGGTTGGGATGCCAGCTCATGGTTGCTCGGGGTTGCCCCCCAGGGTGGGGCCTTCCCTGGCGGCCAGGCCCTTTGCGGCTGCGCAGAGGGCAGCGCCCAGGCCGCTCGTTTGCCACAGGGCGGCCAGGCTCTGGCGGTTGATGGCCGGCAGGGGCGGTAGGCAGGCCAGCAGGGGCACGCCTGCCAGGGCGGCCAGGGTCCTGGGGTTGTCGGCGTGGGGGGGGCCATTGAGCACCAGCCCCAGCACCCCAATGCGCCGTTGGGCCAGGGCCTCCAAGGAGAGCAGTGTGTGGTTCAAGGTGCCCAGACCGCTGCGGGCCACCAGCAGCACCGGCAGGCCCCAGGCCTGGATCTGGTCGATCTGGAGCCGGTCCCGGCGCAGGGGCACCAGCAGTCCGCCGGCGCATTCCACCACCAATGCTCCCGTCACCGCCGGCAAGGCCAGGCGGCTGGCTTCGATCGGCGCTCCGCTGGCGTCAGGGCTGGCCCCCTCCCGTTCGGCGGCCCCTTCCAGTTCGGCGGCCCAGTGGGGGGACACCGGGGCGGCCAGGCGATAAGCCTCCGGCAGCAACCGGGGCTCGGGCAGCTGCAGCCACTGGCGCAGCCAATCGCGATCGCCGCCGCCATCAAGGCCGCATTGCACCGGTTTCCAGTAGCTGGCCGAGAGGCCCTGCACTAGCAGGGCGCTGACCACGGTCTTGCCCACATCGGTGTCCGTGCCGCAGACCACCAGGCGTAGGGGTTGGCGGTCTTGGGGGCTCAGGGGGTGGCTCAAGGGGTGTTTTGGAGGCTGGCTCAGGGTTTGCGTGCCAGCAGGAGCAGCACCTCCCATTCCAGCGGGCAATCGAGCGGGCTGGGGGTCCAATGGGTCTGGAGGCGGCGCAGTTCGGCGGGGCTGAGTTGGCCCGTGGGGCTGGCCTGGGCGCCGATCGCCTTGAGCTCCCGCAGGAAGGCCAGGGCCTGGGGCCGGCGGCGGCTAAACCGCAGCCGTTGGCAACGCAGGAGTTTGAGCTGGCGCTCCGCCGCGTTGATCAGATCGCTGGCCTGGGGCAGGGCCAGGCCCGTGAACGGCACGTTGGCCAGCTCTGCCGCCTGGCGCCATTGCTGGAAGCTGGCGGCGCAGGGCACGGCAAGCACTAGCCAGCCCCCCCGGGCCAATTGGCTGGCCCACTGGTCCAGCTGGAGCCGGGGCTGCTCCAGCCATTGCAGGGCAAAACTCGAGGCCAGCAGGCTGGCGCCGGCCAGCTGGGCGGGCAGGCCCAAATTGAGGTCCCAAAGCAGGCGCTCGCTGCCGCCAGCCTCCGGGGGGTCCGTCTCCAGGAGGGCCTGGCAGTTGTCCAGCCGCAGCAGGTTCAGGTCCGGGCGGTGCTGGGCGATCGAGCGGGCCAGCAGGCCCGTGCCGGCACCCAAGTCGGCCCTAGGGCCAGGCCCGATCGCCAGGGGCTGGCAGAGATGGCCCAGGCGCCAGGCGATCGCCCGCTGGATCCGGGCGCTGCCCTCGTATTGGGGGGCGGCGCCGCTGAAACAGGCCCGCACCCGCTCGCTAAAGGCGGTCGTGGGTGGCGCTGGAGCGGCGCTCCTGGCTTTGGCCCTGGGGGTCTCAACCATGGGCTGATAAGGGTGGGCTCTGGTGCCCAGGCGCCTGGAGGGATTGATCGAGCCAGTCAAGGACAGGCTCGACCAGGGGCGTTCCCAGCAGGCTGTGGCCGATCCCCTCCAGGGTCCAGCTGTCGGCCTGGGGTAAGGCCTGGTGCAGCAGGGCCCGGCTGGCGGCGGGCACGATGGCGTCGGCGCCGGCCTCCACGATCAGCACCGGCACAGTGCGGGGGAACGCCTCCGGCAGGCCGTCGCAGCGGCCGAGTAGGGCCAGATCCTCCAGCAGGCGAGCCACCCCCGCCGCATCGCTGCCTTCCTGGGCGACGCCCACGGGCAGCTGATCCAAGCTGGCCGGGGCGGCGGCCTTGGCTAAGAACTCGTCCAGCAGGGGGGCGAGCTCGCCCTGGCGGATCCGGCCCGCCATCGCCTCGAGGGCCGCCCGGGTGCGCCGGCCGCCGGGGCCGGGAGGCACAAAGGTGCCAAAGCTGGCTAGCAGCACCACGGCCCTGGCCTGGCTCCAGAGCTCGGAAGGCAGCAAGTGCAGGCCCAGGGAATGGACCAGCACGGCTCCGCCCTCGCCAGGCCAGCTGGGGGCGTGGGGCGTCTGGCGGCCGTAGCCCCGTTCGCCCGTGTGCAGGCTCCAGCCGCGGCTGGCGGCGGCCTGGCGCCAGGGCTCCCAGGCCCGTTGGTCGCCGGCCCAGCCGTGCATGGCGATCAGATCCAGGTTCATGGCGCCTCCCCTAGGGCTTTGAGCAGCCGCTTCAGGCTGCCCGTTGGCAGGTCCTGGCGCAGCACCAGCCGCAGGCGCGAGGTTCCAGGAGGCACGGTCGGCGGCCGGATCGCCACCGCCAGCAGACCGTGCTGTTCGAGGCGCAGTTGCAGGGCCAGGGCCGCCTGCTCCTCGCCCACGAGCAACGACACAATCGGACCCTGGCCTGGCGGCCGCGGCCAGCCGGCCTCTGCCAGGCCCCGGCGCCAGCGTTCGGCCCGCGCCACTAGGGCCTGACCCCAGCCGGGGTTGGTCTCGACCAGGTCCAGGGCGGCCAGGGCCGCGGCGGCCAGGGCCGGCGCCAGGGCAGTGGTGTAGCGGAAGGCCCCGGCCTGTTGCAGCAGCCATTCGCCGGCGACGGCTCCGGTGGCCAGGAAGGCGCCGCCGCCACCGAAGGCCTTGCCGAAGGTGCCGCTCACCAGGGTCACGCCGGGATGGCCCCAGCCCAGGCCGCGGCCGCCGGGGCCAAGCACCCCCAGGGCATGGGCCTCATCGAGCAGTAGGGCAGCGCCGTGCTCGGCGCAGAGGCTGGCCAGGGCGCCGGCATCGGGCTGGCTGCCTTCCATGCTGAACAGGCTTTCGCTAATCACCAGCAGCCGTTGGCTGGGGGCCTGGGCCCGGGCCTTGATGAGGCGCTGCTCCAGGTCGGCCAGGTTGTTGTGGGCAAAGCGTTGCAGCCTGGCGCCGCTGGCCTGAACCCCCACCAACAGGGAGTGGTGGCAGAGGCGATCGGCGATCACCAGGCTGTGGCGATCGGCCAGGGCGCCGACGGCCGCCAGGTTGGCCTGGAAGCCACTGGGAAAGAGCAGCACCCGCTCCCGGCCCAGCCAGTCCGCCAGCCGCCGCTCGAGGGCGCTGTGCACCGGGCGGCTGCCGCTCACCAGCCGCGAGCCGCCGGATCCCACGCCGTCGCGGTCTAGGGCCTGGCGGGCGGCGGCCAGCAGCTGGGGGTGACGGCCCAGGCCCTGGTAGTCGTTGCTGGCCAGATCCAGCAGGGGCCCAGACGCCAGGCCCGCTTGGGGCGTCAGTTCGGCGGTGCCCCCAGGTTGGAAGTCGCGCAGCTGGCGCCGCCGCTCCGCCGGCAGGGCGGCCAGGGCCGCCGCCAGGGGGGCGAGGGGATCGGGGGGGAGGGTCACGGCTGGATCAGCCCTTGCCTGGTCAAGGGGACCAGGCCCTGCGGAAGGTTTGACGCTAGGGCGCCCGAAGCCAGCCCAGCCCAGGGGATCGGGAGCCCCGCGCCTGAACCGTCAGCTCCATAACAGCTCCCCAACAGAACAGACCCCCATGGCCGACCCGCCGAGGGCCCCTGGTAGACCGGCCCCGTGACCAGGGGATCCGGAAGCGATGAATCGACGCCGCTGGAATATCGAGCGGATCCGCCAACGCCATGTCGGCTATCGCTACGCCCTGGTGCTGCTGGTGCTGCTCCTGCTGGCCCAGCCCCTGGCCCATGCCCTTCCCCTGCTCAATTGCGGGCTGGTGATTCTGCTCGCGACCTATCTGATGGTGTGCCTGACCCGGGTGTCGCCGCTGCTGAACTCCCGGATCCCCGCCTATTGCCTCGGCTGCACGGCGATTGCCATGGAGATCCCCTATGCAGTGATGATCATGCAGCAAAAAGGCCCCAGCTTCCTATTCACTCTTGTGCATATTGTTGTCTGGATTGCCTTTTTTGGGCTCTATTTGTTTCGCATGGTGAGAGCCTTGATTCGAGAACCCTATGTCACTACCTCCGTGGTGATGGGGGCGGCTTTTGGCTATCTATTGATCGGTTTCAGTGGCGGCATGGTGCTCGATGCCTTGATGTATTTACAATCCGATAGCTTTGCGCCGCTCAAGGATGTCTTCAATAGTTCAGATGGCCTGATCCTAAGGCTGCCCCAGATGATTCTGGGATCGTTTGGCTACCTTACTTCCGTGGGCACCGCGACGGTGGTGCCTGTCAGTTTGATGGCCCAGGTGATTTGTACCCTGATCACCATTGTAGGCCAGCTTTATATCGCGATTATGATTGGCTTGATTTTGGGGCGCTTTCACCACCGCCGGGGCTGATTGGCTTGATGGTTTTGTTGATGTTGATGTTGATGGTGATGGTGATGCCAGCCTCGGGATCGGCCTGCAGACCTGCTTCAACGCAGGGGCTCGCAGGCCACCAGG
This sequence comes from uncultured Synechococcus sp., assembly GCA_903855705.1. GTDB lineage: Bacteria > Cyanobacteriota > Cyanobacteriia > PCC-6307 > Cyanobiaceae > BAIKAL-G1. Next base: position 8,603 of record CAINZT010000019.1, read on the forward strand.
CAGGCCGTGACCCGGTCACTCCAGCGCACCACCACCAGCAGTTCCCGTGGGCTGCGGCCAAAGCCCTTCTGGGACAGGGCTGCAAACTCGGCCAGGTTGTCGTGGGTCACGAGGGGGTTGCCGGCCAGGGCCCTGGACCAGGCCGCCTCAAAGGCGTCGCCCTGCTCCCTGAGGCATTGCTCGCGCGCTGGCCCGAAATCCACGCCCTCTTGGCGTAGGCGCACGAAGCCATCGAGTTCCGGATCGAGGTGCTCGAGCCAGTTGGAGAGTTGGGCCACGGCCCCCTGCCTCGCCCAGGTGCTACCCGAGCCCTCCTCGATCAAGAGCATCGGCGCCTCCAGGGACCAGCTCCCCTGGGCCAGCAGGGTCCGGGCGGCCCCGGCCAGCTCCAGGCGGTGGGCCCCGATCAGGCTGGCGTGTTGGTCCTGGCGGGACTCCATGGCTGATTCAGGGCTGGGTCCATCCTGCGCGGCACCCGCTGGGTCCGGGCGCTGCAGGTAAGCCGGATCTCCCCACCCCTTGATGGCCCATGAACCCCTGTTGCGAGCGTTAAACCGCAACCACCACCACCGGCGCTCCCCTACCCAGGGCAGGCGCCTAAGGCAGCCAGCCCATAGGATTGGGCCATGCGCAGTGCTACCAGCGAGGTTCCCGCCAGGGACGTCCCCCCCCTGGGTGAGCTGTTCCCCTTCCCCCTGGACGATTTTCAGCTGGAAGCGATTGATGCCCTCAACCAGGGGCAATCGGTAGTTGTCAGCGCCCCCACCGGATCAGGCAAGACTTTGGTGGGCGAATACGCCATCCACCGGGCCCTAGCCCATGGCCAGAAGGTGTACTACACAACGCCCCTGAAGGCCCTTTCCAACCAAAAACTGCGCGATTTCCGCGAGCAGTTTGGTGTTGAGAATGTGGGCCTGATGACCGGCGATTTCAGTGTCAACCGCGAGGCCAGCATCGTGGTGATGACGACCGAGATCTTCCGCAACATGCTCTACGCCGAGGTCGAGCGGGGTGATGACCCCCTCGCCGATGTAGAGGCGGTGGTGCTCGATGAGTGCCACTACATGAATGATTCCCAGCGGGGCACCGTCTGGGAGGAATCGATCATCCATTGCCCGCCCTCGGTGCAACTGGTGGCCCTTTCGGCCACGGTGGCCAATGCCGGCCAGCTCACCGATTGGATTGAGCGGGTGCACGGCCCCACCCGGCTGGTGCACAGTGATTTCCGGCCCGTGCCCCTGGATTTCAGTTTCTGCAGCGCCAAGGGACTCCACCCCCTGCTCAATGACGAGCGCACCGGATTGCATCCCAACTGCAAGGTTTGGCGGGCTCCGAAGGGCTCCAACCGCAAGGGCAAGTCGCCCAGGCCGCCCCAGCCGGAAGCGCCGCCCCTGGCCTTTGTGGTGGCCCAGATGGCTGAACGGGACATGCTCCCCGCCATCTATTTCATCTTCAGCCGCCGTGGTTGCGATAAGGCCATGCGCGACCTGGGCAAGATTTGCCTGGTGAATGGGGCCGAGCAGGCCCGCATCCGCGCCCGCCTCGAGGCCTTCGTGCGGGCCACCCCCGAAGCCGTGCGGGAGGGTGGCCACGACGAGGCCCTACTGCGGGGCATTGCCGCCCACCATGCCGGCGTGTTGCCCGCCTGGAAAGAACTGATTGAGGAGCTGTTCCAGCAGGGTCTGGTGAAGGTGGTGTTCGCCACCGAAACCCTGGCGGCCGGCATCAACATGCCCGCCCGCAGCACCGTGATCTCGGCCCTGAGCAAGCGCACCGAGCGGGGCCATCGCCCCCTGATGGGCAGTGAATTCCTGCAGATGGCCGGCCGGGCCGGCCGCCGCGGCCTGGATTCCCAGGGCTATGTAGTTACGGTGCAGAGCCGTTTTGAGGGGGTGCGCGAGGCGGGCCAGCTGGCCACCAGCCCCGCCGATCCCCTGGTGAGCCAGTTCACCCCCAGCTACGGCATGGTGCTCAACCTGCTGCAGCGCAATGAGTTGCCTAAGGCGAAGGAACTGGTGGAACGCAGTTTCGGGCGCTATCTGGCCACCCTCGATCTGGTCGAGGATGAGGCCCGCATCGCCGACCTGCTCCAGCAGCTCGAGATGCTCACCGGCAATGGCGAGGAGGTGGCCTGGGACGACTTTGAGGACTACGAGAAGCAGCGGGGCCGCCTGCGCGAAGAACGCCGCATCCAGCGGATCCTGCAGCAACAAGCTGAGGAAACCCTGGCCCATGAGCTCACCCTTGCCCTGCGCTTCGCCAGTGAAGGCACCCTGCTCAGCCTCAAATCCCCCCAGCTCAAGGGCCGGGTCACGCCGGCGGTGATCGTTGAGAAGCTGGAGGGGCCGGGCCAGTTCCCCCAGCTGCTCTGCCTCACCGATGAGAACGTTTGGATCCTGGTGCCCTGCCACGCGGTGGTGAGCCTCCATGCCGAATTGAGCTGTCTGCAGGTGCAGGGGGTCCAGACCCCGGTGCTGCACCACATCGGCGAAATTCGCCATGGCGACCAGGCCAGTGGCGGCCTGGCCCTGGCCGTGGCCCACATGGCCCGCCGCCATGACATGGCCACCCCCCAGTACGACCTGGCCGGCGAGGTGCAGGCCCAGGCCCACCTGGTGCGGGAACTGGAGCTGGCCTTGGAACTACACCCGGCCCACCTGCGCGGCGATCGCAAGAAGATCACCAAGCAGCGCCAGCGCATGGAGGAGCTGGAGATCGAGATCGAGGAGCGCCAGCGGATCCTCCATCACCGGGCCAACCGCCACTGGGAGACCTTCCTCTCCCTGATCGACATCCTGCGCTTTTTTGGCTGTTTGGCTGGCAGCGAGGGCCTTGAACCCACCGAAATCGGCCGCACCGTGGCGGCGATCCGGGGCGATAACGAGCTCTGGATCGGCCTGGCCCTGATGAGCGGCCACCTCGATGAGCTGGAGCCCGCCGACCTGGCCGCCGTGCTCGAGGCCATTTCCACCGAGGTCAACCGGCCCGACCTCTGGAGTGGCTATCCGCCGCCACCGGCCGCCGATGAGGCCCTCCACGACCTGCGCGGTATCCGGCGGGAGTTGCTGCGCCAGCAGGAACAGGGCGAGGTGGTCGTACCGGTTTGGTACGAGGCCGAATTGATGGGCCTGGTGCAGGCCTGGGCCAAGGGGGTGAGCTGGAACGACCTGATCGCCAACACCTCCCTTGATGAGGGCGATGTGGTGCGGATCATGCGCCGCACCGTTGATCTGCTGGCCCAGATCCCTTACTGCGAAGCGGTGAGCGAACAGCTGCGCACCAATGCCCGCCAGGCCCTTAAGGCGATCAACCGCTTCCCGGTCTGCGAGCCGATCGACCTGGCTCCCGGGGGCGCTGGCCCCAACCTGGCTACGGTGCGGGCGGCCTAGGCGGCCTCAGCACCAGCCAGACAACCGTGAGCAGGCCGCTGATGCTGACGGCCGTATAGATCCAGTCGGCATAGGGTGTCCAGAAGAGACCCAGGATCAAGCCAAACGGGTCAGGGGCCATTCCGTCAGAGGGGGGAATCGCCATCAGCATCCATTTGGGGACTCCCCTTTCGCGACATAGTTAGATCCCTTGATCCCTAGATCCCTAGATCCCTAGATCCCCTAGATCCCCAGCCGTTGCCAGATCACCTCGAGGTTCTGCTGGTGCAGGGCGGTGGAGAAGCACTCGGCTAGTTCGGCCGGCTTAAGGCGGCTGGTGACATCGGGATCGGCCTCCAGGTTGGCGCGGAAATCGCCGCCGGGCCGGTTCCAGGCGCTATGGGCATTGCGCTGCACGACCCGGTAGGCCTCTTCCCGGGCCAGGCCGGTGTCCACCAGGGCCAGCAGCACCCGCTGGCTGAACACCACGCCGCCGTAGACGTTCATGTTGCGGGCCATGTTCTCGGGGTAGACCCCCAGGCCAGCCACCACGGCGGTGGTTTCCCGCAGCATGAAGTGCAGGGTCACCGAGCAATCGGGCAGCATCATCCGCTCCACCGAGCTGTGGCTGATGTCGCGCTCATGCCAAAGGGCGCAGTTTTCCAGGGCGGCGATCGTGTAGCTGCGCAGCACCCGGGCCAGGCCGCTGATCCGTTCGCTGCGGATCGGGTTGCGCTTGTGGGGCATGGCGGAGCTGCCCTTCTGGCCCTTGGCGAAGTTTTCTTCCACCTCGAGCACATCGGTGCGCTGCAGGTTGCGGATTTCGGTGGAGATGCGCTCCAGGGCAACCCCCACCAGGGCCAGGGTCTGGACGTATTCGGCGTGGCGATCGCGGCCGATCACCTGGGTGCTGGCCGTATCCGGCTCCAGGCCCAGCATCTGGCAGGTGATCGCCTCCACCTGGGGATCGGTGTTGGCGTAGGTGCCCATGGCGCCGCTGATCTGGCCCACGCTCACCACCCGCTCGAGGCGCTCGAGCCGCTCCTGGTTGCGCAGCACCTCGGCCAGCCAGCCCGCCACCTTGAAGCCAAAGGTGATCGGCTCGCCATGGATGGCATGGGAGCGGCCAATCATCTCCGTGCCCTTGTGCTCCCGGGCCAGCAGGCGCAGGGCGTCTGCCAGGTTGCCCAGTTCGATCCGCAGCAGGGCGACCGAGGCCTTCAGCTGCAGGGCCAGGCCGGTGTCGAGCACATCCGAGCTGGTCATGCCCACATGGATGTAGCGACCCGCATCGCCCACGTGTTCGTTGACGTTGGTGAGGAAGGCGATCACGTCGTGGCGCACCTCGGCCTCGATCTCGAGGATGCGCTCCACGCTGAACTTGGCCTTGGCGCGGATCTCCGCTAACGCTTCAGCGGGGATCCGTCCCAGCTGGCACTGGGCCGCGGTGGCGGCGATTTCCACATCCAGCCAGCTTTGGAACTTGGCCTGCTCGCTCCAAATGCTGCCCATCTCGGGCAGGGTGTAACGCTCAATCAAGGGCCAGCGCCTGGCAACGGCCCGTCCAATGTATGGCTCGGGCTGCTGCTGCCTGGGGCCGGCCCCCTGGCTCCGGCATCGGGGGCCTGGGGCTCGGGGGCTGCCGGCTCAGGCGATCCGGCTCAGAAGGCGATGGGCGACTTCCCAGTGCACAAAGGGGCCCCAGCTCTGTTGCCGCACCCAGCAGCGGCCGCCGCGGCAGTGGATCAGCTCGAAGGGGGGGAGGTCCCGGGGCTGGTCGAGCAGGCGCACAAAGCTTCCTGGCCGGAGCAGCTCCAGCACGTTGTTTAGCGGCGCCGGCCGGCTAGAGGAAAGCCCATTGGGGGCTAGTCCACTGGAGGCAATCCCGTGAGATGAGATCCCATTAGGGGCAACCCCACGGGAGGCCATTCCATTGGGGTGGGTGGAGGCCCTGTCTGGGTTGCGGTGAAGTGCTTGAGCCATCCTGGGCTGGCCGAGGAGGCCGCAATTGTCCGATCGATTGCGGGACCTGCCGGCGGCTCAAGGGATTTTGTTCGGTTTCGTTTGTGGTTTTATGACGCCAGGTGGCTGATAAGCCCATGGCACGCAAACAGCGCTTGGATTTGGTGCTGGTGGAGCGGGGCCTGGCCGCCAGCCGCCAGCAGGCCCAGCAGTTGATTCGCGCCGGTCGGGTGCGCAGCTCGGGCCAGGTGCTCGATAAGCCCGGCCATGACATCGCTGCTGACCTGTCCCTGGAGGTGGAGCAGCCGCCTCGCTTCGTCTCCCGCGGCGGCGAGAAGTTGGTGGCGGCCCTGGACGCCCTGCCCATCTGGGTCGAGGGGCGGGTCTGCCTCGATGGCGGCATCTCCACCGGGGGGTTTAGCGATTGCCTGCTGCAGCGCGGCGCGAGCCGGGTCTATGGCATTGATGTGGGCTACGGCCAGACGGCCTGGAGTCTGCGCATCGATCCGCGCCTGGTGCTCCGGGAGCGCACCAACCTGCGCCACCTCACTCCGGACGACCTCTACGGCCCGGAGGACCCCTGGCCCGACCTGGCCGTGGCCGATCTGTCGTTCATTTCCCTGGGACTGGTGTTGCCGGCCCTGGGGGCCCTGCTGGCTCCGGGCCGCCGCGAGGCCCTGCTGCTGGTCAAGCCCCAGTTTGAGGTGGGCCGCTCCCGGGTGGGCAAGGGCGGCGTTGTGCGCGATCCCGCCGCCCATGTCGATGCCATCGAGGGGGTGATCCGCTCAGGCACTGCCCTGGGCTGGCAGGCCCTGGGCCTGGTGGCCTCGCCGATCACGGGACCTGCGGGCAACCACGAGTACCTGCTCTGGCTGGGCAGCGGCCTGGGGGTTGATGGGCTTGGCTCAGGGCCAAGCACTGGCCTTGAGCCAAGCCCACTGCCTGAGCCTGGGCCAAGTGCTGACCCGGGACCAACTGCTGGCAATCCAGCAGCAGAGAGGCCAGCAGTGGCAGTGCCAGGAGCCGTTTTGGCGGAGGGGGCTGGCGGCCTGGATGGGGGCCTGATTCGCTCGCTTGTGGCTCGAACCCTGGCCAGCCCCTGAAACCCTGGAAGGGAACCGGGCCTGGGACTCAGATCGCGTCGTTGTCCCGATCGCCGGTGCGAATCCGAATCACCGCATCAATGGTGCTGATGAAGATCTTGCCGTCGCCAATTTCGCCGGTGCGGGCGGCATCTTGGATGGCGGTCACAACCGTGTCGACCCGGTCGTCATCGACCACCACTTCAAGTTTCAATTTC
>CAINZT010000020.1 GCA_903855705.1 uncultured Synechococcus sp.
ACCCAATGGGTCTGCACCATGGCCAGCTGGCTGCGACGGGAAGCAATGCGCAGGGTGGAACCGGCCATCAGAAACCTTCGGGGGCAGCGCCTGCTGCCTGACAACAGCCGGTCAGCCTAGGGAGCAGCGGGTCCACCCACCCGTTGCCGCGGTAACTCTTGACCTGTTGAAAGGGCCCTGGCCGGGAAGGGCCTGGTGGTGGCTGGGCCCATCTGGGCGGCGGATCCTGCGCTTCTTTGCCCCGCTCTTTGCCCCGAACGGGATTCAGGCGTCGAAAAGGTCGAGGGGCAGGGGGCCCCAGGTGCCTTCTAGGGCTGGATCGGGCTCGCCGTTGAGGTGGCCGCTGATCAGGATCCCCTCGCCCAAGCCCGTTTCGGCCCGCAGCAGGAACTGGCCCGAGTGCTGGTTCCCTTTGAGGAACACGGGGCCAACCACGCTTTCCGGTTCGGGATTCTGGCCGTGGGCCTCGAGGGCCGGCCAACCCAGGGCCCCTTCGCAGGCCTGCAGGGCCGCCAGGGCAGACGTCGCCGAGGGGGCCATCACGCCGATCGTGAACCAGTCACAGGCCGCCAGCTTGGTCTTGAGCTCGGCCAGCAGGCCCGGGCGCTGGTGGGCTGCCAGGGCTGGGGCCGTTCGCAGGGTGGCCAGGTCCGCCAGGCTCAGCTCCCCAGGGGCTTCTGGTGCTGACTTGGGCTCGGCAGGGGCCATGGAATCGCTGGGGGCAGGGGCGTTGGTCATGGATTGGGCTGCTAGGGGCTGGACCCTCGTCAGGGAGTGTTCCAGACGAAGCGGGACGAGGCGGCGTAGTTCCAGACAAACACCACCACAATCCCCGCCAGCTGGGCCCAGAAGGTGTTGTGGGAGACGTAGCTGTAAAAGGCCGACGCCACCCCCACATTGGCCAGCACCGGCAGGGAGGCCACCAGCAGGAACTTGAGCAGGCCCCGCAGCAGGGCCAGGCCTTTCTGGCGCTGGAAGCGGAAAGTGAGGGCGTTATTCACCAGGTAATTGGAGCTGGCGGCAGCCACCACGGCCACCGGCAGGGCTTGGGCGAAGGCCACCCCCAGCAGCATCACCAGTTGGGTGACGAGGACCTGCACCAGGAACCCTGAGGCGCCCACCAGGCCAAAACTGATTGCCCGCCTGGGCAAGAGGCGCAGGCAGAGGGTGTGCAGGATCGAGATGCCGAAATCCCACAACACCGCCACATCCAATTTGGACGTGCCATAGCCCCGGGGCTGGAAGCGCAGGGGTATGTCGCAGACGCGCAATTGGCCGCGGCTGTGGGCTAGCAACTCATAGAGAAACTTGAAGCCGTTCACATCCACGGCCCGAACCAGGGGCAGGCAGCGATCCAGCCGCAGGGCAAAAAAACCGCTCATGTAGTCGCTGAGCTGGCGGTAGCGGGGCAAACTGGCCCGAGCCAATTTGTTGGCCCAGGTGGATCCGGTCTCGCGGCGGCCACTGAGGCCCTGGATCTGGGCCTGGGCGTGGAAGCGGCTGCCGATCACCAGGTCGAAGTCCCCCTGCTGCAGGGTGGTGAGGGCCTCCAGCACGGAGCTGGGCTGGTGCTGGCCATCGCTGTCCATCACCACCACCAGATCGCCGGTGGCATCAAGCAATCCCTCCTTGATGGCGCTGGCCAGGCCGGCGCGGCCGACGCGCCGGATCAGGCGCAGACAGGGTTCGCCATGGGCCAGCTGGCGCACCAGTTCGGCGGTGCCATCGGCGGAGTCGTCATCCACCACCAGGATTTCCAGGTCGAAACGGGCCTTGAGGGGCAGAAGCTGCTGCAGAAGGGGTTCAATGTTGCCCCTTTCGTTGTAGGTGGGGAGAACAATCGAAACCCTGGGAGCAGCAGTGGCTGCCCCCAGGGAGGAGGAAACAGGCATCCGGCCTACTTGATGTATTCCTTGAGCACGCCGTTGCGGTTGGGGTGCCGCAATTTGCGCAGGGCCTTGGCCTCGATCTGGCGGATGCGTTCGCGGGTGACATCAAAGATCTGGCCAATCTCTTCGAGGGTCTTCATGCGACCGTCATCGAGGCCGTAGCGCAGGCGCAGCACATCCCGCTCCCTTGGGCTGAGGGTCGCTAGCACCCCTTCGAGGTCTTCGCGCAGAAGATTTTTGGCGACATCCTGCTCCGGATTTTCGATATCGGCTTCGATGAAGTCGCCCAGGCGCGAATCCTCTTCCTTGCCGATCGGGGTTTCCAGGGAGATGGGCAGCTGGGCCGATTTGGCGATGAAGCGCAGCTTCTCGATCGTCATCTCCATGCTTTCGGCGATCTCCTCCTCGGTGGGCTTGCGTCCAAACTCCTGGCTGAGCACCTTGGTGGTTTTCTTGATGCGGGAGATGGTTTCGTAGAGGTGAACCGGCAGGCGGATCGTGCGGCTCTGGTCGGCGATGGCGCGGGTGATCGCCTGGCGAATCCACCAGGTGGCGTAGGTGGAGAATTTGTAGCCCTTTTCGTGGTCGAACTTCTCGGCGGCGCGGATCAGGCCCAGGCTGCCTTCTTGGATCAGGTCCTGGAAAGACAGGCCCCGATTCATGTATTTCTTGGCGATCGACACCACCAAGCGCAGGTTGGACTGCACCATCTTTTCCTTGGCCCGGCGGCCCAGCATCAGCCGGCGGCGGAATTTGATCACGGGCATGTCCACCAGCACGGCCCATTCCTTCGTGTCGGGATGGTGGCCGTGGTCCACTTCAAACTGGGCGGCCAGTTCTTCGAGTTGCAGCAGGTCGGCGATCTTGCGAGCTAACTCGATCTCTTCATCGGCCCGCAGCAGGCGGATCCGGCCAATCTCCTGCAGATAGACCCGGATTGAGTCTTCGGTGTAGACACCCTTGGGTCCCACTTTGATGCTGGCCAGGGCCTTGGCCTTGGCGTCCTTGTCGGCCTTGGCGGCGGCGGCGGTGTCGATGCCATCGAGCAGGTCATCGGCGGCGGCATTGAGGTCGACCTCGAGGTCGAGATCGGCCTCGCCTTTGGCCTTGCTGCCAGCCTTGCTGGCAGGGGCCTTAGTCCCTGCGGTCTTGGGGGCGGCTTTGGTGGCTGTGCCCTTGGCGCCAGCAGCCTTGGCCGCGGCCGGTTTGGCTGCGCCTGCCTTGGCTGTGGTGGTTTTGCTGGCGGCGGTTTTGGCCGTAACGGCTTTGGCGGTGCTGGTTTTGGCAGTGGTCGATTTCACGGCACCCGCCTTAGCACCGGCGGGCTTGGGAGCAGCCGACTTGCCGCTTTCGGCCGTCTTGGGCTTGGGAGGAGCTTTGGGTTTGGCCGTTGCGCCTGTCTTGGGAGCCGCCTTGGTTTTGCTGGCCTTAGCCGCCGGCGTGCTGTCGTTGGCCTCCCCATCGGTAGACGGGCTGCTGTCCCCATGGGCCGGGGCCTTGGCCTTGCTGCTGGCCTTACGGGTGGTGACCTGGATGGTTTCACCCCCTGTGGTGGCCACCATCAGGATCTCGGGAAGGTCGGTTTTGGCCGATGCAGCAACAGGGCTCATGGGGATGGGAAGACGGGGGAAGGCGTTACGGGCGGCGCAGGTGTGGCGGGGATAAAGGCAGCAGTCGGGAGGGATGGCGCTGGGTTGGCAGGTCCGCGATTGGGGCAGAACTTCAGGCCTGGAGCCCAAGCGGGCGGCGGAATCCTGAATGCTGGATTAGGGAACCAATCAAGCTTCAATCAGGCCCCTAAGGGCCGCACAGCCCTAGGCCGGTGCCGTGAACACGGAATGGTGCTGCAGGTTGCACCCCCAACCTTTAGCCACGCTTGGGCAGCAAGGCAGGTCTGGGACCCAAGGGACTGGACTGACTTAAGACGTGTGGCAGAAACCTGACCTGGACAGAACAACAATGGGCAAGGCCCCGGCAGCGCTGTCAGGGGAGTTCGCAGATCGGCGGTTCAGGGCTGGAAACTCCCTGGACGCGGGCATCGATCTTCCCTCTAGACGGAACTCTGCCGGGTTCCGACAGCAGCTTGTTGCAGCTGCTCAACCCTCACATCTTAAGAAAGAATGGTGAGTTCTGCAAGGTTGCCCATCCCAGCTGATCGCCCCAATGGTGCCGATGGGCCCCTGGTCAGCCCCGCTGAGCCCTGGGTTCAGGTCTGGGTGGAGGCGGGTCGGGAGGGCCAGGTCTTCACCTATGCCAACCCAGATGGCCTGGCGCTGGCCAGTGGCGATCTGGTGCGGGTGCCCCTGCGGGGAAGGCGCCACGTGGGCTTGGTCGTTGAAACCCTGCAGGAGCGGCCCAGTGGGCTGGCAGGTCTGACGCTGCTGGCGGTCGAGGCGCTGCATCAGCGGGCAGCCGTGGATGGCCAGTGGCATGGCTTGATCGAGGACGTGGCCCGCGATTGCCACACCAGCCTGTTTCGCACCCTTAAAAGCGCCCTGCCCCCGGGCTGGCTAGGCCAACGCCCCGCCAAGGCGTCCAGCGCCCCCCGGCGCCTGGTCTGGGTGGCCTTGGCCAGTGAAGGGGCCCCAACCAGCAGCAGCGGCCTGGTCCTGCCCGCCAAGCAACAGGCCTTACTGGAGCAGCTGGACCGCTGGGGCGGCGGCGCCTGGCAGGCGGAGCTGCTGGCCCGTGGCGGCTTCAGCCGTTCGGTGCTGGACGGCCTGGAGCGGCGCGGCCTGGTGCGGCGCGAGGCCCAGGTCAAGGAGCCCGGAGGAGTGGCCAGCGGCAACGCCGCCGCCGGACCAGCCCTGGTCCCAGCCCAAACCCTCACAGGCGCCCAGGCCGCCGCCCTTGAGCAGATTCGCCGCGCGCCCGCGGGCCAGAGCCTGTTGCTCTGGGGCGTCACCGGAGCCGGCAAAACCGAGGTGTATCTGCAGGCCGCCGCCGATTGCCTGGCAGCCGGCCAGGGGGTGTTGCTGTTGACCCCCGAAATCGGCCTGGTGCCCCAGTTGCTGGATCGCTGCCGCCAACGCTTTGGCGCGGCGGTTGCGGAATTTCACAGCGGCTGCAGCGAGCGCCAGCGCATCGACACCTGGCGCCGCTGCCTGGTGCCCGATGGGGAGCCCCTGGTGGTGGTGGGCACCCGCTCGGCGGTGTTTATGCCGATCAGCAACCTGGGCCTGATCGTGCTCGATGAGGAGCACGACAGCTCCTACAAGCAGGACAGCCCCATGCCCTGTTATCACGCCCGGGACGTCGCCAGGCACCGGGCCCGCCGCAGTGGCGCCCGCCTGGTGTTCGGCAGCGCTACCCCATCGCTGGAAACCTGGCAGACCTGCCAGGGGCCGGCAGCGACCACGAAGTTGCTGCGCCTGCCCGAGCGCATCGGCGGCCGGCCCCTGCCACCGGTGCGGCTGGTGGATATGCGTCTGGAGCTGGAGGACGGCCACCGCCGCCTGATCAGCCGGCCCCTGATGCAGCGCCTCGGCAGCCTGGCCGAGCGGGGCGAGCAGGCCGTGCTGCTCGTGCCCCGCCGTGGCCACAGCAGTTTTCTCAGTTGCCGCAGCTGCGGCGAGGTGGTGCTTTGTCCTAATTGCGATGTGGCGCTCACGGTCCATGGCCGCAGCGATGGCCCCCAGTGGTTGCGCTGCCACTGGTGTGACCACCGCGCCGAGATCACGGAACGCTGCTCCCATTGCGGCTCCACCGCCTTCAAGCCCTTCGGGGCCGGCACCCAGCGGGTGATGGAGCAACTCGATAAGGAGCTCGAAGGCTTGCGTCTGCTGCGCTTTGACCGGGACACCACCCGGGGCCGCGATGGTCACCGTCGCTTGTTGGAGCGTTTTGCCGCCGGCGAGGCCGATGTGCTGGTGGGGACCCAGATGCTCGCCAAGGGCATGGACCTGCCCGCCGTCACCCTGGCGGCCGTGCTGGCCGCCGATGGTCTGCTGCACCGGCCCGACCTGCGCGCCGGCGAACAGAGCCTGCAATTGCTGTTGCAACTGGCGGGCCGGGCCGGCCGGGGCGACCGGCCCGGGGAAGTGCTGGTGCAGACCTACTGCCCCGACCACCCCGTGATTCGTCACCTGGTGGACGGTCGCTACGAGATCTTTTTGGCAGAGGAGTTGGCCCTGCGGCGCTCCGCCCAACTGGTGCCCTTCAGCCGCGCCTGCCTGCTGCGCCTGGCGGGTCCGTCGGCCAGCGGCACGGCCACGGCGGCAGCGTCCCTGGCGGAACGGATCCGTAGCCAGGTGATGGCCAGCGGCTGGCTGCTGATCGGCCCGGCCCCGGCCCCGATCGCCCGGGTGGCGGGCCGCAGCCGCTGGCAGCTCCTGCTGCATGGCCCGGCCGGTCCAGACCTGCCCCTGCCGGCGGAGGCCGTGCTGCGGGAAGGCTTGCCCCGGGATGTGAGCTTGAGCATCGATCCCGATCCCCTGGAGCTTTAAAGGCCAGGGCTAGCGCCACGGGCAACTCAGTCGGCCGGCCGCTTAAGCCTGAGGTGAGGGCAGGTCCAGGCCAGTCGGCCTTGGGTCCACCAACCCGTTAGGCCGGTAACTGGGGAAAGCCAAACCCAGCCCGCAACCGCAATCGTTGCAGCAGCAAGGCCAGCCCCAACAGCAGGGCCACGGCCACGGCCCCCAGCCCCAGGCGGCTCCAGCGCCAGGTGCTCCAGGCGAGCCGGTTCAGGGCGCCGGGCTCCAGGCGCCAGTGCAGCTCCTTGGCGCCAGGGCCCGCCTGCACCGGCCTGGGCGTGGCCAGCTGCACGGCCTTGGGCTCGAGGGGCGCAAACCGGAAGGCCAAGTCCAGGCCGGGCAGGGAGTCCAGGGCCCTGAGGTCGATGGAGAGCTCCATCTGTTGTTGCACGCCGATCAGCCAGTTGCGCTCCCGCAACTCCAGCTGGGGCTTCGGCAGGTTGACGCCGGCCAGGGCGGCGCCGCGCTCCAGACTTTGGCTGAGCCAGGCGAGGGCCTGGGAGGTGGGTAAGGCGCGGTTGCGCAGACTTTGGCGGCCGTGGTCGCGCTCCACAACCACCGAGCCGCCCCCCAGGGCTGCGGCCAGGTCCCGTTGCCAGGGCAGGGCCTGGCCCGTGGCGCTGGTGCTGGTTTGGCTGATCTGCAGGCGACCGGGCGCCGGGAAGTTCAGGCTGGTTTCCACCTGGACGCAGCCCGCCAGCAAGGTGGTGAGCAGCAGCAGGGCCACGGCCACCAGGGCAAATCCCCAGGGGGTCTTGGTGGCGCCCACCGGCGGCGGCGGTGGGGGTTCGGGCCGGGGGCGACGGCGCCAGCTCTGCATCGGCGAACGCCCTTCCACCCGTTCCAGCTCCCCCAGGCTCGGCACCTGCACCGACCAGTTGCGCGGCCGTTGCAGGGCCGGTGCCTCCAGCACCTCCTCCAGGTCCCTGGCCTGTTGGCGCAGGGTGAGATCCTTGCAACCCCGCAGGCTGCGGCAACAGGCCGCCGCTCCGGCCGAGTCGCCTTGGCCCATCAGGGCCGTGGCCATCAGCAAGCGGATCCGCCCCCCGAGGGCCGTACTGGCGCCATGGGCATCGGCCAGGGGCGCCAGCCCCCGCAGGCAGGCGCCGTAGTCGCCGCTCTCCAGGGCGCGGAGCGCCAGGGCCAGCTCCGGCGGATCGGGCCGGTCTCGGCCGGCCTGGCCATCGGCAAGACTGTCGGTAGGCCGCAAATCCGCCACGGCTCAGCCGCTGATCTGGCGTTGGGTGCCCACGACCATCGTGCCGATGCCGGCGTCGGTGAACACCTCCAGCAGCAGGGCATGGGGGCTGCGGCCATCGACGATATGGGCCGCCGCCACCCCCTGGGCGATCGCCCGGATGCAGCACTCGGTCTTGGGGGTCATGCCGCCGGCCACGACGCCGCTCTCGATCAGCTCGCGGGCGCCGGCCAGGGTCACCTGGCGGATCAGGGAGCCTGGATTGTCCCGGTCCCGCAGGATGCCGGGGGTGTCGGTGAGCAGGATCAGCTTTTCGGCCTGGAGGGCCGCGGCCAGTTCGCCCGCCACCGTGTCGGCATTGATGTTGTGGGCCTGGCCCTCGGCGTTGGCGGCCACGCTCGAGATCACCGGGATGTAGCCGTGCTCGAGCAGGGGCAACAGCACGGCTGGATTCACGGCCGCCACATCGCCCACCAGGCCATTGGAGCCATCGCCGTAGGTGCGGGCCAGCACCAACCCACCATCACTCCCGCAGATCCCTACCGCCCGGCCTCCCACCTGGTTGAGCCCGTTAACGATCTGCTTGTTAACCCGGCCCACCAACACCATTTCCACCACATCCATGGTCTCGGGGGTGGTGACCCGGAGGCCGTTGCGGAATTCGGGCTGGATCTGCAACCGGCCCAGCCATTCGTTGATTTCTGGCCCGCCGCCATGCACCACTACCACCTGAACGCCGACACAGGCCAGCAGGGCCAGGTCGCGGAAGACGGCCTCGCGCAGGTCCTGGCGCACCATGGCGGCGCCGCCGTATTTCACCACCACCCGCCGGCCGGCAAAGCGCTGGATGTAGGGCAGGGCCTCACTTAAGACCGAGACGCGCAGGGTGTCGGCGGCGGAGATGGCGGGATCGGTGCTCAAGGCGAAACGGGCTGGGGGCGCGGGTTCGGAGTGGGGCCGGGGAGGCTGAGGAATGGGGAGGCTGAATCAGGGGAATGAAGTCGCTGGTGTAAAGCAGCTTTGCGAATCATTCTTGCGAATCATTCTGAGGACTAAACCTCCCTGAAGCGGCTGGCTGTGGCAGGGGTGATGGAGGTTGGGGTGAAGAAGGTGGGCCGGCGGCCTGGTTGGGCGTCTTGGTTAGGTGCTTGGAAGGAGTCGGTCAGGCCAAGGGCCGATGAGCGCTTGGGCCGGGGCCCAGGAGCCGTTGGCTTTAAGAGCCAGAGGGGTCTTCACCAGGCTCGACCCCCTCGGCCGTTTCGCCTAAGGGCCGCAGTCGGATCAGTACCTTGCTCTTGCCCAGCTGGCTCACCTCGGCCCTCAGGCCCGGACCAAAGAAGCGGCCGAGCCGGTCCTGGCGGGCCTGCCAGCGATCAAAACCAACGCCCTGGCACTGGAAGGTGAGATCGAGGCCGTAGCCGCCGGCCTCCGCCTGTTCGGCCACCCGCAGCAGCTGGGGTGGGTCCTGCTCATCCCAGAGCTTGAGGGCTTCTAGCGAGCTCTCCAGATGGGCCTTCTGGCCGTAGCGCCAGCGGTTCACGTCCTTCACCAGCTTGCGCAGGGGCTGGCTGGCCTCGGCCTCGCGCAGGGCTTCGGCTTCGGCCGAGGGCTCCACCAGTTCGGCTGGCGGCAGCTCCGAGGATTTGAGGGCCAGGCCGCCGAGCAGCACCGGCACGCCGTAAAACACCCCCGCCAGGCTCAAGGTGGGGCTGTCGGTGACGTAGGCGATCGAACCGACCACCGTCAGAACGGCGCCGGCGATCGTGATTAGGCTTCCGGGCGATGCGATTGCTTGCATGGCGCCATCTTCGGCCAACGGGGTGCCCGATCGCGATGGCGAAGGCACCGGCACTGAATTCTTTCCAGGCACTCCAGCCGCGGAGGCCCCTAGCCCTGGGGGCGCTGAGCCCCTGGCTGGAGCTTCGCTCAGCACCGAGCAGCTGCTCGAGCGGCTCGCCGCCGACCGTCTCTGGTTGCTCCAGCAGATCGATGGCGGTCATTGGAGCGACCTGCGTCTGGATCTGGCAGCCCTGGAGCGGGAACTGGGCCAGGTGCTGGAGCAGGCCAGCCAGCGGGTCAAAGGCAGCTAAGCCACCCAGGGGCCCCCAAGGCCGCTCTGCAGCACTGGCGCCTAACCGTCCAGGGGCAGGGCCAAGGGGGCCATTCCCTGGTCTGCTGCCAGGTCTTTTTTCTGCAGGATCCCTTGGTCCGTTCCCTAGCCGCTCCTCTGGCCCTGGGGGCCATGCACAAGGACCCTTAGAAGGGAATGTCGTCTTCGCCTTCGGGGAAATCGGGCACCAGGGGAGAGGTGTTCCAGGTGGGTGTTTCCGCTGGGGCCGCGGCCGCCGCTGGAGCTGGTGCCGGCGCAGCGGCTGGCTGCCGGCGGGTCGGGGCCGGGGCTGGCGGCCTACCAGGGGGGCGGCCGCTACCACCATTGGCCGGGCTGGCGGAGAACTCCTGGGGGCTGGCCTGTCCGGGGGCGCTAGCCCCGGGCGCCGCGCCAAACGAGGCCTGGCCGGCGCCGGCGAGGGGATGGAGGCGCGAGAGGGTGAATTCCGCCCGCTTCTCCTTGACCCCATCCGGGCGGGTCACGGTATTCATGCGCAGGCGGCCTTCGAGCACCAGCCGCTGGCCCACCTGCACCCGGTTCTGCAGGTCCTGGGCCAGGCTGCCCCAGCCCACCACCTTCAGCTGGCCGGGGGGATCATCCGGTCGCAACCCTTCAATCTGCACGGCCATCTCGGCCACGGGGGTCTGGTTGTCCTGGGTGTAACGCACCTGGGGCGCTTCGATCACCTCCACCTCCAGCAAGCATTGGTTCACGGATCGGGAGTTCGCCAGGGGGCCCCATCCTGATGCACGGCCCTGAAATCCACCAGGGGGAGCCCGCCCGCCAGGACCAGGTCTCTGAACGGGAACCCTGCTGCCATGGCCAACCAGGGGCGATCTGGCTGGTGAGTGGCATCGGTGAAGGCCCCCGGCTGGCCGCGGTGTTGTTGGCGCGGGGCTGGCGCCTGCGGGTCAGCGTGGTGAGTGAGGCGGCCGCCCGGGCCTACTGGCCCCATCCGGCCCTGGAGCTGCAGGTGGGAGCCCTGGCCGGCCCTGGGGCAATCGCCGCAGCCTTGGCGGCGGCGCGGCGCCAGGGCGGCTTCCGCTGGGTGGTCGATGGCAGCCATCCCTTTGCCGAGCGGATCAGCGCCGACCTCCTGGCGGCCTGCCGGCGCCTGGACCAGCCCCTGCTGCGCCTGCAACGGCCCCCGGTCGTGGTGCCGATCCCAGCCCCCTTCAGGGCTCCGCTCCACAGCCCTGGTGAAGACAGCGACCTAGCCCGAGATCCAGGCGGGCTGCCCCGGCGTCAGTTGCTGACGAGCCTGTCGGATCTCGCTGGCCTCGAGCTGGGGGGCAAACGTCTGCTGCTGGCGATTGGGGCGCGGCGGCTCCGGGAGGCCCTGGCCCATAGCCCAGCCGAGGGCCATTTCGCCCGCATCCTGCCCAACCCCGCGGCCCTGGCCCTGGCCCGGGCCGCGGGCCTGGCCGATGGCCAGCTGGCCTGTGTGCATCCCCGCCTTGGGCACCAACCGTCCCCCCCAGGCAACGGACCGGCTGGGATCAGGGCGGCGGGCGATCGGCCCGCAAAGGAGCTCGGCCCCCTCAGGCCTGGGGCGATTGAGCGGGCCCTCTGTCGTCGCTGGGCCATTGATGCGGTGCTCTGCCGCCAATCCGGCGGGGTCACCGAGCAGCTCTGGAGTGAGCTTTGCGCCGAGCTGGGTCTGGAGCTGCTGTTGCTACGCCAGCCCAGAGCCAGCGACCAACCCCCGGGCCTGGAGTTCTCGGCCTTGCTGGAGGCCTTGGGCCACCCGGGGTGAGGGCCCCTGGCTTGGGGAGAAGGCACGGGATTGCTGGCGCACTGCCTTCCTTGGGCAGGCTCTTCCTGGGGCATGCCGTTTCTGGACTGGTCGGCTCCCAGGCTCAGATGGCGGGCCCCAGGGGGCCAGACTCAGAAGCTCAGGCCCAGGTGGTCGGCGGCGAGCTGGCGCAGGCTCACCTGGCTGCGGGGCCCGAGCTGGGTCACCACCTGGCCGGCGCAGAGGGAGCCGAGGCGGCCGCAGGTCTGAAGATCCAGGCCCCGGGTGTAGGCGTGTAAGAAGCCCGCCGCATAGAGGTCGCCGGCGCCGGTGGTGTCCACCAGCTCGCCAAGGCGGAAGGGTTCGATCGTGTGGCTTTGGTCGCCCGCCAGCACCAGGGAGCCCAGCTCACTGCGGGTCAGGGCCGCCACCTGGCAGCGACCACGCACCTGATCGACGGCCTCCTCAAAGCTGTTCGCCTTGTAGAGGGCGGTGATCTCCATTTCGTTGGCGAACAGCACATCGACATGGCCATCGACCAGCTCCTGGAAGCTGTCGCGGTGCCGTTCGACGCAGAAGGCATCGGAGAGGGAGAGGGCCACCTGGCCCCCCTGGGCGCGGATCAATTCGGCCGCGGCGATGAAGGCCCGCTTAGCCGCTTCGCTGTCCCAGAGGTAACCTTCCAGATACAGCAGCTTGGCGTCCGCCACCATCTGCAGGTCCAGGTCGGCCGGATCTAGGCCCACGGAGGCCCCCAGGTAGGTGCACATCGTGCGCTGGGCATCGGGGGTAACCAGGATCAGGCAGCGGGCGGTGGAGGGCCCACTGCTGGCCGCTGGGGTCTGGAAGCTGGCACCGACGGCGCGGATGTCGTGGGCAAAGATGGCGCCCAGCTGGTCATCGCGCACCCGGCCGATGAAGCCGGCCCGGCCCCCCAGCTGGGCGATCCCCGCCAGGGTGTTGGCGGCGGAACCGCCTGAGGTTTCCAGGCCTGGTCCGACGCTGGCGTAGAGCCGCTGGGCCTGGGACTCATCCACCAGGGCCATGGTGCCCTTGGTCAGGCCGTGGTTGTCGAGCACGTCGTCGTTGGCCTTGACCAGCACATCGACGATGGCGTTGCCGATGCCGACGACATCGAAGCGGGGCCCGGCGGCGGGGCTGGACGGG
This sequence comes from uncultured Synechococcus sp., assembly GCA_903855705.1. Classification (GTDB taxonomy): domain Bacteria; phylum Cyanobacteriota; class Cyanobacteriia; order PCC-6307; family Cyanobiaceae; genus BAIKAL-G1. The sequence goes on from CAINZT010000020.1 coordinate 12,572, forward strand.
GCGGACTCAGGCACGGGTAACGGACACGGGCAAAGGGTTTGGGATCGGCCAAGGGAGCAGAACCGGTCAAGCGATCGGCAAAGGCCCGCGCGCTTCGTCGATCAGTCGCTGAGCAGTTCAGTCGCTTAACAAGCGTTTCAGTCGCTCAGCAGCCGTTCAGGCGCTCAGCAGGGCCCGCTTCGGACCATGGATTGGATCTTCGACCACGATGGTCTGGTCCCGGTTGGCGCCGAGGGAGACGATCGCGATCGGCACCTCCATCAGCTCGGCCAGGAAGCGCAGGTAGGCCATCGCCTTGGCCGGCAACTCCTCAAGCTTGCGGCATTGCTCGGTGGAGCATTCCCAGCCGGGCAGGGTTTCAAAGATCGGCTGGCAGCGGGCGAAATCCTCGGCGCTGCTGGGGAAATGCTCGATGCGCTGGCCATCGAGTTCGTAGGCGACGCACACCTGGATCTCATCGAGCTCATCGAGCACGTCGAGCTTGGTGATCGCCAGGCAATCGAGGCCGTTCACCTCCACCGCATAGCGGCCAATCACGCCATCGAACCAGCCGCAGCGGCGGCGCCGGCCGGTGGTGGTGCCGTATTCACCGCCCCGGTCACAGAGGTGGTCGTTGAGGCTGCCCTGCAGTTCGGTGGGGAAGGGCCCCTCGCCCACCCGGGTGGTGTAGGCCTTGGCCACGCCGATCACCCGGTCGATCAGGGTGGGGCCGACGCCGGCGCCGATGCAGGCCCCACCGGAGATCGGGTTGGAGGAGGTGACGTAGGGGTAGGTGCCGTGGTCGAGGTCGAGCAGGGTGCCCTGGGCGCCCTCAAACAGGATGTTCTTGCGGGCCCGGGCCGCCTGGTGGATCGTGCGGATGCAGTCGACCACGTGGGGGGCCAGGCGCTGGCCGTAGGCGGCGTACTCGGCGATCACCGCCTCGCCATCGAGGGGCTCGAGCCCGTAAACGCGCTCGAGCAGCAGGTTCTTCTCGGCCAGGGGGCCGGCGAGGCGGTCGCGCAGCCGGTCCTCATCGAGCAGATCAATGACCCGGATGCCGTTGCGTTCGGCCTTGTCGGCGTAGGTGGGGCCGATGCCGCGGCCGGTGGTGCCGATGCGGCGATCGCCCCGGCGCTGCTCCATCGCCTGATCAAGCAGGCGGTGGTAGGGCATGGTCACGTGGGCCGTGGACGCGAGCTTCAGGCCCGCCACGCTGATGCCGTTCTCGGCCAGCATGTCGAGTTCGCCCAGCATCACCCGCGGATCGACCACGGTGCCCGAGCCGATCAGGCAGGTGGTGTCCGGGTAAAGGATGCCGGATGGAATCAGGTGCAGCTTGAGCACCTTGTTGTCCACCACGATGGTGTGACCGGCATTCACACCACCCTGGTAGCGCACGACCACATCGGCCGAACGACTGAGGAGATCGGTGATCTTGCCCTTCCCCTCGTCACCCCACTGAGCACCGATGACGACAACGTTGGCCAAGGACAAGGCGGCCTGGAGCCGCAACTGAGCACAACTTGGGAGCTTCTCAGATCAACGGTCCCTTCGTCAAAAAGATGACAGTAAAAAGGCGGTCCCGAGGGAGCGCAAGCAGGGCCAATGCGGCCCGTTTGCTAGGAGGGCACTGGGAAGCAGTCGGTTCAGGCGCCGCGCACGACGCTGGCCTCAGCCCGCTTGAGTTCCTTGTCCAGCCGGGCCTTGAGGGCCTCGGGCACCGGGCGGTTGGCGTAGTTGGTGTAGTGGCCCGCCAGGGAGTTGATGGCTGTCTGCATGGTGGTGAAGGAGGCCAGGCCGTTGACCTTGGCCTGGGGCCGGTACCGGGCCATGTAGGCGGTGATGAGGGAGCGGGCCTCGGTTTCCGCCGCGGTGCGCTCGGGATCCTCCGGGCTGATGGCAATCGTGGCGAGCAGCCGTTCGGCCACCGTCATGGTGTCCTCGACGTAGTTGCCGCTCAGGGGGCCGCCGGCGGACGAGCAGGCCGTCAGGGCCAAGCTGAGGCTGAGGCATACCGCAAACAGGGCGGCCATCACACGACGCCATCCAGCAGCCATGGGGATTGGGGGGGAGAAGGGTTCAATCCTAGGCAAGCCCCCGGGGACAGGCCTAGGGGGCCCCGCTGGCCCCGGCTCCTGGAGCCAGGGCTCAGCGAGCCGGCATGGGGGCCGACCCGGCTGAGGGAGCCCCAGGCCCCGATCCCAGGTCCAGGCCGCCCCAGCCCTGGCCAGCCCCGCTGGATCGGACCAAAAGGGATTGGCCCCAAAGGGATCAGGCCAGCAGTGATCAGGCTGGTAAAGATTCGGGCACGGCGCCCCAGGGGCCTCAGGCCAGCAGGCCGGAGCGCCCCGCTTCGATCAGGCCGGGCAGTTCTGCGAGCAGATCCGCCGCCGCCAGCTCCCGCTTGAGGCTGCCCTGGCGCTGGACCAATTCCACCTGGCCGTCCTTGGCGCCGCGGCCCACCACCACCCGCCAGGGGATGCCGAGCAGGTCGGCGTCCTTGAACTTGACGCCGGCCCGCTCATCGCGGTCATCGAGCAAGGCATCGAGTCC
>CAINZT010000021.1 GCA_903855705.1 uncultured Synechococcus sp.
AGTACGGCCAAAATCTGTGTTGATTTGCTGTCACAGCAGTGTGGCGGCTTTTCGGTTCCATGAACCTGCAACCTTCCTTAAATCTGCGGTGCTGCCAGTTGGGCTGCCATCTGGTCAGTCACCAGCCGCTGCAACGGCGCCTGAATTGTTAAGGCCTGATGGCCCATGGGCCGAATCTTGAGCTCGGCCAGCAATTCGGCCGCGCTGAGCCGGCTGCCCCGCTCCACCAGATCCAGTTCCGCTGCCAGCAGCCCCACCACGCCTGGGCCATCAAGGCCCTGAGCTCTGAGGGCCGATACGCCTGCGGCCCCGTTGCGCTTGGCCAGGCGCTGGCCGCTGCCATCGAGCACTAGGGGGCCATGCCAGTAGGTCGGGGCTGGGGCGCCCAGGACCGCCATCACAGCCACCTGGGCGGCCGTGGCCGGCCAGAGGTCGTGGCCCCGCACCACATCACTGATGCCCAGGCTGAGCTCATCCACCGCCGTGGCCAGGTGGTAAGCAACCAGGCCATCGGCCCGGCGCAGCACCACATCGCCCACCTGGTTGGGGCCATCGAGGTCGCCGGCGGCAGCCAGTTGCTCCTGCCAGCCCAGGCGGCCTGGCGGCAGGCGCAGGCGCCAGCTGGGCAGCCGTCCGCCGATGGGCCCCCAGGTCGGATCCAGGCCTGCGCAGGTGCCGGGATACACCGCAAAGGCGCCGTGGGGGGCTGAGATGTCGGCCAGGAGCCGGCGGCTGCAGCGGCAGGGGTAGAGGGCGCCGCTGCGGCGCAGCCAGGACAGGGTGCTGGCATACAGGCCGCGGCGCTCGCTCTGCAGCACCAGCGGTCCATCCCAGCTGAGCCCCAGCCAGCCCAGGTCAGCCACGATGGCCTCAAGCGCCCCAGGCCGGTTGCGGGGGCGATCGAGATCATCGATGCGTAGAAGCCACTCGCCCCCCTGCAGGCGGGTCACCAGCCAGGACAGCAGGGCAGTACTCAGGTTGCCGCGATGGAGCGGCCCCGTTGGTGAAGGGGCATAACGGCCCATGGGCCCCTGGCGCCGTCGCCGGAGGCCCGCTTCAAACAGCCGGACCAGATGGTCGGGCAGGGGCTTGGCGGGATCAATCAACGCCCCATCGCCAAACCCTGGCCTTGGCTGATCAGCCTTGGACTTTTCAGCCTTGGTCTTTTCAGCCTTGGACCTTGTCCTTGAACAGCTTGCCGGCGGTGAAGGCGGGCACGCGCTTGGCTTCGATCTTGATCTTCTCGCCGGTCTTGGGGTTCAGACCCTGGCGGGCGGAACGATCGCGGGGCTCGAAGGAGCCAAAGCCCAGGATCGAGACCTTTTTGCCGTCGACCACGGAATCGATGATCGTGTCGATCAGGGTGTCCACAACCTGGGCCACTTCGGTCTTGGTCAGCTCGGTGCGGGCAGCCACGAGGTTGACGAGGTCAGCTTTGTTCATCGGGAAGGAGTCTTCTGGGTTCAGCGAGCGTCAGGCGAATCGGAAAGCCCGACAGGCACTGGAGTCAGCGCGCCAATCGTATGGGGACTCGCCACCGGCGGCAACCCGAGAAGGCCAGCGCCAGCTTGCTTTTAACCCGAAACGTCCTCAATTCGACTCATTCGAGCCCGTCCAGCAGGGGCCGGCCCGGGCCGATCAGCTTCTCGCCGGCCAGGGCGCCCAGGCCGGCGCCGCTGGCGATCCAGCGGGGAGATCCCTGTGGCAGCCAGGCTTTTAGCTTTTTGAGGCTGCGCTGCCAGCGGCCCCAATGGAAACTGCGGGCCGTGGGCAGGGGCGCGGCCGCACCCGGAGCTGTGGGGCTGAGTAGCCGGCCGCAAAAGAGCACATCCGGCTCACCGCTGGCATGCAACACGCAGGCTCCGGGGGTGGGACCGGGGGTCCAGAGCAGGCGCAAACCGGGCGAAAGGGCCAGTTCATCGCCAAAGCTCTGCAGCTGTTGCACCCCGGGAAGCAGGTAGGCCTCCTGCTCCTGCACCAGCACGGGCCAGCCCAGGGCCTCCTGGAACCGGCGGGCGCGGCCGTGGCCTTCGCGGCTGGTCAACAGCAGCATTCCGGCTGGGCGCTCGCGCAGGAAGGCCAAGTTGGCGGCGGTGTAGGCCGGGCAATCGATCAGAAGAGCGCCTTCGGCGTGCTCTAGCCACCAGGCCGTGCCGCCCTGGCAATCCCGGTTGGGGGCAAAGGCCCAGAGGCCATCGAGCACCGGCTGGGGCGGCCGGCCCGCCTCCGCCGGGGCGCTGGTGGCGCCGAAGGGCCGCGCTGGTGAGCCGGGCTCGCTGCTTGCTTCGGTGTCCGAGGCCAAACCAGGCCACCATGGCGGCTCGTGATGCGGCCCGATACCAGAGCTGGATTGCGGGTTGGGCTGGGTTTCGGACTGCGTTTCAGTCTGCTTTTCCGACTGTGTTTTGGACTGCGCCTCAGACCGCGTTCCCAACGGCTGCTCGAATGGCTCCTCGAACGGCGCTTCGGACCCCGCTAGGCCGCTCTGTTCTGGCA
>CAINZT010000022.1 GCA_903855705.1 uncultured Synechococcus sp.
ATCACGCATAGCAACACCGGGAATGGGCCTGCTGGTTCAGAAGTTCGGCGGCACCTCGGTCGCGGATGTGGAACGGATCCAGGCCGTGGCCCGGCGCATCGCCGCCAGCCGCGAGGCCGGCCATGACCTGGTGATCGTGGTCTCGGCCATGGGCCACACCACCGACGAACTCACGGGCCTGGCCCGGGCGATCAGCAGCGACCCGCCCCAGCGGGAGATGGACATGCTGCTGGCCACCGGCGAACAGGTGTCGATCGCCCTGCTGGCCATGGCCCTGCATGCCCAGGGGGTGCCGGCGGTCTCGATGACCGGGCCCCAGGTGGGCATCGTCACCGAATCGACCCACGGCCGCGCCCGCATCCTCGAGGTGCGCACCGAACGGCTGCAGCGCCACCTGGACAACGGCCTGGTGGTGGTGGTGGCGGGCTTCCAGGGCACCAGCAGCGGCCACGCCGGCACCCCGGAGATCACCACCCTGGGCCGGGGCGGCTCCGACACCTCGGCCGTGGCCCTGGCCGCGGCCCTTGGGGCCGAGGCCTGCGAGATCTACACCGATGTGCCGGGGGTGCTCACCACCGACCCCCGCAAGGTGGCCGATGCCCAGCTGATGACCACGATCAGCTGCAACGAGATGCTGGAACTGGCCAGCCTCGGGGCCGCCGTGCTGCACCCCCGGGCGGTCGAAATCGCCCGCAACTACGGCGTGCCCCTGGTGGTGCGCTCCAGCTGGAGCGACGCCCACGGCACCCTGCTCACCAGCGATAGCGCCAACCGCCGCCCCGGCCACACGGGCCTGGAGTTAAGCCGGCCCGTGGATGGGGCCGAACTGGAGGAGCACCAGGCCGTACTGGCCCTCTCCCATGTGCCCGACCAACCGGGCGTGGCGGCTCGCCTGTTTGAGGCCCTCTCCGCCACCGGCCTCAATGTGGATCTAATCGTGCAGGCCACCCATGAGGGGGCTAGCAACGACATCGCCGTCACCCTGGCCGAAACAGAACTGGAGCGGGCCCGCACCGTTTGCCAGGAGCTGCTGGCGGCCCTGGGCGCCGACCAGGCCACGCTCACGGCCGAGGCCGGGATGGCCAAACTCAGTATTTCTGGGGCCGGCATCCTTGGCCGCCCCGGCGTGGCCGCCCGCCTCTTCGACACCCTGGCCAAGGCCAGCATCAACCTGCGCCTGATCGCCACCAGCGAGGTGAAGGTGAGCTGCCTGGTGGCGGGCCACCAGGGCAACAAGGCCCTGCAAGCCACGGCCCTGGCCTTTGAACTAGGCGACCACCAATTGCATCTCAACCCCAGCCCAGCGGGCCTGGGCGAACCGGAGGTGCGCGGCGTCGCCCTCGACCGGGACCAGGCCCAGGTGGCGGTGCATCGCATTCCCGACCGGCCTGGCAGCGCCGCCGCCGTCTGCCGGGCCCTGGCCGATGCGGGCCTCTGCCTCGATGCGATCGTCCAGTCGGAGCGCACCCATGGCAGCGGGGACCAGCTCAGCCGCGACATGGGCTTCACCCTGCGCCGCGACGACCTGGGCCGGGCCCAGGCGGCCCTGCAGCCGCTGCTGGCCCAGTGGCCCGAGGCCCGCTTTGAGCAGGGCATGGCCATCGCCCGGGTCAGCGCCGTGGGGGCGGGCATGCCCTCCACCCCCGGCACGGCCGCCCGCATGTTCCGCTGCCTGGCCGAAGCCGGCATCAACATCGAAATGATCGCCACCAGTGAAATCCGCACAAGCTGCGTGGTGGCCGAAGCCGATGGGGTGGCGGCCCTGCAGGCGGTGCATGGCGCCTTCGGCCTGGGCGGCGCGGCCCTGCATCAGGCCGAGGGCACCGAGGCTTAAAGCGAAAACCGAAGGGGCTGAGGCGACCCCGCTCAGGCCTTGCCCACCAACTTCTGGCGCAGGGTCTTGATCCGGTCGCGCAGGCTGGCGGCCCGTTCGTATTCGAGGTTCTTGGCGGCATCCTTCATGCGGTCTTCCAGCTGGGTGATCAGCTCCGGCAGGGATTCAAGCGGCACTTCGTTGTGAACGGCCTGGTCGGTGGCCTCTTCCAATTGCTCATCATTGAGCCGGCGCGACACCTCCAGGAAGGCAAGAATCGAGTTGCCGGCCCGCTTGCCGGCCGGCGTGGGCGTGATGCCGTGTTCGAGGTTGTAGGCGTGCTGGATGGCGCGGCGCCGCTCCGTTTCTGAGATTGCCTTGGCCATCGAATCGGTGAGGTTGTCGGCGTAGAGCAGGGCCTTACCTTCGATGTGGCGGGCCGCCCGGCCGATCGTTTGGATCAGGGAGCGCTCGGCCCGCAGGAAGCCTTCCTTATCGGCATCGAGAATCGCCACCAGCGACACTTCGGGCAGGTCCAATCCTTCCCGCAGCAGGTTCACGCCCACCAGCACGTCATATTCACCATTGCGCAGATCCTGGATGATCTCGATCCGCTCAATCGAGTGGATTTCAGAGTGGAGATAGCGCACTTTCACGCCATTTTCGGCCAGGTAGTCGGAGAGGTCCTCGGCCATGCGCTTGGTCAAGGTGGTGATCAGCACCCGCTCATTTTTGTCGGCCCGCTCACGGATTTCGCCAAGCAGGTCATCGACCTGGCCCTCGGTGGGACGCACCTCCACGATCGGATCGAGCACGCCGGTGGGGCGGATCACCTGCTCCACAATCTGGCCCTTGCTTTGGGCCATTTCCCAGTTGCCCGGGGTGGCGCTAACAAAGATCGTCTGCTGGGCCTTTTCCCAGAACTCATCGCCCTTGAGCGGCCGGTTATCGGCGGCGGAAGGCAGCCGGAAACCGTGCTCAATCAGCACCTGCTTGCGGGATTGGTCGCCGTTATACATGGCCTGCAGCTGGGAGCAGGTGACATGGCTTTCATCGACCACCAGCAGCCAGTCCTTGGGGAAGTAATCGATCAGGCATTCCGGCGGGGTGCCGGCGGGCCGGCCGGCCAGGTGGCGGGCGTAGTTTTCGACGCCGTTGCAATAGCCCACCTGCTCGAGCATCTCGAGGTCGTAGGTGGTGCGCTGTTCCAGCCGCTGGGCCTCCAGCAACCGGCCTTCCCGGTTGAGCAGGTCGAGCCGGTCATGCAACTCGCCGCGAATTTCCGCGATCGCTCCCTCAAGACGCTCCTTGGGGGTCACAAAGTGCTTGGCGGGATAGATGTTGATCGTGTCGAGGCTTTGCAGGATCTCGCCGGTGGTGGGATCGACATAGCGAAT
>CAINZT010000023.1 GCA_903855705.1 uncultured Synechococcus sp.
GGGCGTTTGAGCGATGGGTGGCTAAATCCCTGCGGCGCCGGCTGCAACAGCAGACCAACGAGCGCCGTCGCTTTGACCGCGAGCGCCTGGTACGCAACTGGGCCGAGTGGAGCAGCCTGGAGGTGACCCGCCAGGCGGTGCTGCCGTTCACGGCCCTGCTGGTGCTTTCCCTGGTGGCGGGCTGGTGGCTGGGGTCGCGCCAGCAGCCGGTTAGTCACCAGGTGATCGTCCAGCCCGGGGTGAGCCGCACACCCTGAGCCCGGGGCGGCAGACTGGGGTTATTCAGTAAGCAGTGCGAAAGCACTTGGTGCCTGCCATGGCGGCTGACCCCTTTGATGCCCTGCGGCTGACCCTGATGCAGGAGGTCTTGCCGGTTGGCATGGCGGTGGTCGAACGGGTGCGCCGCGGCGGAGCCCGCGATGTGATCGAAGCTTTTACCGACTCCAGCGATCCCCTGGGCACCCTCAAACAGGAGGGCGATGGCGCTGCCCGCACCCTGCGCGACAGCCTCGATCGGCTCCAACCCGGCCTGGGCAATCCGGTGGTCAAGGTCACTGTCGAGGAGATGGCCGACGGGGACCAGGAGCCCGGCTCTATCGCCAAGCCTGCGGCCCCCACCGCCGCCGAGCGGCTGCAGTTGCAGCAAACCCTGGCCCGGGTCTCCACCGACCTGGCCGAGCTGCAGCAGCGGTTGCAGGCGGCTTCCTGAGCTGGGAATCAGCTCCTTTCTTTGTCCTCGGCCTAGTCCGCGAAGCCGTTCCCGGGGGTGTTGCTGTCCCTGGAGCGCTTTCAGGCCTTCAGGCCACCAGTTGGAGGGGCGGCGTCAGCACCTGGTCGTAGTAGCGGCGCAGCTGGGCGGTGGCTCCGGCCCAGCCCCAGCGCTCGGCCTCCTGGCGGGCATCGAGGCGCAGTTGCTGGCGCCGGCTGGGATCGCCCAGGAGCCGTTGGGTGGCGGCGGTGAGGCTGCCGCTCTCGTCCGGTTCATAGAGGCAGCCATTGACGCCATCGCTGACGATGTCGGGGATGCCACCCCGGTTGGCGGCCACCACGGGACAGCCGGCGGCCATGGCTTCAAGCAGCACTAGGCCCAGGGTTTCGGTGCTGGAGGGGAACAGGAAGGCATCGGCGCTGGCGTAGGCGCTGGCTAGGTCTGTGCCGGCCATGTAGCCCATGAAGGTGGTGGCGGTGCCTTCGAAGATTTTTTCCAGCTGGGCCCGGTAGGGACCATCGCCCACCAGGGCCAGGCGGCTGCCGGGCAGGGCTTCCAGCACGGGCCGTATGCGGTCGATCTGCTTTTCGGCCGAGAGGCGGCCGATGTAGAGCAGCAGGCTGTCGCTGTCGCCGTGGCGGCCGACCAGCCGTTGGCGCATCGACTCGGAGCGCAGCTCGGGGCGAAACAGTTCCGTGTCAACGCCCCGCTGCCAGAGGGCGGTGTGCTGGATGCCGTGGTCGCGCAGCTCTTCGACCATGGCCGTGGAGGTGCAGAGGTTGAGCTGGGCCTGGTTGTGGGCCGCCTTGAGCAGTTCCCAAAGCAGGGGCTCCAGCATCCCCATGCCGTAGTGCTCCAGGTACTTGGGCAGATGGGTGTGGTAACTGGCCACCAGGGGCATGCCCTTGGTTTTGGCCAGCCAGATGCCGCCTAAGCCCAACACCGCCGGGTTGACCACATGGACCAGGTCGGGGGCGAAGGCGTCGAGGGCTTCCGCCACCGAGGGCCGCGGCAGGGCCAGCTTCAGCTCCGGATAGAGGGGCAGGGGCATGGCCGGCACGCCGACCACCTGGGCGCCCAGGTAGGTCTCAGGGGCCCCCTCCGGACAGAAGATGATCACCTCATCGCCGGCGGCCACCAAGTGCTCCACCGTTTTGGTGAGCCGCGTCACGATGCCGTCCACCTTCGGCAGGAAGGTTTCGGTGAAGAAGGCGATCCTCACGAGGGCTTGTAGGGACGCATGGGTGGGGACCGAGGGGCGGCGGGTCTGGCTCAGGCCGGTGTCTGGATCGCGGCGGCCTGGGTCGTGGTCCAGGCGGACACGCAGGGGATCTTGGAGCGGTCGCAGCGGTCGGCCCAGCGGCGGGCCACATCCACTACCTCGCTCAGCAGGCCGTCATCAAGGGTGGTGGGCTTGAGACCCATCTCGATGAAGCAGCGATTGTCCACGATCAGGTCGTTTTCAATCGCTTCCTTGCGGGGATTGGGCAGGTAGTTGATCTGGGCGCCGGTGAGGTCAGCCACCTTGCGGGCCAGTTCACCCACCTGGTGGCTTTCGGTCATCTGGTTAAAGATCTTTACCTTCTCGCCGCGTTCGGGCGGATTCTCCAGGGCCAGTTGCACACAACGCACCGAATCGCGGATGTGGATGAAGGCGCGGGTCTGGCCGCCGGTGCCATGGACGGTGAGCGGATAGCCGATCGCCGCTTGCATCAGGAAGCGGTTCAGCACCGTGCCGTAATCGCCGTCGTAGTCGAAACGGTTAGTGAGGCGCGGATCCTGCTCAGTGAGGGCGGTGTTGGTGCCCCAGACAATGCCCTGGTGCAGGTCGGTGACGCGGATGGCGTCGTTTTTGTTGTAGTAGAAAAAGAGCAGTTGGTCGAGCGTCTTGGTCATGTGATAGACGCTGCCGGGATCCGTGGGGTGCAAGATCTTTTCGGTGAAGCGGCTGCCATCGGGCTGGGGCACCTCAACCGTGAGATAACCCTCGGGAATCGTGGCGCCGCGGTGGGAGCCGTAGCCGTAGACCCCCATGGTGCCCAGGTGGACGATGTGGGGATCGAGGCCGCTCTCGACGATCGCCGCCAGCAGGTTGTGGGTGCCGTTGACGTTGTTATCGACGGTGTAGCGCTTGGTGGCGCTCGATTTCATTGAATAGGGGGCTGCTCGCTGTTCGGCGAAATGGACGATCGCGTCGGGTCGCTCCGTTTGCAGCAGGTAGAGCAGGCGCGCGTAATTCTTGGCGACGTCGATGGAGACGAAGCGGATTGGCCTGCCGCCTACCTGCTCCCAGGCGGTGAGGCGATCCTGAATCGTGGCGATCGGCGTGAGCGATTCCACGCCCAAATCGATGTCGATCTTGCGCCGACTCAGGTTGTCGACGATCACGACATCGTGACCGGCATCCGCCAGATTCACCGAGCAGGGCCAGCCACAGAAGCCGTCGCCGCCGAGAACGAGAACCTTCACCCCAGGACTCCTGTGAACGAGCAAACGCTCGGTGAGGGCAAGCTACTACAGGTGTTCCGCCCCCCTCCCTGGGCAGGGGTTCCCAGACTTGGTTGGCTGCCTTGGCCTTCTCAGGATGGTCCCTGACTTGGCGTAGGGGCTTGCCCCTGGAAGAGGAGTGGGGAGAACCAGCCTCAGCTGATGCCCACGGCCACGGCCACCAGCAGCAGCACCAGGGCGGCGCCGCCAACCAGCAGCACCAAGCTGGCGCGGCTTGGCCCCTGGCCGGACTCGATCACCTCCATGCGGGGTTCCTTGGCGAAGGCATTGAGGCGCCCTCCGTCCTCCTGGGTGACGGCCATGGTGTGGCAGCGAACGTGGGCCGGACCCTAAGGGGGGCCGTTCGGGTGATTGCCAATCCGGCACGGAACTTCACCCACCCAGCGGGGGCCCTGCGTCCCCAGAGCCCTCGCTGGGTGGGTGACGGGGCTTTCCCCATCCCCCTTCGCCATCACTGGCCGACCAGACCCTGCTTCGGTGAGCTGGCGCTGGCCTGGGCCCGCCGGGGCAACCGGCCGGCCAGGAAGGCGGTGCGTCCCGCTTCGCAGGCTTGGCCCATGGCGTGGGCCATGGCGGCCGGATCCCCGGCCAGGGCGATGGCGCTGTTGATCAGCAGGGCGTCGGCCCCCATTTCCATGGCTTGGGCCGCCTCGCTGGGCACGCCGATGCCCGCATCGACGACCACCGGCACCCGGCTGTTTTCGATGATCAGGGCGATGTTGGCGGCATTGCGGATGCCCTGGCCCGAGCCGATCGGCGAGCCCAGGGGCATCACCGTGGCGCAGCCGGCGTCTTCGAGGTGTTTGGCCAGGATCGGATCGGCGTTGATATAGGGCAACACGGTGAAGCCCTCCTTCACCAGGATTTCCGCCGCTTTCAGGGTGCCGATCGGGTCGGGCAGCAGGTGGCGGGAATCGGGGATCACCTCAAGTTTCACGAAGGTGTTGTCCTCCTGGCCGGCCAGCTTGGCCAGCTCCCGGCCCAGGCGGGCCACCCGCACCGCCTCCTCGGCCGTGGCACAGCCCGCGGTGTTGGGCAGCATCCAGATCTTTTGCCAGTCGATCGCTTCGAGCAGGCCTTCGTGGCCGGCGGCCTGGCTTTGAACCCGGCGCACGGCCACGGTGACGATCTCGCAGCCGCTGGCCACCAGGCTGGCCTGCATGGCCGCCAGGCTTGGGTACTTGCCGGTACCAGTCATCAGGCGGCTGCGGAAGCGGCGACCGCCGATTACTAGGCCAGGGTCGTGGGCGGGGCTGGGGACGGCGCCCTGGGCGATGGCGCCCGGATCGGCGCCGCTTGAAAGAGGGTTGGAGCTATGGGCCATTCCGCTCTTGGATTTCTCCAGGGATGGACAACGGACAACTCCACGGCAGGAGCCTGGTTTGAAGGTACAGCCTGGGCCTTGTCTCCGCCCTGCTTGCCCTTAGCCTGTGGGCAATTCCAGGTGTAGTTGTGATCCCCTTTCTGTTGGCAGCCACCACCCTGTCGGTGGGCAGCATCGTGCCTTTCCAGGCGCCCACCCGCGCCGAGCAGGCCGCCGACACCGCCGTGCTGGGCGAACTCGCGCCGATCGACACCTTTGATCCTGTTGCCCGGGCGGCCCTGATCACGAGCCAGCTGCCCCGCCAGTGGAATGGCACTTACCAGGCCTTCAACGGTGGCTCGGTGTTGCCCGTAACCCTCAGGCTCATCTCGGTGCAAGCCCTGGGTCAGATGGTGGATCTCCACGGCGAGATGACCGTGGGCTCGGTGGCGGTGCCGGTGCAGGGCAACCTCAACGCCAAATCTGACCAGCTCGACCTGCTGGTGCTTGCCAGCAACAAGGTGGCTGGCCTGGAGGCGGGCGGCGAATTTCAGGGCCTGGAATCCCTTGCCCTCAATGGTTGGATCGCGCCCCGCCTGACCAACAGTGGCGGCCAGCTGGTGTTGAATCCGGTCCAGGTCGTCGGCAAGACCCCACGCGGCGTGGCCAAGCCCCAGCCTGTTCGGGGTCTTTGGTAGTTGGCTAGGGCCCCTGGCCAGGGGCCCTAGCCCTAGCTCAGCTTGGCTTGGTTGGGCCCTTGGCTCGGATTGGGGTTCGATCTTCCTATCCGTCCATAACCAGCCCAGGACTGGTCTGGCCTCTTGACTGGCACACCCCAGGGCAAATCAGGTTTCGACGTTGAGCCCTGCTGCTGCGCCGGTTCGCCTTCCTTCAGACTGTCGTGCGTTCCAGCCGCTTGAGCCGTTTGCGGGCCGTGCTGTTGGAGGCATCGAGCTCCAACACCTGGCGGTAGGTGTCTAGGGCTTCCTCGGCCTTGCTTTGCTTCTCAAGAGCAAAGGCCAGGTTGTTGAGGGCCACCGGGTAGTCCTGCTTGAACTTCAGGGCTGAGCGGTAGTGGCGGATGGCCGCGGCGTAGTTGTTCTGGGCGGCCAGGGCAAAGCCAAGGGCGTTCTGAATCAGGGCCTGGGCTTCGGCTGGTTCGCCATCGGCGATTTTGAGAGCCAGTTTGAGGCTGGCGGCGGCTTCGCTATAGAGCCGTTTGCGTAGTTGCACGGAGCCGAGCTCATAGAGGTCGGCGCAGGAGCGATCACTCGTTTTGGCAACCCCTTCGAGTCGGCTCAGGGTCGACTCATCGCGGCGCACACGAAAAATCTGCCTGGCGACCACCACGGCGGCGCCACCAAGCAGAACGATCAGACCGATGAGGTAGGCCTGGGGAAGCAGATGATCCATGGGCCTACCAGGCGAAAGTCAGCTGTTGGCAGCGCCAACCACTGCGGTGAAACTGGCCGGATCAACCACGGCCAGCTGGGCCAGCATCTTGCGGTTGATCTGCACATCGGCCTTCTTGAGGCCGCCGATGAGCCGGCTGTAGCTGAGCCCGTTGAGGCGAGCAGCCGCGTTGATGCGGGCAATCCAGAGGCGGCGGAAGTCGCGCTTGCGGCGACGACGGTCCCGATAGGCATTGCAGAGGGCCTTCATCACCCGCTGATTAGCGGTGCGGAACAGGGAGCCGCTGCTGCCCTGGAAGCCCCTAGCGAGGCGCAGGATTTTGTTGCGGCGTTTGCGGGCGACATTGCCCCTCTTAACGCGTGCCATGGATGGATCTCAGGGAAAGGGAAAAACGGGAACCCGCGCAGCGATCAGCTGTAGGGGAGCATGGCGCGCACGTTGTCGGCGTCGCGCTCGTCGACAAGGGCCATGGTGCCGAGGTGGCGCTTGCGCTTCGGGCTCTTGTGATCGAGCAGGTGATTGAGGAAAGCACGCCTCCGCATGAACTTCCCACTGCCGGTGGCCTTGAACCGCTTGGCGGCAGCTTTGCGGGTCTTGAGCTTCGGCATGTCTCTCGCCGCTCGGGCACAAACAATCAAAGTACGACGCGGAAGTGCCTTCCGCCAAGCTCCCGCCCTTAAGGCGTCCCCGCTGTCCCCCATGCCCGACTCCTTGCGCCTGCGTACTAAGCCCCTGGGGCACAAGCGTTTTGCCCTGGTTTCCCTGCTGCTGGCCGGCCCCCTGCTGGCGCCCGCTTGCCGCGCCGCCGACCCGCTCGCCTGGCCCGTGCCGCCACCGCCGCCGATCAGCATTGACAAGCCCCTGCTCTGGGTGGGCTTGGCGGCCCACCTGGGCAGCACGCCTCTAGCGCCTCCCTTGGTGTTGGAGAGCGCCCAGGGCCCCCTGGAATTGGTGGATGGGCGGGGCAAGCGTTTGGTGGGGACCAGCCTGAAATTGGGCTGGCGCAGCGAATCCCTGGCCGTTCCCCTGCGGATCAGCCGTGCGGTACTCGGCCCCTTTCCCAGCTACGAGGCCGCCAGCCTGGTGGCTGACCGCTGGCGCCAGCAGGGGGTGGCAGTGGTGATCGCCCATCCCGCCGATTGGGAGGTGTGGGCACCGCCGGGAACGGCCGCCCCGGCGGGCCTGAAGGCGAGCCAGCTGAGCCTGCGCCTGCTGCAGCGCACCGGCCTGGAGGCCCTGGGGCCGAAGGGGGCCGTGGCCTTGCAGGGCCCCTTGAGTCTGAGGGCGCCGGCCGGATTGCGCTGGGCAGGGGGTGTATTCAAGGGCCCCTTCCGGCTGCAGGCCGATGCCTACGGCAGCTGGACCCTGGTGGAAGTGGTGCCCCTGGAGCGCTACCTGCTGGGGGTGGTGCCGCGGGAAATCGGCGCTGGCGCCCCGGCGGCGGCCCTCTCGGTCCAGGCGATCCTTGCGCGCACCTGGGCCCTGCGCAATCGCCAGCGCTTTGTTGCCGATGGTTATCACCTCTGCGCCGACACCCAGTGCCAGGTCTATGGCGATCCGGGCCAGGCCAGCGCGGAGGTGCGCCGGGCCGTGGCCGCTACCAACAGCCAGCTTCTGAGTTGGCGTGACCAGCCGATCCATGCCGTTTATCACGCCAGTAATGGTGGTGTTGCCGCTGGATTTGAGGAGGCCTGGGGAGGCGCGCCCCTGCCCTACCTCAAGCCCTTTGCCGACGGCCCCGCCCCCTTCCGCCAGGCGTTCCCCTTGCCCCTCGCCAAGGGGGCCCTGCCGGTGTTGTTGCGCCAGGGGCAGGCGGCCTATGGGGCCGACCATCCGGTATTCCGCTGGCAGCGCCAGCTCACGGCCGCCCAGGTGGGGCAGGCCTTGGGGCCGGGCGGCGAGGCCCTCGGGGGGGTGCGACGCCTGGTGGTGCTGGAGCGGGGTGCCAGCGGCCGGGTGTTGGCCCTGGGGATCCAGGGCGGCAAGGGGTCGTTGGTGTTGCGCCGCGACGGCATTCGCCGCGCCCTGCGCCAGCTGCCTAGCACCCTGTTTGATGTGGCGGCGGCGGGCCCGGGTCTCTGGACTGTGGTCGGCGGCGGCTTCGGCCATGGCGCCGGCCTCTCCCAGGCGGGTGCCATCGACCTGGCCCGGCGCGGCTGGAACGTGGCCAGGATTCTTGACCACTACTACCCGGGCACGGCCCTGGTGTCGATCGAAAGTCTGAAGCAGGGCCTTTAAGATGCCGCCACGACTGGGGGACCCATGGACGCGGGCGGCATAGCCACAGGACGCCGTCGCGTGAAGGCTGCCCTGTTCCTTCTCTGTTGCGGCCTGGGAGGCAGCCTCCCCCATGGACTGGGGGTGTGGTCTCCCCTGCCTGCACTGGCCTTGGCCCTTGCCCTGGGAGGCTACGGCCTAAAGGCGGTTTTCCTGAATCCATCCCAGGTTCCGCTTGACGGTGCAAAGCCAGGCGAAGGGGAACCCTTTCCCGCTGACCTTCCGCCGGTGGACCTGGTGGTCGCGGCCCGCGATGAGGAGGCGGTGATCGGCCGGCTGGTGGAACGGCTGATCCAGCTCGATTACCCCAAGGCGTTGCTGCGTTTTTGGGTGGTCGATGACGGCAGCGAGGACGGCACCGCTGCAGTGCTCGCGGAGCAGCAGACCTTGCACCCCCAGCTTCAGGTGTTGCGCCGGCCCCGCAACGCCGGTGGCGGCAAATCGGGCGCCCTCAATACGGTGTTACCCCAGCTGGCGGGCCGTTGGCTGATGGTGCTCGATGCCGATGCCGATTTGCAGAGGGATGTGCTTTTGCGCCTGGTGCCCTTTGCCGAGGCCGGGGGCTGGGCTGCTGTGCAGTTGCGTAAGGCGGTGGTCAATGCCGACCACAACCTGGTAACCCGTTGCCAGGCCATGGAGATGGCCCTCGATGCGGTGATCCAGGAGGGCCGGCTCCAGGCCGGGGGCGTGGTCGAGTTGCGCGGCAATGGCCAGCTCCTGCGCCGCGAGGCGGTGCTCGGTTGCGATGGCTTCAATGAGGCCACCGTCACCGATGACCTGGACCTCAGCTTCCGCCTGCTGCTCGAGGGCCAGCCGGTGGGTCTGCTCTGGAATCCGCCGGTCCAAGAGGAAGCGGTGACGTCACTGGCGGCCCTGTGGCGCCAGCGGCAACGCTGGGCTGAAGGGGGCCTGCAGCGCTTCTTCGATTACTGGCCCCGGCTCTGGTCCGGCGCGGTTCCGGCCGAGAAACGGCTGGATCTGGCGGTGTTTTTTCTGCTGCAATATGGCCTGCCGGTGATGGCCTCCGCCGACCTGCTGGCCTCCCTGGTCAGCCGGAGCGCCCCGGCCTTTTGGCCCTTGTCGTTGTTGGCCTTTGGCCTCTCCGGCGGCGCGATTCTCAAGGGCTGCCGCCGCCCCAGCGAAGGTCCGGCCCTGCCGGCCATGGATCTGGCCAACCTGGCCCTGGGCATTTTCTATCTGGGCCATTGGTTCGTGGTGATCCCCTACACAACCCTGCGCATGGCCCTGCTGCCCAAGACCCTGGTTTGGGCCAAAACCCTGCATGTGGGCGCCAGCGGTGAGTCGGTTCTGGCTGATCCAGCGCCTTAGGTCAGGGGGCGAGGGGAAGCGGGGATCGTTTGCCGTAGATCGACAGCGCTGATGCGGTCTGCCCTGAGGTTGCTTCCTTCTGCCATCAGAGTGGCGCCGAATCCAGGGGCGGCGAATGCAGCGGCGAGCCACGATCGCCTGCACAGCCCATTTCCCCCGGGGGACTGGCCTTGGTAACCGCCTGTTCTATTGGGCTCGGGCGCGACTGTTCTGCCGGGAGCATGGGCTGCCGATGGTGGCACCCCGTTGGTGGCGGCCGGCCTTGGGCCATCTGCTTCGGGGCACGGTGTCGCCAGAACGGTTTGCCGGCCAAATTGCCCTGGCGGGTCTTTTTCAAGCAGGGCCCGAGGATTTGCCCTGGCATTGGCGTCTGGGTCCGCTGCTTGCGGGCCGCATTATTCACGAGCAGGCCTTCTCCGCAGCCCCAGGGTTTCACGATCCCTTGGTGGATCTTTTGCAGGATCCAGTTCATCGCCATGCCATTGACAATGGCCATGGCCACAGGCGTGGTCGTTCCCTTGTGCTGATCAATCGGCCTATCTATTCCTTTGATGGGCTCAATGCCCATGGGGCACTGCTGCGCCGCGATCTTTGTGCGATCACCCAGCCGCGACAACTGCAACGGGCCCGGGCGGTGCCGCTGGCGCCGATTGGGATCAACATTCGCTGTGGTCGCGATTTTAGGCCGCCCCCTGCCGCAGGGGCCGCGACTGAGTGGGTCGGCTGGTTGCAGCAAACTCCGCTGGATTGGTTTGTGGAGACGCTCCTGGCGGTACGTGCCTGCGCCGGGGAGCCAGTGCCAGCCCTGGTGGTGTCCGATGGCAGTGAGCAACAACTTGGGCCCTTGTTGGCTCTGCCGGCTGTGCATTTGGTGCGGCCCACAACGGCCATCGTCGATTTGTTGGTGTTGGGTCGGACCCGTCTGCTGCTTGGTTCGGGCTCGTCCAGTTTTTCGGCCTGGGCGGCCTTTCTGGGCCAACAAACGGCGATCACTGCCCCGGGGCACCCTTTCAGCCGCTGGGATCTAGAGCCCCTTGCCGGCCAGACTCTGGCCGCCTTCCAACCCCGCCAGCCCGATCCTCAGGTGCTGCGGGCCATGGTGGCTGCGCTGCATCAGCCGGCCACTTTTGCTTGTTGATC
Source organism: uncultured Synechococcus sp. (assembly GCA_903855705.1). GTDB lineage: Bacteria > Cyanobacteriota > Cyanobacteriia > PCC-6307 > Cyanobiaceae > BAIKAL-G1. The sequence continues at coordinate 10,680 of CAINZT010000023.1, forward strand.
GGTGGAAAACTTGATTCGGCTAGAAGCCTGACCAGGGAGCGTTGCGCTGATGCTGCAGCCAGGCTGCAGGACGAAGCAGATACGGTACAAGTTCCCATTGACATTAAGTTTATACCATAGGCTCTGAAGAGTTGCACTTGATCCATGTATTGCTTGGGGGCATACTTGCAGCCTGGGGGTCAATAAATTGGCCCATTTTTTCGTCAATATTATAGCCAATCGGCGGCCGATCTTTTCGGATCAACGGCCCGCCAGTCGGCTGATTCGGCAGACCGCTAAACAACAGTGGAAGCTACTTGGTCTCAATGGGTTGTTGAGTATCGCAGAAGCAGTCAGTGAGGGGGCCACCCTCGGCATTGTGTTTCTGACCGTGCGTCTGCTCTCTGCCTCCACAAGGGGAGGTCCCGATTGGGCAAAGCAACCCCTGCTTGCCAATTGGCCTGACCTGGGTCAGCAGCTTTCCTTGCTGTCTGGCAACCAGTTGCTGTTGCTGATGCTCGCTTTGGCTGTGTTGATTCAGGCTTGTCAGAGCCTGCTTCACTATTGCAATGCCTTGGCAATCGGTCAATTCGCGGCCCGCTGTAAGGCCCTGATCACGGCCCGTATTCATAGCCAGATTATGGCCCTGAGTTATGCCTGTGCCAGCCATTACAAGGTTGGCGATCTGATGAGCTATGCATCCCAGGGGCCCGATGCGGTTGAGAAGGAGATCAGCATATGGAGTCAGGTGTTGTTCAACAGCCTGATGGCATTGAGTTATCTGGTCATTTTGCTGCTGCTCTCTCCATGGCTGCTACTTGCGGCGGTGGCGATGGGTGCAGCAATTGTCTGGTTGCAGCATGATGTCCTGCCTCGTATTCGCCGCCACGCCCATCGGCTCAGCACGATTGAAGTGTCGATCAGCACCCGCATCAATGAGGATATTCAGGCTCTGCGCTTGTTGCATAGCTTTGGCCAGGTCGAAGTCGCTGACAGGGATTTGCGCCGCAGGATGACGGAGCTGGAGACCGCCCTGCGGCGCCAGCTCCGGGTGATGGAGGTTACGATGCCGATCAGCATGTTTCTTCCAGTCGCGATTCTGGCCCTAATCACGGCCCTCAGTTTGCTGGTATTTGATACCAAAAGTACGGGTATCTTGCCAAGTCTTGTCACCTTCTTATTGGCGCTGCAGCGCCTCAATCAGCGCTTTTCAGCGGTTGCCACAAACTTCAACTGGCTGCATCGTAATTCGGCTAATTTGGGTCGCTTGAATGAGATCTTAAGTACGGAAGATAAGCAGTTTAGACGGCTCGGTGGGCTCCCCTTTCAGGCTATCAAGCAAGCCATTATTTTCGAGAATGTCTCTCTGTCCTATAGCGCTGACGGGCATCCCTGTCTGCGCCAGATCAACATGATGATTCCACGGGGCAAGACCGTGGCCTTGGTGGGAGCCAGTGGCTCTGGCAAGAGTTCCCTGGTTGATCTACTGGTAGGTTTGTATGCACCAAGTCAGGGAAGAATTTTAATCGATGACGTCGATCTGAATACCATTGATCTAATCAGTTGGCAGCAAAAACTCGGGGTTGTTAGCCAGGATACGTTTCTGTTTAATGCCAGCCTGCGCGACAATATTGCCTTTGGCACTCCTCAAGCCAGTGATCTCCAGATCGAAGCGGCCGCCGAACAGGCCCAGGCTGCGGGGTTCATTCGTGACCTTCCTGCCGGCTTCGCCACCCTGGTGGGTGAGCGCGGCTACCGGCTCAGCGGCGGCCAACGCCAACGCATTTCCTTAGCGCGGGCCTTGCTGCGCAACCCCGATCTGCTGATACTCGATGAGGCGACCAGCGCCCTGGATAGCCATAGCGAACATTTGGTGCAGCAAGCCCTCAAACGGGGCCCCGATCAATGCACCCTGGTGATCGCTCACCGTCTGAGCACGATCAAGCAGGCCGATCAGATTGTTGTTCTGGACCACGGCCAAATTGTTGAGATGGGCAGCCACGAAGAACTGCTCAAGCTACAACGTTACTATGCCGCTCTTTGGCAGCAGCAGAGTGATCAATCCTTACCTGTTCTTCAATCTGTTGGTGGAGGGCTACGGCCATGACAATCAGTTTAGAGGCCAGAACATTGCCGCCCATTCTGACAACGCCGCTGCATGTAGGGGCACCTAACATAGGTCCTTGGCATGAGTTTTCCGAGCGTTCCCAGGAGATCTTCCGCCGCCGTTGGCTGACTAACCGCGGGCCCTTGGTGATTGAGTTGGAGCAGAAGTTGCAGGCCTATCTAGAGGTGGAGCATGTGGTTCTCTGCGCTAATGGCACGATTGCCCTGGAACTGGCGGCCCAGGCAGCTGGCCTCAGTGGCGAGGTGATTGTGCCTTCATTCACGTTCATTGCCTCGGCCCATGCGTTGCATTGGCAGGGGATAAAGCCGGTTTTCTGTGATATTAATCCTCACACTTACAACATCGACCCTGATGCTATTGAGGCCTTGATTACGCCCGCCACTCGTGCAATTCTCGGGGTGCATCTCTATGGCCGTCCTTGCGAGATTGAACGCCTGAATCAGATTGCTGATCGCCATGGACTGAGCTTACTGTTTGATGCGGCCCACGCCTTTGGTTGTCGCTTTCAGGGCAAGCCGATTGGTGGCAATGGCTTGTGTGAGGTGTTCAGTTTTCACGCCACCAAGGTTTTTAATACCTTTGAAGGCGGTGCGGTTGCCACCAACGACGCGGCTTTGGCTGAGAAGGTGCGCCTGCTGCAGAATTTTGGCTTTCAGGGCGAAGATAATGTGATTGCCTTGGGAATTAATGGCAAGATGCCGGAGATCAATGCCGCCATGGGCCTAGTCAATCTCGAGCATCTTGATTCCTTTATCACGGTGAATCGTGGACATTATGGCGTGTATGCCCAGCAGCTGAAACCGCTCCAGGGCATTCGTTTAATCGACTATCCAGATGCTAACGCCAACAATTATCATTACATCATTATTGATATTGATGAGGTCGAGTTCGGCGCCAGCAGGGATCAGTTGCGGGATTACCTACGCCAGCATAATGTTTTGGCCCGGCGTTATTTTACGCCCGGCTGTCACCGCATGGCTCCCTATCACGATCTGGGCCCATGGCACTTACCCCAGACTGAAGCAGTTTGCGAGCGTTTGTTGGCGTTACCCAATGGAACCCAGCTTAGTGCCGCCATGGTGCAATGCATCTGCGATCTGATTCGCCAATGTCCGCGGCAGCAGCTTGGTGCCAAGCAACTGTTTGAGGTGGGGCGATGACAGGGGCCTGGCGCTGGCCCGAGGCGGGTTGGTGGTTTGCCGAGGAGATGGGTCAGATTCCTGCAGTGGAATGCTCCAGTCCGCTGGAGTTGGTTGCGACGCCGGCGGTGAGTGTGTTGATGCTGACTTATAATCATTGCCGCTTCATTGAGCAGGCGGTGGCCAGTGTATTGGCCCAAAAGTGTGAGCGGTCTTTTGAACTCCTGATCGGCGATGATGGCTCTACGGATGGCACAGTCGACCTTTGCAGGCAACTGCAGCGCCAACACCCAGGCGTGATTCGTCTGATTACTTCAGCCAGTAATATTGGGATAAATCGTAATTTCCTGCGGGTGTTGATTCGCTGCAGAGCGCCGCTCGTCGCCCTGCTGGAAGGCGACGACTACTGGATTGAGCCGAGCAAGCTCCAGCAGCAACAGGCCTTGATCGGGGCCAATCCGGGCTATGCCATGGTGGCGAGCGCCACCCAGAATCGGATCAATCGGCTTGGAGCCGATGGCAGCCTCAGTCTTGCTGATTTATTGCGTCGCTATCCAATCCACACCTCCAGCTTGATGTTTCGCAAGGAGTTGGCGATTCCCTTCCCCCGCTTTCCCTCCGCTGCCCACGACAGTCTATTGATCAGCCATTTGGCCCAGCGCGGCGATTGTGGCTATCTGAACCAGGAGATGTCCTATTACCGTCGCCATGGTGATGGCATCTGGACGGGAGTCTCCCGGCAGCAGCGAATGCAGGACACGCGCGAGTGTATTTCGGCTATGGAGAGCTATTTTCAAGGTCGTTATCACATCGAACTGGTGGATCGGGAGTTCTGGTGTTATCGGCTCGATTGGCAGTTGAAGCCAGAGCATCCATGGGGTCAATGGCAGGCGTCGCTACTGCTGTTGTTGAGTGAAGGTCCCGCGATGATGCAACGCTCGCAGCGCTTCACTCTGGGCCTGCTGCTGCTCACCGGGTGGCAGTTACTGCTGTTGATCAAGGCCACAGCGGTGCAGGCTGTGGGGGGTCGAACCAGGCCTCTAGTAGGCGCAGGTTGACGATGACGCTTCCCAGGCTGATTCTGATTGGCGCCTCGGGCCACGCCCATGCCGTGCTCGCAGTGCTGCAGCGCTTGGCGGCTTACCGGGTGATTGGTTTGATCGATTCCTACATGCCGCGTGGCAACCATTGCTACGGCTATCCGATCCTGGGCGGAGAGGATCTCCTGGCAGAGATGTGTGATGTCCATGGCGTCGAGCATGTGCTGGTGGCTATTGGCGATAATTATCAGCGGGACGTCATGACTTCCAAGCTTAGCCAGGCTTGTCCTGGGATTAATTTCCCGGTATTGATTGATCCTTCGGCTGTTATCGGCCATGGGGTGAGTATTGGGGCGGGCTCGGTCATCATGCCCCTGGCCCATGTGGGCCCGGGTTCGATTATTGGCATGGGTTGTTTACTCAATACCCGCAGTTCCCTTGATCACGATGGTCGGATGGGGGCTTTTGCCAGTCTGGCCCCAGGGGCGACAACCGGAGGTGATGTGTCGATAGGCGCTAGGAGTGCCATTGGCCTCGGTGCTGCCATTCGGCACCGCGTCAGCATCGGCAGTGACACGGTGATTGGCATGGGATCGCTTGTGATTAATGATTGGCCTGATGGCGTGATTGCCTATGGAGCCCCTGCCGGTTTGATCCGCACCCGTCTCGTTGATGAGCCCTATCTATGACAACTTCAACGCTTGTTAGCACCATTATTCCGGTCTACAACCGTCCTGAGCTGGTGACGGAGGCGGTGGAGAGTGTGCTTCACCAAAGTCATTCCAACCTGGAAGTGTTGCTAGTGAATGATGGCTCCACCGATGCTACCGCTGCTGTTCTCGAACAGCTCAGGCGCCAGGATCCCCGGCGGATTCGGGTGATCCATCAGGCCAATGCAGGCCCTGGCGCGGCGCGGGAAACGGGCCGGCTCCAGGCCAGGGGCACCTATATCCAGTATCTCGATAGTGATGATTGGCTGCTGCCTAATAAATTCAGCGACCAGATTGCTGCCCTGGAGGCCCATCCAGACTGTGCCATTGCCTACGGCATCTCCAGCTTGGTAGATGGTGATGGCCAGGTCTTGGCCAACCCCAGTCGCCAGACTGCCCAAACCCATGCCCAACTCTTTCCTGCCCTGTTGGTGGATCGTTGGTGGCATACCCATACGCCCCTCTTCCGCCGCTGGATCAGCGATGCTGCCGGCGCCTGGCCGTCCTTTCGTCCCGAAGATTGGGATCTCGAAGCGCGCATGGGCGCCCTCGGGGCCCGCCTGATCCATTGCGGAACTGTTGTGTCGGTGCAGCGGGACCATGCCTCGGCTGAGCGAGTGTCCCGCGGACCGAGTCAGGCCTATCTGCGCGATGAGGCCCAGTTTTTACCGAGGTTATATGCCTGTGCCCTCTTGGCGGGTGTTTGCCATGGGAGCGCGGAGATGGACCATTTCGCCCGCTGGTGTTTCATGCGGGCCCGTGATCTCCACGGCCTGGGAGAGCAACAAACTGGAGATCAGTTGTTGCGTCTGAGTGATCTGGTTTGGGAAGGACGGGCCTGGAAACACCAGACCTATGTCGCCCTAAGAACCGCTTTTGGAGCCCGTTCCGCCGCCCGCTTGGCGGCCCTAGCCCGCGCCTGAGTGGCTGCCATGCCATTAACAAAGAACCGTGTGCCATCGCAGCTTGCACCAATGATTGAGCCCCTTGTCAGTGTGTTGATGCTGACGCGCAACCATGGTGCTTTTCTGCAACAGGCCATTGACTCGGTGATTACCCAAACGCTTTTTGACCGCTGTGAATTATTAATCGGCGAGGATTGTTCGACCGATCAGACCGCAGCTGTGGCCTGGGCGGCAGCGGCAGAGCATCCCGGCAAGATCTGGGTGTTTGAAAATGCTGGAGGGGCCCTTGGTTTTCATCGCAATTTTGAACGGCTTAGCCTGGCTGCCAGGGGAACATTCGTGGCCTTTCTGGAGGGCGATGATTGGTGGAGTGATGTCAGTAAACTTGAGCGCCAGGTCCAGTTGCTGCAGCGCCAACCGGAGCTGGCCTTCTGTGGTGGTCGCACTCGTATCTGGGATGGAAGCGAGACTTCATCAGAGACCATGCCCAAGGAGATCGGGCCGGCCGGTGATAGCCGTTCATTAACGTTTGCTGATTTGATTCACAGCTACAGCTTTCATTTTTCAGCAGTACTGATGCGGCGTGCGGCCCTTGAGTTACCCGCCTGGATCTATGGCCAATACTGCCTTGATCGTCCTTTGTATCTCTTGGCCGCTTGCCATGGCAATGCGGGCGTGATCGACCGCTGCATGTCGGTGTACCGGCTCCATAGCGGCGGCGTTTGGTCGCCCTTGGGGCCCCTGGCAAGGGCGCGCCGCAGCCAGCAACTCTTCACCACCTTCACGGTGGTGTTTGACCGTCGCTATCGACGCTGTTTTCGCCGCAGTCTGAGTGCCATTCTCTGGAGCTATCTGGCGGAAGCGCTACGGCTGGGTGAGCGGCATCAGGCCGCCCTGATTCTCGTGATGGCCGTGCGGGCCTCACCCTGGCAGCGATTGTGGCGTCAGCCGCGGCTGACCGCCGCTGCCCTGGTGCGGGCCCTAGTCCCCGTTGATGTGGTGCTGCCATGAGCCCGGAGATTTCCGTGGTGATGGCCGTTTACGGCGAGCAGGAGGCCCTGTTTGACAGTCTCGATTCGATCCTTAGCCAGCAGGGGGTGGATCTGGAATGCCTACTGGTTGCCGATGGCCCCCCCGCCGACCCAACCCAGGCCCAGCTCAACCAGTGGGCCGAGGCGGATCCGCGCCTGCGGCTGGTTTGCCTATCCCATGGCGGCCTCACCCGCGCCCTGATCCAGGGCTGCTTGCTGGCCAGGGGCGAGGCGATTGCCCGCATTGATGTGGGGGATCGGATGGAGCCCCAGCGCCTTAGCCGGCAATGGGCTGTGCTTCAAGACCATGCCGATTGTGTGTTGGTGACCTCCGATGTGGCGGTCTATGGCCCGGCCTGGGAGCCGCTCATGGCCAAGCAACGGGCCCTGCCCATGGCAGCACCGGCTTGGGTGAACGGTATCGCCCCGGAGTTGGGCCTGGAGTTTGATATTCCCCACCACGGCTCGGTGATGATTCGCCGCAGTGCCTATCTGGCAGCCGGCGGTTACCGCCCTGAATTTTATTACGGTCAGGATTGGGATCTCTGGTATCGGCTTGCCGCCCTTGGAACAGCCTTCCATTGCCCGCAGGTTCTTTACAGCACCCGGCTCTTTGTAGGCGGTATTTCGTCACGGCGCTGGCGGGAGCAACAACAGATTGCCAGGTTATCTTTGGCCTGTTATCGCGCCCGTGCGACGGGCGCGAGTGAGGCACCCTTGCTACGGGCTGCAGCCCTGATTCGTCCTGCCGCAGCCAAGGCTGGGTCGCCCAGGCGCGGCTGGTTGGCATGGAACCGATTCGATCAGCGAGCTGGCGAGGGCGCCTATTTCATAGGCGAGTGTTTACGCCGAAGGGGTGATCTCCGTTGCAGACGCTATTTCCTCGAGGCGATCTGGTCGGCCCCCTGGCTCCCCAAGGCTTGGGTGCGCCTAGTCCAGGGTTTTCTAATGCTGGCTTTAAGGCGGGCACCGCTGCGACCAGGCCAGGTCTGCAGCCTTGCTGCCGCAGATTTGCCTACGGCTCACCCTTGATCGGTTGGCTGCGACCAAGGTGGACACCACTGCGGTAGCCCTGGGTGACCCTCCTACAGCACAATCCCAACCGCCGCGATTCATCCGCCTCGTTAGAGCGATTGGGCGGTCTTGTGATCGTTCAAAACCGGGAAACTCAGTTCGATGCTCCCCTCTATCGGGTGATTGCCAGTTCCGCTCCTTACCCCTTGCGGGTGATTTATACCTCGGCGTTGAATGCTGCTGATGCGGAGCTGGGTTTTGCCCCCCGTTGGGACCATTTGGCAGCTGGCTCCTACGACCAATGGGTTCTCCAGGGTCAGTCGCCTCTCCAGGCCTGGAGGTTGGCCCGTTGGATTTGTTCTCTGCAGCCTGATCTGGTCATTGTGGCTGGCTATTACCCCCGTTTCCAGTTGCTACTGGCCCTCTTCTTGCGGCTTCTGGGAGTGCGAATTGGCCTGCGCTCCGATAATACCCTTTCCCATACTATCTTGAAGGGTTGGCGGGGCTGGTTGCGGCGCCAGGCCGTAGGCCGGATACAACGCTTCTTTCACAGTTGGCATCCGGTGGGTAACCAGGCCCTGGCCTATCTGCGTGCGCTCTCTGGAACCAATCGACCCAGCTATCGCTTTGCCTACGCCGTTGATAACGATTGGTTCGCCAGTCGTTCCGCCGTGGAGCGCAGTGGCAGGGCCCAATGGCTTGCCGATTGTGGCTGGCCGGCCGACGCGTTTGTGGTGTTGGGCATCATGAAATGGACGGTGCGGGAAGATCCGCTCACCCTGGTTCGGGCCTTTGCCGATTTGCAGCGTCATTGCCCCCGGGCGCGGCTGCTGCTCGTGGGGGATGGTCCCTTGCAGGTGCAGGTTCAGCAGGCGATCGCACCATTTGCCCCCCTGGTGCATTGCCCGGGTTTTGTGGCCTACAGCAGCCTGCCCCAGTGGTATGGCTACGCCGATGTCTTCGTTCACCCCTGCCCCGATGAACCTTGGGGGGTGTCGGTGAATGAGGCCATGGCCTGCGGATTGCCGGTGCTGGCGGCCGCGGGCGTGGGGGCAGGGGAGGAGTTAATCGAGCCCGGCTGCAATGGCCTTCGCTTTGACAACGGTGATGCCTTGTCCCTCGCCAGTCAGTTGCAGCAGTTGGCCGATCAGCCGGAACGGCTGCGGGCGATGGGCACGGCAGCCCGTCAGACGGTGGCGACCTGGAGTTACGAGGTCTCGATGGCCCAATTGCAGCAGGCCCTGCTGGGAGCACCATGTTCAGTGTCGTGATCGCCACCTACCGGCGCGAGCAGGTTCTGATCGACACGCTTCGCTCCCTGTTGCCGTTGCTGGAGCAGCTGGATGGACCGACGGAGCTGTTGGTGATTGACCAGACCGAACAGCACGAAGAGGCCACCACCGCGGCCCTGCAGCGGTGGCACGACCGGGGGCTGATTATCTGGCAGCGACTCAGCCAGCCCCATTTGGTGAAGGCGATGAATCGTGGGTTGCTGATGGCCCGAGGCGAGCTGGTGCTGTTTCTCGATGACGACATCGTGCCTCTGCCGGGGTTATTGCAAGCCCACAGCGATTGCCATGCCCGTTATCCCGAGGCCTGGGCGGTTGTCGGCCAGATCCTGCAACCGGGTCAGGCCCCGGCCGATCTGCCCCAGCACCATCACCCTTCCCGCTTCTGGCGCGACTTCGACTTTCCTTTCAACCGCACCCGTGGCGCTTGGATTGAAAACGCTATGGCTGGCAACCTATGCGTCAAACGGGAGCCGATTCTCGCCATTGGCGGCTTCGACGAGAGTTTCCCGCCACCGGTGGCCTCGCGCTTCGAATCAGAACTGGCCAAGCGATTGGTGGCGGCAGGCGGTCGCATCCGCTTTGAACCCGAAGCGGCCTTGCATCACCTGGCCGCCAACTCCGGCGGCACGCGCTCTTCCGGCGGCCACCTGGCCAGTGCTTCGCCCCACCACGGTGTCGGCGATGTCTACTTTGCCCTGCGCTGCGCCCGGGGCTGGGATCGCCTCTGGTACTTGCTGCGCAAACCGTTTCGGGAGGTGCGCACCCGTTTCCACCTGCGCCATCCCTGGCTGATTCCAGTGAAGTTCCTTGGCGAACTGCGGGCCCTGCAGCTGGCCTGGCGCATTAGCCGCCGCCCGCCCCAGCTACTGCCAATTTCCCCTGCCACCACGAGCACCACCCCGGCTCCCAGCACGACCTCCCCCAGCACGACTTCCGTCCGCCGATGAAAGTGCTCCATGTGATTCCTTCGATCAGTCCCCGGCGCGGCGGACCCAGCGTGGCGGCCCTGGAGATGGCGGCAGCCCTGCGCCAGCAGGGGGTGGAGGCCTCCCTGCTCACCACCAACGACGACGGGCCTGGCCTGCTTGCCGATCTGCCCTTGGGCCGCTGGATTGACTACGACGGGGTGCCGCTCTTGGCCTTTGGCCGTTGGAGTCCACCGATGGGGCCCCTACGGGAGTTCGCCGTGGCGCCGGCCCTCAGCCAGTGGCTGGCTGCCCACTTGGCGGACTACGACCTGCTCCATATTCACGCCCTGTTTTCCTACCCCTCCACTAGCGCCATGGCCCAGGCGCGCCAGGCGGGAGTTCCCTATGTGCTCAGCACGATCGGCCAGCTGTGCCATTGGAGCCTGGCTCGCAGCAGTCGGCGCAAGCGCTGGATGCTGCGGCTGATTGAACGCCGCAACCTCGACGGCGCGGCGGCCTTGCATGTCACCACTGGGGCCGAGCGGGACCAGAGCGCAGATCTCGGCCTGGCCGCTCCGGCGGTGGTGATCCCCCTGGGCGTGCACCTGCCCCCGCTTGGGGCCGGGAGCGCCCGCTCCGGGGACGGGCCCACCCGCTTTTTGTTTCTCTCGCGCATCCATCCAAAAAAGCAGCTGGAGCATCTCTTCGCCGCCCTGGCCCTAGTCCCCGGCGACTGGACTCTGCAGATCGCCGGGGAGGGCGAGCCCAGCTACGTCGCGGCCTTGCAGGGATTAGCTGGGCAATTGGGTATCGCCAGCCGTTGCCAGTGGCTCGGGTTTTTGGCGGGGGAGGCCAAGTGGCAGGCCCTGGCCGCCGCGGACTGGTTTGTGCTGCCCTCGGCCTCGGAGAACTTCGGCATAGCCGCAATCGAGGCCCTGGCGGCAGGGCTGCCGGTGATCCTCTCCCCCGAGGTGGCCGTGGCCGAACTGCTCAGCTCCAGTGGGGCCGCGATGATTTGCGCCAGTGAGCCCCAGCCGTTGGCCGCCACCCTGGAGCGGGCCCTTCCCGGACCCACGGCCGCGCAGCGTCAGGAGGCAAGGCGCCTGGCCGCCGAGCGGTTTGCCTGGCCAACGATCGCCGGACAGTTGCGGAGCGCCTATGGGGAGGTGCTGCGATGACCACCCTGCTGTTGTTGCTGCTGGCCAGTGGGCTGGTTGTGTTGTTACTGGATGGCAACTGGCGCGATGGGCTGGTGCTCTCCGTTTTGGTGGGCTTTCTGCAGGATCCTATCCGCAAGCTCACACCCGGCCAGCCCAGTCTCTATGTCGGCCTGGTGTTGATCGCCGTGGCCTGTTGTGCCCTGGTGTTAATGGACCAGCGCCGAGGAATCGATCTCGAGGCGATGCTGTGGGGGGTTCCCCGGTTGCGCCGTTGGGTGCCCTTGTATGTCGGTTTGATTGTGCTGCAGGCACTCAATGGGCTGTTGCGTTTCCATGAGCCCGTGCTGACCTTGATCGGCGTGGGTTTCTACCTGGCGCCGGCCCTGGGCCTGTGGCTCGGTTTCCAGGTGGGCTGTGATCAGCGGCTACTGCGCCGGCTCGTGCAGTTCTACCTGCTGGTATCGGTGCTCTATGGCATCAGCGTTTGGTTGAGTTACAGCGGCTTCGACTACGCCGTTCTCAAGGAGGTGGGGCCTGGCATCTTGATTCACTTCCGTCGGGGTTTCTCAGTGCAGGGCGCCAGTGGCCTCTGGCGCAGCAGCGAGGTGGCCGCCTGGCATCTGAGCGCGGCGGCCTGCCTGGCCATCAGCCTGGCCTTCGCCTCGGAGAAGCCCTCTACCAGCAGCGGCCTAACGGTGCTGGCACTGGTCTTCACCTTGCTCACCCTGTTGACCGGCCGGCGCAAGGCGTTGGTGTTGGTGGTGGTGTTTGCCCTGATCTATGGCCTGTTGTTTCGGCGTTATGCGAGCCCGCTTTGGCGTGATCGCCTCTTCACAACAATCTTCGCGGCGGCGGGCGTGTCTTACGCAACGTACAGCCTGTTTGGGGGGCAGGTTCTCGGCAATCAATTTTCCGAGTATCTTAATCGCGCAAACTCTGCCAGTGGTGATCTTCTTGTGCGTTTTAATGAGCTCGGAATTGGCGCCTCCATTAAGGCTTTTGAGATGTCTGGTCTAATCGGTTTTGGTGCCGGTGCCGCTTCCCAAACGGGGGTGCTTGCCTTCGGCCAGAGCCAGATTGTTGGTAAACATCTTGGTTGGGTATCTGAAGGTGGCGGTGGCAAGATTATTGCTGAATTGGGGCCTGTGGGGGCGTTGATGATATTGGCGGCCATTTTCCTGTTGCTCCAGGCTATGCGCAGTTACTTGCCTTTGTTGCGGTATCTTCCAGCAACGACAGCCAATTTCATGATCGGCTTGTTGGCTTTTGGCTTGGCGAACACACCGTTCTTCCTCGCCGCCAGTGGGGTGTATGGCGATCCCTTCGTCTTGCTGTTGCTGAGCCTTTGTCTCGGATCTTTTCTGGCCATTCCAATTCTTGTAGCCCAGGGTCGGCGCCGACTTGCCAGCGAAGAACTGCGGCAGTCTGCACCACTGCTCCCCTGACTGCCGGCTGATCTGCGGCAGATTAAGTATAGAAGAGCTGGTTGGCTGATCTAGCCTGGCTAGATCTTCATTCTTGCCCAGGGGGCTTTAAATTGAATGGCCATACGGGACCCCATTCGGCTTGCGGGAGCCACGGCTGGCGCCCAGATTAATACCACGTCTTGGGACATCACTTCTTCTGAGCAAAGGGCTGTGACCGCCCTTATCCTTACTTTTAACGAAGAAAATAATATTGCCCGAACCCTGGCGGGTCTCGAATGGGTTGATCGCATCCTGGTGGTAGATAGCGGCAGTACGGATGCCACCTTGGCGATTCTGCACGCTACCGCTGGGGTGGAGGTTGTGGGCCGTCGCTTTGACAACTTCGAGAACCAGCGCAATTTTGGCCTGGCGCGCATCAGCACGCCCTGGGTGTTGAGTCTCGATGCCGACTATGGCATTTCGTCTCGCCTGGCTGGGGTTCTATGCCAGGCCATCGCTTCAGCGCCAGATCGGGTGTCTGGCTTTGCCTTGCCCTTTCGCTATTGCATTGAGGGACGACCCCTGCGCGGCACCCTCCTGCCACCACGCACGGTTTTATTCCGCCATCACCAGGCGTGTTATGTCGCCGATGGCCATGCTGAGGCTTTGCAGCTCCCTGGTGAGGTCTTGCCCCTGGCCGAGCCGATTCTGCATGACGACCGCAAACCCTTAACGCGTTGGTTAAACGCCCAACCCCGTTACCTGTTGGCGGAACGGCAGAAGCTGTTGTCCACCCCCTCGCGCCAGCTTTCCTTGGCCGACCGGCTGCGTAAGCACAGCCCGTTAGCGCCGTTGCTGGTGGGTGTGTATTGCCTGCTGATCAAGGGCAACCTTTGGGATGGGGCCCGCGGCCTGTTCTATGCGGCCCAGCGCATCTATGCCGAGTTGTTGTTGTTGTTGTTCCTGCTGGAGGGTCGCACGACCAAGGCGCGGCCATGAGGGCCCTGATCAGCACGATCCGGCCCGCCTGTGGTGGCGTGGCCGCGAAACTGGAGTGGGTGATCGCCGAGCTTGAGGCCCTAGGGATCACGCCGGTATTGGCCTGGTATGAGCCCTGGAGTTGCAGCCCCGAGCTTTCGGTTCCCTTCGGAGCCCTGCTGCAGGGTCGCCAGCCCGGCCAACGCCAGCAACCAAGCCTGGGCGGATACCAGGGCCACGGCCTGGGCGCCTGGCTGCCGGAACTGGAATTCACCCATTTCCAGCCGCGGAACTATTGGAAAACCCTGGTGGCCAGCTGCGATCTGCACCTGGCCGTCACGGGCAATCCCCTCTGTGCTGCCCGCTATTCCAGCCTGAATGTGCCCTTCCTGGCCTGGATCGGCAGTGATTGGCAGGGGGATCGTCGCGACCGGGTCAGGCAGTTCCCGCCCGCTCGGCGCCTGCTCGATCGCAGCCTGAATGCCCCGGTGTTGCGGCGGCTGGAGCGCCAGGTGTTGCGTGCCCCCAGGGGGCACATCCTCACGATTAGCCAGGTCACGGGCCGGGCCCTGGCGGCGATCGGCGGCCGGCCCATGGACGGGGTGCTCTATCGCCCCAGCGATCCCCAGTGGTTTTACCCCGCGCCTGAGCGGCTAGTGCCCTGGCGGCTTGGCTTTTCCGGACGCTACAGCGATCCCCGCAAGCAGATCGACCTGTTGTTGCAGGTGGTGCAACGCCTGATGCAACAGGGCTGGCCCGTGCAGTTGGAACTCACCGGTGAGGCGGATGGCACGTTTCTGCAGCCACGCCTCCAGGCCCTTGGGATCGCCGATCGGGTGCGTTGCCATCCCCTGCTCAGTCCTGCCGAGTTGGCCGCCACCCTGCAGAGCTGGGACCTGTTTGTGATTCCCTCCCACCAGGAAGGCCTTTGCATTGCCGCCCTGGAGGCGATGGCCTGTGGCATCCCCGTGGTTAGCACCCGCTGCGGCGGCCCGGAGGATTTTGTGCTTCCCGACCAGACCGGTGCCCTGGTGGGGGGCGAGCCGGCAGCGACGCTGCAGTCGATGGTGGAGGCGATGGCGGCGGCGATCTCGGCGATCTGCGCCCAACGGGCGCGGCGCGAGCGGTTGGGCGCAGGCGCCAGGCACTGGATTGATCGGCATGCCAGTCCCCAGGTGGCCCGACGCCGTTTCCGCCGCCACCTGCGGGCCACCTTCCCGGTCCTGCCATGACGGAGCTCCAACAGCTGGACCAGTACCGGCTGCCCTCCGACTGGCACCCAGGCGCCCCCTGGTTGGTGCGCCTGGGTTGGTTCTGCCTGGGTTCCCCCTTGCTGGCCCAGCGCTGGCTGCCCGGTTCGGGTTGGCGCTGCGACCTGCTCCGTCTGTTTGGAGCCCGGGTGGGTTTGGGATGCCGGCTCAAGCCCGGGCTGCGGGTGAAATTTCCCTGGCACCTGGTGCTCGGCGATCACTGCTGGCTTGGAGAAGCGGTTTGGATCGACAACCTGGCCCTGGTGACTCTCGACGATCGGGTCTGCCTGTCCCAGGGGGCCTATCTCTGCACGGGCAACCACGATTTCCGTTCGGCTGGGTTCGACCTGTTGGTCGAGCCGATCCGGATCGGCTCCCAGGCCTGGGTGGCGGCTAGGGCCGTGCTGGCCCCCGGCACCACGGTTGGGGCCGGGGCGGTCGTGGGTCTGGGGGCGGTGGCCAGCGGCACGATCGCGCCCGGCGTGATTGTGCGTGGTAATCCGGCGATAGTCGTTGGGAAGCGAACCGGGGTGCATACGGGGAAGATTCGTTGTGCTGAGGCGCGGCAAGTTGCGGCGCCCCTGCCTTAGACAAAGCGCAGTTCTGGGTTTGTCTGCGTTAGATGCTTCTTACCCATCTTTAACTGGATACGTTGTAGAGCAGGCCGGGTCCGCCAGGTCTGAGAACCTTGATCAAAGGGGTGTCAATGGCATTCATTCCAGCTTCGCTGGCTGTGTCGAACGTGATCGATCGGCTGCGCTGGCGCGTGCAGGATTCTGCCAATATGCGCCTAACGATTGTTACCCAATTCTTTCCACCTGATTTTGCTGCTACGGGTCAATTTATCGATGATCTTTCTCGGCGCCTAGCTGAAGGGGGTTTGCAAACCCTGGTCTTGACTGGCCAGCCCAGTTATGCCTACAGCCGTAGCAGTGGTGATCGCATTCAGTTCGATTACAACCGTTGTATTCGCCGCACCTCGGTCTCCCGTCTCTGGCCCACGCGGCTTCGGGGCCGTGTCGTCAACAGCCTTTTGTTTTGCCTGAGAACCCAGCTGCGCTTGTTCAGGCAGGCCCGTCGCGGCGATTTGTTGATCTTCACCACCGAGCCTGCCTACCTGCCGATTGTTGGGTGGTTCGTGCATGTGCTGACCGGGGCTCCCTATGTAGTGCTTCTTTATGACCTCTATCCCGACATTGCCGTTTCCCTTGGGGTGCTCGATCACGCCGCGCCGCTGGTGCGTTTTTGGCGCTGGTTGCAAACCCGCAGTCTTGCCTCAGCTAAGGAATTGATTGTGCTTAGTTCAACAATGCGCGAGCGGCTGCAGGAGCATTATCCCACCGTTAAGACGCCGGTGAGCCTGATTCCGAGTTGGGCGGATCCGGAGCGAATCCGGCCCATGGCCAAGGCCCACAATAGCTTTGCTAAACAGCATGGGCTTGAGTCGGTCTTCACCGTGCTCTATTCCGGCAATCAGGGCCGATGCCATGATCTGGTGACATTGGTGGATGCCGCAGCCGTGCTGCAATCCCAGTCCAGTCCTGTTCAAGTTGTGATTGTGGGCTCGGGCGCCCGCCATGGCGAGTTGGTGGAGCGGGTGCAGGCATTGAAATTGACCAATGTGCGCTTTCTTCCCTATCAGGATCACGCCAGGGTGCCCGAGATGTTGGCCACGGCCGATCTCGCGGTGGTGAGTTTGCTGGCCGAGGCGGAAGGTCAGGTCGCCCCCAGCAAGCTCTATGGCCATTTGGCCGCTGCCACACCAATCGCCGTGATCTGTAGCGAACGCTCCTATCTGCGCCAGGAAGTGGAACGGGCCGGCTGCGGAGCTGCTTTTCGCAGCGGCGAGGCCGGGGAGTTGGCTGCCTTCATCGAGACGTTGAGCGGAGATCCAGCCCTCTGCCAGCGCCTAGGCCAGGCGGGCCGCCTGCATCTGGAGCGCACTGCCTCCCCGTCGGTGACCGTGAAGGCCTACGCCCGAGCCCTGGCTCGCCACCTGCCTTTGAAGCTCAAGTCCTATGCCCCGGCTCGCACGATCCGGCCGGCTGCGCAAGCGAGCACCTGACCATGAACATCTCCCATTGGTTCCACTCTTTGCCCCGGGCCACTAGTCGCAACCTCTGGCTGCTGTTGGCAGCGGCGCTCGCGACGCAGAACATAGCGGTGTTTCACAACAGCCAGAACGCCAACACCGCCGTTCTGGCCATTCTGGTTTGGGGTGGGGCTCTGATCTGCTTGGAAGACCGCCTCGAGCACTTACAACTGCGGCCATCTCGGACGGCCCTTTGGTTCGGAAGCGCTTTGGTGGTTTGGGTGCTTGTGCGCACCGCGTTGGTGTTGCAGTGGGATGGGCTGCTGTATGCCCTGCCTCCGATTGCGGGTCTCGCCCTAGCCCTTTTGGCCAGGCCCTGCCGCCAGATCGGCCCGTTCCGGGATGCCTTGTTTTGCCTGATGCTTTTGCCGGCCTTCGCCCTGTTGATGCGTCTGTTGCCGGAGCAGCCGATCAGCCTGCTGACCGCCTCGATGGCCGGCTTGTTGCTTTACAGCCTGGGCTTTCCAGTGGTGGTCGATCAGCGCAGCGTGTTGCTGTCTCCGGGAGGGGGGGTGCAGGTGCTGGCGGCCTGCAATGGCCTCGACATGATTGCCCTGGTGTTTTGTACGGCGATCATCTTCCTTTTGGCTTTCCCGCTCCGATCGAACTTGAGTCGCTTGATCGTGTTGGGCGTAGCGCCTTTGATTGGCCTTTTGAGCAATACGATCCGGATCTCGATTCTCACCTTGGTGGCGGGTGCTGGCAATGGCAAAGGTAGCTTTTGGTTTGATTTTTTTCATCAGGATACGGGCTCATTGATTTTTTCCGGTGTGGCTGTATTTGTATTTGGCTTGTGCTATTTGAAATTGCTGGAGCCCGAACTGGGCCCCCTTCCCAAGGACGTGCCATCACCTCGCGACCGTCAGCCCCTCAGCATTGAGCCCCGACGACAGGCCCAACCCTGCCTGGAACTCAGCCAGGCTCGGCTTCCGGCCCAGCGCATCGATCTCAACAACCGCATGGAGATGAAGCCATGAGTTCTGGCGCCACGATCACCAATGCCCCTGGGACGGAGACGGCAACCCCCAGACCCAGTGATCTAGGGAAAGGGTTTGCCCCCCCCAGATTGATCCTCGCCAGCCTCAGTGGCATCGCTAGTTTGGCTGCCCTTCAGGCCCTGGCCCTGCCGCCCTGGCCCGCAGCCGCGCCCTTGGCTGCCCCCGCGGTGTTGGCTTCTTTGGAGAAGGCCGGCTTTGAGGCCACCGCCTTGCCCCCGGGTCCTGCTCAACGCAGCAGTGAGCTGGCAAGGGGGCCGCGGCTGGTCTTCCAGTTGCGTGATGGAGCGACGACGGCCACGCTCCAACTGTTGCCCGCCCAGGTGCGACAGCGGGCCAATTTCCAGCTGGCCCTAATCAGCCGCAATCAGCCTTCCCTGGCCCTCCCCCCTGGCCTGCCTTTGCGTAGCAATGGCGGTTCGGTTGCTTATGTGATTGGTCAACTCGGCAATCAGCAGCTGCGCCAAACCTGCCTGGTGAGCCCGCCCCAAGGGGTGGCTTCTGGCCTAGGCGCCAACGCTGCCCTGGGAGTCGGTTCCCAAGCCACGACTAGCGGCGTCACCCCGACCCCGGTTGGGGGCGTTACTGCGGCCCAGCTTGGGGCCGCCGCCGATCGTGGCGCCTCAGGAGCTCGGATGACGATGGCTCGCATTCTGGGATTTTATCCCAACCGTAATTACAGCTGTCTGCTAGTGAGTCTTGGTACAACTGAGGTGGGGTCAGACCCTGGGATCGATCGCCTCTGGTCCAAACTTTTGAACAGTTTGTCCAAGTCTTAGGACTGCTCAGGATAATCAGCTTTCAGCTGCTCCATGGTCTGAGAGAAGGCTAGTTGATCCGCATTGTGTGCCGGCCAACATTCGGTGCCTTCTGATGACAGTAGGGCAATGACTTGGTGATCATTCATGCACCATCATGGTATTAAGCACTGTTTAGGGCAACAATTCAATCAAGGATTGCAGCGATGATCGGGCCTTCTGCCTTGCCTAACAGTTGTTCATTCTTTGTCAAAGGAGCGCAGCCGTAAATTGCCATTGAAATCTTTATTGGCTTTTTCTTTGGATAGCATTTATTGCGCGGCAGAACCTTCTTGCCAAGGGTCGCTGGTGCCAATTCTGGCCGGGGGCTTGTTTTTTATTTGATGCTAAGTTCAAATTCTCAAGGCCTAGTGATTTGTTGCCCAAAGCTTGTGAATCGTCTCGCCTATGGGCAGTTAGAGTCCGCTTTGACTTTGCGGTTAACTTAATGGTTGATTGACCAAATAAGGGTGCTTATGGAGCAATTTTGCTAAGCTTGAAAAGCCAGAGTTAGAGCATTGCTTCTGGGAGGCAGTCACCAACAGGTGTCGGCTGCTAGCAAGGCAGAGAAGGTCTACCAGCATGTTGATAGTCAAGCGACGAGGCTCGTCGCCATCTCGAGATACTCCCCGGTGATGCAACGGTTGTCCACCGGTATCCTCTGTCTCGGTAACAGTGAAGACTTGGCTGCCAGCCAAGATGTCCTCAGCTGAACGAATGACCGCACGATCATCACTGCATACCAGCACCCGTCTTCCGGTTAATTGCGGAGCTACTTTGGATTGAAAGCTCCGGTAGTCCGTGCGGATGTCCGTCGCCACCGCGGTGATGGACCACCACTTCCGCACAGCGGGGCGCTGTGCAACCAAAATCAAAAGGACGAAGACGATGTAGGGCAACATCGGCGATAAATCGAAATCGCGTTGTCAACGTATCTTGAAATTCCTGTGAGGGTGGAAGTTCAAACAGTTTGGCGGCGAAAGCAGCGGCCCGCTGCAAGCGACTTGGCCAGTGATCTCCAGCGCAGCGGAGCTCGATTTGTCGATGGCAGAACTCGATCTTTCCTTGACGGGCCGCTGGGTAGATTGAACGCTTATTTAGTCTTGCAATATCCTGATTGCTGACGCGCCCAGTGATGCTGATTGGCCCTGCCTCAGTGGAATCAGTAGGGACAAAGTAATTATCAAAGTCGTCCCAAAATCCCAAGGCTCGCGTATCGATTAACAATTGCCGATTAGTCTTTACTGCATATTTGCATGATTTTCAGGCCTGTGTAAGGTCGTCATTGAGGCCACACCAATACGGAATACATAGGAGAATCCGGCGTGGATCTGGAGCTGTGCCAGTTGCCTTGTCCTGCCAAAAATGGTCAGAATCAATACCCATCGCTTTTGGTAAGCCGCAGGCTAGGACTAAAATCCAGTGTCAAGCGTAAACCTATGGAACAAGCCTGGAGAGTGAGGCCAGGCCGATGTAAAAAATGTTGTAGATGTTGGGCGTGGGCAAGGCGCTAGCGCTTGCTCATCTGGCCGCTGCCTGTAAATTATCCATGGTGTCAGCCTCACTTGGTTGTGGGCTGTTACTTGCCCGATTTGCGTTGGATCAGTTGGCCAAGCCGTTGAAGCTGGGGCTGCATCCTTTCGCTCAGGGCCTTTTCCCAGGTAGGTTCCGGGCTGGAGGTGGTGGCGTAGTGATGCACATAGCCATAATCATGGCCATAATCATTTAAGCGAGTTGGCATCATTTGCTGATTGCAGATGGTCCCCAGCAGATCAATGCCGGCGGCTTCGATCCGGCGACAGGCCTGGGGCGCCATGTCACCGCTGACCTTGCCAAGGCCCACCAGAAACAGCATGCCATCGAGTTGCTCGCCGAGCATGGAGGCATCGGTGATCAAGAGGCAAGGCGGGGTGTCAAACAGGATCAGGTCGTAGTTGGGCAACTGGCGAATCTGATTGACGACTTCCCGGCAGCGCCCGGAGTTCAACAACCGGGCCGGATCGGGGACCTTCGGGCCGGCCAGCAGCAGGTCGAGATGGTCGTTCACGGGCTGGATCAGATCGGCCGCCTGCAGGGTCGGATTCAGTAGCAGAGATGAGAAGCCTTCGCCCTTCTCCAGGCCAAAGAGGTTCTGTTGGCTGGGTAGCCGTAGGTCGCCATCAACCACGAGCACTCGCAGGCCCAGGTCGGCCAGGGTGGTGGCGAAAACGGCCACGGCTGTCGAACGGCCTTCCCCCTGGCTAGAGGAGGTGATGCCGATCAGGCGCGGCTGGCTATCGACCCGCAACATGCGAAAGGTGGTGAAGAGCCCGCGCAGGGATTCCTTGATCGCAAAACGTTCGGCATCGCCCATTTGGCCCATGGAGGCGGCGATCGTCATGTCGGGCTCTAGGGGCAGATAGGGGATCAGGCCGAGCACGGGAAGCTGTAGCGCCTTTTCCGCTTCCTCGGGATTATGGAAGACCCGATCGGTGCGGTCGCGGAGGTAGGCGGCCAAGGTGGCCGCCACAAGGCCCAGCAACAGGGCCTGGGCGAGGCCCTGTTTGAGGTCAGGTTCTACTGGCACGGGATTGAATTCCGCTGGGGCGATCACTTTCCAGGGGGTCGTTGAGCGGGCCTGCTCAAGCCGATAGGACTCCCGTGCCCGGATATAGGAGGTGTAGTTTTCCCGGGAGACGGCCAGCCGTTGTTGCAGGCTTTCGTATTCCTTAATCCGTTCCGGGCTGGCCCGAAACTTGTCATCAAGCAGCAGGATCTGGCGATTCACCTCGTCCTGCTGGGCGCCATTGGCGAGCAGGGATGCGGTCAGTAAATCGATCGTTTGTCGTTGCACAACCGGCATGATTTTGGCCCGACGTGCCTTCAGGGCGGCAATCGTTGGGGACGATTCCTTAAAGGTGGACCGGGCGGAGGCCAGGTCCTTCTCGATCATCTGAAGTTCCGCCAAGGGCGTTGCCGTCGCAGCGCCCGCGGCGGCCACATCGCGGAGATCGGTGCGGGGTGCGGTGGCCAGGCCAGCCGGACCGAGTTGTTGGTCGGCCGAGGGTGCGCCGCTGGGCTGCAGTTGCAGTCGGCCGACCCGGGTTGAGGCGAGTTGGCTTTCCAGGGTTGCCTGTTGCCGTTGCAGATCCCGCAGGGAGCCGGCGAGGTTGTCGCGGGCTCCCTGGAGTTGGCCGCTTTGCACGGTCGGGTCCAGATAGCCGTAATGCACACGGAAGCGGCGCAGTTCATCCTGGAGGCTGTCCATACGGGCTAATAATTCCGGGGCCTGTTGGCCAAGGAAACGCACACCGGAATCGAGCGCCTCTTGCCGTTGCACCTGGGAGAAGGTCACATAACTGCGCGAGAGCGCATCAAGGATTTGCTTTCCCTTCACCGGATCGTCCCAACGCAGCGATACGGCCAGCACGTTGCTGACCCCTTCCTGGGGAAGACCAAAGCGCAAATTGCGTATCACCTGTTGCATCGAGACCGCCTGTTGGTCGGCAATTGGAGCGATTAACAGGGGACTCCGCAGCAGCCGCACCATGTTGGGGAGATCACTTGCATTGCCACCGCGAGCAATGCTTTCAACTAACCCCGAACCGCCAGTACCACTGCCCCGATCAATCGCCCCACCATTCATTTCAAATGGATTGACAATTTGCATCTCGAAACCACCCTCATATACCGGCGCAAATAGGCGCTGCCGCAGGGTGTTTGCTGTTAACACACTGCTGACGACGATAAAGGTGAGCACAAAGGCTCCCTGGCGACGTTTGACCGTGCGCACGAATTGGCCGAGGCCAGAGGGGCTACTCCCAGGCTGATCCGCCCCATGGAGCGGTGGCGGCAGCCCGTCAGGGGCAGAGGCTTGCCGATACATCGGAACGCCTTTGGAGCGGTTCCAGCGCCGTCCCTCACCTGGAGGGCCTGGATTAGAACCTTGGCTAGAGAGTGCGCCCGTAGTCACTAGGTCGGCTCGCGTGAGTGCTGCTCAGCATAGTGACAGAAGAGGGCTATATTGCAAACTCGTTCAGAGCTCTTAGGGCCATGATTAGGGCATTAATTCCAGGACGTGTTGCTGTAAATTGGCGCACTTCCGTATCAAGCAAGCTGCGTATCTGCTGCTTTTCAAGGCAGGAATGCAGCAGGCTGCTGCAGAAACGAACGGGGCGGTATCGGCACCGTCAGGTCCCTCATTTGCTCTTGGCGGGTGCCCTGCTTGGCCAGGGTCTGGCCCTGATCCCGGCGGCGGGCGCCAGTTCTGCCCCCCAAGTGGCCGCCTTTCGTGGCTCGGCCCCAGCGCGGGGCGGCGTCCTGTCCCCTTCATCCCAGGCCGATCTCTACCGGCTTGGCCCCGGGGATGGACTCAGCCTCAGCTTCTTGGATCCTTCGGCCAGCATGGTGTCCGGCGCCGTGACGATCCTGGCCGATGGCACCGCCACCTTGGCGTTGCTGGGGTCGGTACAACTCACTGGGCTCACGATCGGCCAAGCCCGGGTCTGGTTGCGCGACCTCTATAGCGAGTACCTGCTGCGGCCCGACCTCACCTTGAGCCTGATCACGCCCCGCCCCGTCAAGGTCACCGTCCTGGGGGAGGTGGAGAAGCCGGGTCTCTACAGCCTCACCTCGATCAGCGCCACGCCCGTGTCGGCGATCCAGGCGGCCGGGGGCATCACATTGAATGCAGATGTGCGCAAGGTCAGCTTGCAGCGTCAGCCCCTGGGACGCTCCGGCCGGATGTCCGAATCGGAGCTCAACCTGGGCGCCTTGCTGCAATCGGGTGACCAGCGCCAGAACCCCCTGCTGTTTGATGGCGACACCCTCATGGTTGGCCGGATCGACAAGCCGGTGCCCGAGGAGATCTTCGCCCTGGGGGCCTCGAACCTGCGGCCCAGCACGGTCTCCATCAACGTGGTGGGGGAAGTGAAGGCCCCAGGCCGCCTGTCTTTGCCCTCCAACATCACCCTCTCGGAGGCGATCCTGGCGGCGGGGGGCACCACCCCTTGGCGCGCCAAGACCAATGACATTGAGCTCGTGAGGATGAACCGAGATGGCACCTCAAGCCACGAGATCTTTACCCTCAATTACGGCAAGGGAGTCTCCAATGCCTATAACCCTCCCCTGAAGGAAGGCGACACGGTCATTGTGAATCGCAGCATCTATGGCGCCGGCATGGACGTGATTAATCAGGTGGTTGCGCCCCTTACCTCCGTTGGCAATCTTTATTACCTCTATCGCAACTACTCCCGTTATTGATTCTCCCCACCATGGCAAATTCCAAGCCTGGCTTCAATTTCAAGGCGATTGGCTTCGCCCTGCTCTGGCAGAGCTACTGGCTGCCCGTGCTCCTGATCGTGGCCCATGACCAGTGGCTACAGGTGCGCCAGTTGCAGCCGCCGGACCATCGCCAGCAGCAGCCCGTTCCGGCCCCCACCCAGGCCAAGGCCGAGACACCCCTAGCCAGTCTCCTGGCCGCCGATCCCCCTTCCGCCGAATCCCTACCCGTGGTCGCTGCCGATGTCCGGTCGGTGCCGACAGGCTCTGGCACGGCAAGTCCGGGGACGGCCTCCCAGGCAGGGGCCGCTGCCGTGACACCAGCCCAGGTCACGCCCCTAACCAAGGGCAACGGCCCCTTGCGCAGCGCCACCTTGGTGGCTACTTCCCAGCCCCTGCGCGGCCCAGCCCTGGTTGGTCAAAGGCCCGCCGCCGATTCTCGGTCAGCCCAGATCCTTGCTGCCCAGCGTCGCCCCTCCCCTCGGCTTGAGACCCGGGCCCCCGCGCTCGTGCCCCAGCTCCGGTCTGGGCGGCCCAACCTGGCCCTGGTGTCGGGGGTGGATCGCATCAGTCCGGTGTTGCGGCAGTTCTCCGGCTCGGAACTGCTGGGGGGAGCCTTGACCCTGCAGCAACCGAACCAGGAGGCCATGTCACCCCTGGCCCGGGCTGAGCAGGCCCGGCTGGCCCAATCGGGCGACCCCCTAGCCCCCGTGCCCGCCCGTTGGCGCGAACCGATGCGCCGAGAGTTGCGCGACCTGGGGGCGGCCCGCCTGAGCCAGGCGCGGGTGGTGCACGTGCCATCGGAGCGCATCACCCACACGGTCGTGCTGCCCCTGGCCATGCAACACGACGGCAGCATTGATGCCCTGGTGGCCAAAGATCCCGCCGTCCCCGACCGTGATCTCAGGGATTGGGCTTCCCGTCAGGCGACACCGGCCCAGGGCAGCGTCCAACCGGTGGTGCTCCATCTCCACCCCTTGCCCAAAAGCGCTGTCACCGCCAGGGTGACGCTTCCAGCCTCCACGCCAGCCCCCGGGCCTGCCGTTGCCGATGCTCCAGCGGCCAAGGGGCCCGATGTGCCAGGGAGCCTTCCTTAGCTCTGGCCTGGCGCCAGGATCGGTAGTTGCGGCCTCCGCGCTGGCTGAAGTCAACTTCTAGTGGACTGCTCTCGATTCCGGGGGTGTGGCCTCGTCTGGCGGCGGTGTAGGGAGCTGGAGAATGGACCCATAACTAGGAGCTGATCGAGTTAATGGTCTACATGTGCTGCATACATGCAGCACATGTAGCTCGTTCATGCTGTTTGTTCTAAAATTTTGAGGTGTGGTCCAGTCGGTAATGCTTTCCCAGGAGGAGCTGGAATCCTTTGACTGGTTGCAGTGGCTAGGCACGGGAGCCCTTGCTGCCCAGCAGCTCTGCTGCAACCAAGCGACGGTGTCCAGGCAAGCAATCCATGTGCAAAAGACGCTTGGAATCAGGCTTCAACGCCAGCCTGGCGGTAGTTATGGCATTTCAGGCGACGATCGCCTGCTGAGGCTTGAGCGCCAGGTCCACCAAGTGGCCCGCCTCCTGGGCCGTCGGCCCATGCGGTTGCATCTCATGACGGGCAAGGGCCATTTGCCTAAGGAACTCCCCCATGGTTGGTGCGCCAATCCTCCCAGTCGGCTTGAGGCCCACGTCGATGGGGCTGCGCTTTTGGATAGCTATGTGCTCGATGCATGCATCATGCAGCGCCACCAGGTGGAAATATTGGATTCCCGGCGTTTTTGCGTGATCAAACTATTGAGATCACCGCTGTATTTGGTGTGTCATGGTTCCCATGAGCTTAGTTGCGATAAGGGGATTGCCGCTGCTGATCTGGCCAGTCAAGCCCAGTTGATTCATCTCAATATTTTACCTGTAGCCACCCGCTTGGCCACGGAACAGCTGCATGCGAGTTTGCTGGGTGAACAAGCACAAGTTGCGGCTCAACCACAAAAGGCCGAGTATCTTGTTGAATGCCCCATCAAGGCGAAGGTCTTTTACGTCAATGCATTGGGCTTGGGCAAGGATGATCGTGTGTGTATTGATTTTGGCGTGAATTACACGACCAGCGACTATCTTGTCTGCCTGAGGGAGAACATGGAAGCCCCCGGTATCCAGTTGCTTTTGGATGGGCTGCGTTTGTCTTTGCAGGCAACGGCTGCCCGCCTTCCGCAATTGAGTTGCGCGTTGTGATGGTTGCCTGGATCCAGTGGCAGGTGGGCAGGCGATGACGACTTCCTCCTGGTTTGAGGCCATCGGCTGCCCTTCTTGAATCAAAAATCAATCCGAGAGGACTCGGCTGAGAATTGTGCGGCACAGATTTCTCACGGCATAGATGTCGTGACTACCTGCCGATTGATAAGGCACAGCCCTTTGGCTATCGAGCATCATCGTGTCTATTGAGTGAGTGGGCAATCTCTTGCGTTGTTATACACCGATAACAGTTACCACTCAGGATCAGGTCGGTTACGCCATCGTATTTTCCGACGGCGAAGGCCATCGTGCACGTGTAGGCAGTGTCAGATACACTATTTGCCCCGGTGCAGCCATCTTTATTCCGCAAGGGGTTGTGAAAGTCGAAGTGGAAACGGGTAATTGCGCTGGTATTGCCGTTGGTCTGACAACTGAATCTTTGAAGGAAGCTGTCAATTCTTGTAGGCCACTTGATAGCCATCATCATGATCAATAGGAGGCTTTACTTCGTCATCCAACCGTCTTCTCGCCGAGCCAGCATCCAGATAAGGCCCTGCTCAATCAATTCAAATCTCTTGTTGCACTGGTGGATAGTGCTATTGATAGCGATGGTCTCTTGCCAGCTTGCTTTCTCTTTGATGACTTGCTAGCAGCCCGCATTGCCGCGTTATTGTTGCAGGAATTGGGGTGGAATGAATCCGCACTCAATTATGAATATCTAGATGGAATGGCTGATCCTCGCTTTGATGCCCTGATCGACTACATCCGCGATCATCTGGGCCTGACGCTACGCCTGACTGACCTCTCCATCCAAAGTGGCCTGTCCCGCATCCAAGTCGCCCAGGCATTCCGCCATCACTTCGCTTGCAGCCCCAAGAGATGGATTCAACTGGAGCGAGCCAAGGTGTTGAACAAGCAGTTCTTGGAAGGTTGAAGCTTGCAGGCGGAGGTTTGCCCTGATTTGATCTTCCAATAGGGCCTCTTAAAGGCCATTGGAGCTAGTGATCATGATTCGACCCATAGAGAATCATCAGCGCAAGCAGTGAGAGGCCTGTCTGCAACTGGATGGGGTTGGGTGCCATGGGCGCGCTGGTTTTGTTGTGGTCCAGCCTTGGGCTTGTAGCCGGCGGCAGCGGTGCGAGCTGGGCCATCAAAAAGGCCTTGGTTGTCACCGCCAGGGTCACGCTCCAAACGCCTGCCCCCTAGCCTGCCGTTGCCAATGCCCCAGTGGCGAAGGGGTCTGCTTCCCCAGGGAATCTTTCTTAGTTTAGGCCTGGCCAGAATTGGTGGTTGCGGCGATCGACGCTGGCTGAAGTCAACCAGCAACAGGGTGGATAGGGGAGAGGTTATTAATACCAACCAGCTTTGTTGATGGGATCGATCTTTTGAAGCGGCCCAGGCTGAACAAAAAACGCTGGTCGCTCAGGCGACCAGCGTGGCAGTTTCCAACTCAGAACCGACCCAGGTCACTGGATCAAGCGGTTGCTTCAGGCCATAGCCGGCAGGTTGAGCTTGGCGAGGCTGACGCGCTTACGTAGCCGGCCAGCCCAACCGAAGGCAGCCATTGCCCCGAAGACAGGCAAGGGACCCGGAGCGCCGGTGACTTCCCGTTGCAACTTGATGGTTGCAGCGTTCTGGAATTCAGTGAAGCCAGTCACGGTTTTGACAAAGGCGCCAGGTTTCGGAGTAATTACGTTATCGTTATAGTAATCGGTTACTCCTGTGGCGCCGAAGTCGCCTTCGATGGCGAGGGCGTTGATGTTGATGCCATTGCTGGCAGCATTGTTTCGGGCGGCTTGCACCGTTGCAACGTTGGTCACGTTATCAATGCCATCGCTGGAGATGTCAATGATTTTGGTGGCCGAATCAAACAGGCCAGTGCTAATGGCGTTCTGAATCGAGGCCACGGCCGCATTGATGCCGCAGGACACACAGGTGTTGCCATTACCCTGGCGGGTCATGAGGGCTAGTTGGCCCGCAAAATTATCGACGCTGATGGCGTCGGTCAGATGGGTCCAGTCGATCGCCAGTGGGGTACGGGCAATAGTGTCCCACTGGCCCACTGCCACGGCAATGCCGTTGGGTGAGGCGGCAATGTAGGACTTAATGGTTGGAGAAAGGAAGGCATTGGACCAACCCAGCCGTTGGGTGTCGTACTCGGCGGTGTTGATACTGCCGGACACATCGGTGGAGAGGAAGAGCATTTTGTCCACCGTTTGGGCCTGGGCGCTGCCGCCAAGTAGGGCCAGTTGCGCCATGCCGATGGCAGCACCGCCGAGGGCGATGGCACGCAGACGAGTTGTGAGAACTGAACGGGTCGATTTCATCACAAGAAGGATGATGTGGGCCTCTCAAGATTAGATACTAGCTAGGGGAAAATTATGATTTGATTCCGATGGGCTGCAGATTTGGTGTTGGCTTTAGTGGCTGGTTTGGGCTGCTGAGGCTCGGGGCACTGGCCTATTGGTTGATGCTGACCTGGCTGGGGTTGGTCAGATGGTCCGATCCATGGCAGCGCTCAACTGTGGGGCGTCACTTCCCCCTTGTCATCGTCCGCCAGCCGTTGCCAGTAGCTGTCGTTTTGGGTGGCTTTGTTGGCACTCACCTCGGGGTTGCCGGCTGAATTGCGCCCTCGCAATCTGGCGATTTTGGCGGGCAAGGGGGTGGCCACCCCCAGGTATAGGCAGGCCAACACCAGGGAGGAGAGGCCCAGGCGTGCCACGTTCTTGCCCATTAGGAGCTGGCGCCGTTGTTGCTCCTGGCGCACCTGCATCGACAGGCGTCCGTGGATGCGCTCCAGCAGCAGCCCCATCCCCTGTCGCTGGCTGACCAGGTCCGATCCGAGGCTCTCCAGGGCTGGCAGGCCCTTGGGCAGGGCCCCATAGATCTCCTGCAACTGGGCTTGGGATCCCGCTTGCTTCACCTTGGCCTGGATCTGTTCGAGCCCTTGCATGGAGGCCTGGGCGCCCCCTTGGGCACTTCCGGCTGGGGGATTGAGCATCGTCCAACTCGAGACGACCAGCACCGGGATTAGCAGGGCATAGCCCGCGCCCGCAACCCCGGCTGCCCGCGTGCACCAGCGCAGGGCACCGGCAGGAACGGCACCGATTTCATCGATGCGGCTGGACAGAAACACCAGGCAAGTGGCTAGGAGTGCAATCGGTGACTGGCTGATGAGCACGTCGCTTATTTGTAATTGCCATAGGGGGGAGCCCGGGTTCAATGGGATCGCCGCACTGAGGATCGTCAGCACAAAGATACTGAATAGGGCTACAGAAGCCCACCAGAGTATGCCAGCTAGTTGGGGGCGATTCTGGACAATGTTCGGGTTGCTAGCCATGCCGATAATCTAGTTTATGCTCGCAAATCCTATGGGATAAGCTAATGCTCTCTGGGCGTGGAATTGCTGCATCTCTGCAGCAATGGTGTACTTGTGGGCGTTTGCTTTCTGTGGTAGAGCGGTGGCTTGCTTGTTGATTAGGTCGCTTGATCCAGGGCTGGTTAGGTTGATCAGAATAAAAAAGCCCCGCTTTGTGGAGCGGGGCAAGGGGTTGATTCAAGTTGCTTTGGGTTCAGGTGGTCGTTGCCAAGGCGTCGCGCTTTTGAGTGCGCCGGCGCAGCTGCCGACTCCAGGCAAAGGCCGCGCTGGCACCTAGCAGGGGCAGGGGGCCTGGGACATGTTCACCATCGCGAACGATGATGTGATCCTGTTCGATCGCCCCTGCCACCCCCGGTGCTTCCACCGCGAAATTGTAATCACCGGCGGTCAGGCCCTTGATCGCCATGGTGATTTCGCGGGAGTCACCGCCGGTGACATTGTTGCAACCGCTGGGACTGGTGCAGGCGAAGCTGATATCCAACCCGGCAGGAACGCCACCCACCACATCAAGGCTGATGTTCTGGGTAGAAGTGACTGAGCCGACAGCCGTTTCTACCGTGCTGAGGATCGAGCCGATTGAAACGGAGGCAAAGTTGTTGATCAGGGCCCCATTGGTTCCCAGGAAGTTGGTGAGGGTGCTGGCCTGGTCGCCTGCCTGGCCCCCATCGGTGAAGCTCTCATCAATTCCGCTGGTACCGGGTCCGCTATTGAGGGCCACGAGGGCCACCTTCTCAGTGCCAAGGATCGATTTGATGTTGTCTAACGTGACCGTTTGTTGATGGGACGGCTGATCGCCGAACCACAGAACCACTTTGCGAGCCCCAGAGCGCCAGTCCACCGTTTCGCCACTGGTGCCGCAGAAGCCAGTGTTGGATCCCAGGCCTGGGCAGGTGGTAGCGCCATTTTTAACACCTTGCTGAAGCGCATAGAAGTTTGCTTCCGGGGTGTCACCTCCCCCACCGGCGCTCCAGCTGTTGATACCCGCTACCGCAAGGGGAGTGAGGGGGGTGCTTTTCTGCAGCACATCATAGGAGCTATTGAATGTTTCTCCTGACTCGGAGGGATCTCCGAAATAGCGAGCCACGGCAAACTGAGCGCCACTATAAGTGGCGCTCAGATTGGTCACCAACTGGTTGGCCACACTTTGAACATTGCCGATGACGCCACCCATGCTTCCAGTGTTATCGGCGAGAAACAGGAAGTCCACCAGGCCGCCACCGGCGTCGGTGACGATTGTTTTCACCACCTTCACGGTGTCGCCAAGGGCGATCGACGCGTTGAAGATGGATGGGCTGATTGAACCGGCCATGGCCTGGCCAGGGCAGAAGGCCGCGGCGGCGGCGCAGAAGCCTCCGACTGCAACAAGTTTGTAGCCGTGAAGACGGGACATCGGTTCATGCGAATCGAAAGCCAGCTAAGATTAATTCTTTAGGTGATAATTTCATGCCGCAAAAAGGCAGCTTTTTCTTGTTGGGCCTGCGTCATTTTGCTGGGCGTTGCTGCACCGTTGCGGCCTTGATTTGAACCTGTCGCCAGGGCTCCTTCGGCTCGTGCCAGCCGCCCGGCTCCGCGCTTCCGTCAGGGCTCGCCTAGGCCATGTCGTCGCTGAAGTCCGTGATCACTTCGCCGTTGAAGAACGTAACCGATTCTCAGGACCTAGAAATTATTGCTATGACTGAGTTTTTTGAATATGACACCTCGATCTCATAGTTCAAAGAGTTCAAAAGACAACCTCCGGGACTGGGTTTTGGACAGGTGGTTTGACCAGGGTTCAAAGGATTGGTCGCTTCTCCTGCGTTCAGAAACCCAAGCGTTCCGGTCACTGACCCAAAACCCGGTCTGGAACTGCGATTTGAGTGCCAAAAAGGGGGTATGGGTCTTAAGTTCCGGAACCCACTGAGTTTCCGAACAAATGCCCCAATCCATCGGTTACGCGAGGTGTTCGACCACCCATCAGGACACCGCCGCTCAGGTGACTGACCTCAAGACCGCAGGGTGCCAGGAGGTGTTTGCCGAGAAGGTGTCGTCCCGTGCGCCCCTTGAGAAACGCCCTCAGTTGCGTCGGTGCCTGGAAACCCTTCTGGAGGGGGACGAACTGGTGGTCTCGAAACTCGACCGCCTCGGGAGGTCACAGGTGGAGGTGATCAACCGCCTCAGTGACCTCCAGACCAAAGGGATCTACGTCAGGACGCTCGATGGACTGATCAATACCAAGGGACTGGGGAAACTCGCGCCACTGGTCA
>CAINZT010000024.1 GCA_903855705.1 uncultured Synechococcus sp.
AGCGCCACCCAGCCCCTAGCCGATCCCCAGGACCAGATCGACCAGCTGAGGGCCCAGGTGGCCGCCTTGGCGCGCCAGCTTGAGGATCCATCCTGATGGCGCGCCTGCTGGGGGGGCTGCGCAGCGTCCGGCGCTCCCTGAGCATCTGGCTGTCGATGCTGCGCCTGCTGGCCGGCCTCTGGGCCGATGGTGCCGATTGGACCTATCGCGGCGGTGTCACCCCGGAGCGGCGGGCTGCCCGCCAGCAACGGCGGGCCCATTGGCTCACAAGTGAGCTGTTGGGCCTGGGATCGGTCTTCATCAAGCTCGGCCAACTCCTGTCGGCCCGGCCCGATGTGTTGCCGGCCGGCTATGTGGAGGAGCTGGCCCGGCTGCAGGACCAGGTGCCCGCCTTCCCCTTTGCGGTGGCCCAGCAGTTGCTGGAGCAGGAGCTGGGTGAACGCTGCGTCGAGGTGGTGGACCTGGACGAGAGCCCCCTGGGCGCCGCCAGCCTCGCCCAGGTGCACCGGGCCAGCCTGCGTAGCGGTCGCCAGGTGGTGTTCAAGATCCAGCGGCCTGGCTTGGAGCGCCTGTTCCGACTCGACCTGGAGGTGTTGCAGCAGATTGCCGCCGTGTTGCAGCGCCATCCCCGCTGGGGCCAGGGCCGTGACTGGGTGTCGATCGCCCAGGAATGCCGCCGGGTGTTGCTGCGGGAGCTGGATTTCCGCCTGGAGGCCGAACATGCGGCCCGCTTCCGCCAGCAATTTCTCGAGGATCGCGGCATCCGTATTCCCGGGGTGGTTTGGGAGCTCACCACCCGGCGGGTGTTGTGCCTCGATTACGTGCCCGGCATCAAGATCACCGACCGCCAAGCCCTGATTGAGGCCGGCATCGACCCGGCGGCCGTGGCGGAAAAGGGGGCGGCCAGTTACCTGCAACAGCTGGTGCGCTTCGGCTTCTTCCACGCCGATCCCCATCCCGGCAACCTGGCCGTGGCCCGCGATGGGGCCCTGATTTACTACGACTTCGGCATGATGGGCCAGATCTCCCAGCGGCTGCGCAGCCGCCTGGGACGCATGGTCACCGCCGCCGCCGCCCGGGATGCCAGTGGCCTGGTGACCGAGTTGCAAGCGGCGGGCGTGATCGCCTCGGGCATCGATCCGGGCCCGGTGCGTCGCTTGGTGCGGGTGATGCTCACCGATGCCCTTACGCCCCCGTTCGATTCCAACGTGCTGGCCAAGTTGTCGGGGGATCTCTACGACCTGGTGTATGGCCAGCCCTTTCGCCTGCCCTCGGAGCTGATCTTCGTGATGCGGGCCCTCTCCACCTTCGAGGGGGTGGGCCGCAGCCTCGATCCCGGCTTTAGCTTGGTTGCCATCGCCCGCCCCTACCTGCTTCCCCTGATGACCGCAAGCGGCAGTGGCCCCAACGATCTGATCAACCAGCTGGGTCGCCAGGCGGCCGAGGTGGGCAGCCGCGCCCTCGGCATTCCCCGCCGCCTGGAGGAAAGCCTGGCCCGCATTGAGCAGGGCGACCTGCAGGTGCAGATCCGCGCCGGTGAAACCGACCGGCTGCTGCGGCGCCTCGCCGTGGCCCAACAGGTGGCCGGCCAATCCTTCCTGCTTGGCGCCCTCGCCGTGGCAGCAGCGATGCTCGGAGCTAGCACCCGGCCAGCCTTGGCGGCTATTCCGCTGGTGGCAGGTCTGCCGGTGGGCTTGGGCTGGCTGAAGTTGCAGGGGCGGCTCAAGCGAGATCTGCGCCTGGAGAAATTGCCCGGAGTGGCGGAAGAAGCCCCTTAAGGGTCGGCCTACAGCAGCTTGAGGTAAGGCGGAGCGCACAAGGGCCTGTTCCAGGGCGAGGCTCCTTCACGCGAAGAGGCCCTGGGCCAAGCTATTAAGTTTGATGCTCTGCTTGATGTTGTGTAGGAAGATATGACGTCGCCAGTGGTGATGGAATGATATTAAGTTGTTTTGTCCAAGCAGGCTGCCGATGACGTCTTTATTGGCATTGAGATGCTTGGCAAGACGGGAAAATCCTGATAGCTCGCCTAGGGTTGTGTTGGTAATGTGAAGTTTCTTGCCATGGGCAAGTGCCACTAAGTCCACTAGGGCCGCCAGGGTTTGTTCATGCCGCCAATCGGGATTGATCGGTGCATCTGGGCCATGCAATGCAAGTCCGTCTAGGTTTGGAGTCTCACTCGCTTGCAGCAGGGATGAATGGGGCAGCAGTTCTTCTGCAGCAGTGAAGACTCTGGCGTCGTCACTACAGATAAGAACGCTCATGCCGGCTAGTTGAGGCGCGAGACAGCTCAGAAAGTTCTGGTAATCGGTCCTGTAGTCAGTGTTGCGAATATGAATCGCGATGTAGTTATGGCCAAGCGGTGTGATCCGCGCTTGGATGTGATCGCTGCTGGATCGGCTGAATCTCAAGCGCTCGAGCAGATAGAAGGATAGGTTGCCCCCACCGCATTGTTCATGGATGAGGATGGATTCTCGATGATCTGAATGGAAGTTAAAAGTGAGCGAAGTACCACTGATCGGGTCGCGAAATTCGTGATCGGCCTCCGACCAAATCGCATCCCTATTTGGTTGGCCTATTTGGCTAGTCAGTTCGACCGGACAGCAGGACAGTGTATTGAGCTGCTCGATCAGATTGTTGTCAAGCCGAGTGATAATAGGCAGCTGCGATAGGTGCCTTGGTTGGAAATATAGACCGAAATCTCCATGGAGTCCTCCTGATGCCCCGCAATCAATGATGAGCTGGCGCTGATAGCGCTCTGCGTAGCGCCAGCACAGCTCAATTTGGCATAGTGTGTCATTTAGGCCGCCCCGGGGCCGGCAAAGCACGTAGCGCTGACTCGGCTTTGGCGTTGTTCCATTGTCCCTCTGCATCCGCGCAGCTTGCCCCTGCCATGCCTTGAGAAGATGGCAGGTTTTGCAGAAAAGTCCGAGGAAGCGCTTCGTTTTTGCCGCGCATTGCAGTTGATATGCCCTCAACCAAGTTCTGCTACGGCCTTCGCCGCCAAACTCCTTACTTGCCTGAAGGTTTTACGGGTGGCGAGTCCAGCTGCGGTCATGCCGAGCCTGCTGCCAGGTTGGCAGCAGAATTATGTGCGTCAGGGAATCTTGTCCGGATATGGCTATGGCGGACGCTTGGGACTGCTGCGCCTTATGGATGTGTTGTTTACCATCATGCTGGTCACTAACCATAGGTTTTTTCTGCATTTTGTTCATGGCCTGGCTGGGTGTTATCCTGGCTTGGCTCCGGTGCATTGGGGCGCACATTATCTACTCTCCTTGCACAGTCTGGCGCGACATAGAGTTGATAAAAATGTGCAAGAACTGCAAAGGGAGGTGTCCCAGGCGCGCCTTGGTTGGTCGGGCTACTGCGAGGTTTATGCCCCTGGTCTGGCCGTGCTTGGGCAGCCATTGCTAGGCTCTGATCAGCATCCTTCTTCTGGCGTTCTTGCCTCTATTGGCAGGGATTTCCCCCTGAGCTTGAGTGCCCTTAGCCAAAGGCCAGCGCTGGTCAATTATCGTTTTCGCGGGGCCGGATTTTTTTCGGAGCTGATCGCCATTGTTGACACGATTGCCTTCGCAATTTGCACAGGGATGGGAGTGGCCCTATGGCCGCCTTTGGATCCCCGTCTTCAGTCTTATTACCTGTGGTTCTTGGCGATCCTGTCTCCAGACCTAGGACCTCTGGTACGTCCCTTGGATGGCGGCACGCTGCAGTCCTATCCCTTTGCCTCCGCCGTTGATTTTTCTGTTGTATATGGCTGGCAGCGTAATGGCCCCTATCGCGTCGTCAAGCTGCCGGCGTTGCAGCGCGAGGTGCCTCTGCACGTCCTTCGATCAAGTCTCATTCAGCTGGTATTGCCACTCCAAACCTTCAAGAGCGTTCTTGGTTCGGCCGCTTCAGCCTTTGCCAGTCCGCTGCCAGGAGAGGCTGCTTTTTCGGCTACATTTTTGCGTTTCGGCGACAAGATTGGCACGGAGGACCTTGCCCTTTCTGACGCCCAGATTGCGGCAACGCTCTCGCGGGACATCGTCAATGAATCGCCAGGGGTTCATGTTTTGGTCAGCGATGACAACCGTCGGGCTGAGCTGATTTATGCAAGGCTGCGTCGCATGCTTCCGGAGTCGCATCGCGTGATTCACTCTTTTTGCTGCTTCCGAGAGGGTGGCTATCGCAATTCAGGCTTCGCAACAACCGAGCTAGATGGGGAGAGGAGCGAGGGTCTTCGCAATATCTTCCATAACCTCTCAGTATTGCTTCAGGCGCAATGGTTTTCAGGTAATACGATGTGTAACCTTGTCAATGCTGCTGCCCTTTATTATCCCAAGGGGTATCAACCAACCCTGCTGCATCCTTGGTTGCCAATTTGATGCTGCAGTTCTGAGGGGCTGGGGACCGCCCCTGCCCCTGCGCCCCATGGGCCTCAGCCCTTGCCGCGGGGGCCCCGGTCTTCGGCGCCGGCATAGACGGCCTGGCTGCCCAGTTCGTCTTCGATGCGCAGCAGCTGGTTGTACTTAGCGACCCGGTCACTGCGGCTGAGCGAGCCGGTCTTGATCTGGCCGGCCCGGGTGGCCACCGCCAGGTCGGCGATGGTGGTGTCTTCGGTTTCGCCGCTGCGGTGGCTGATCACGCTGGTGTAACCGGCGCGGCCGGCCAGGTCGATCGCCTGGAGGGTTTCGGTGAGGGAGCCGATCTGGTTGACCTTGATCAGGATCGAGTTGGCGATGCCCTGGTCGATGCCGCGCTGCAGGCGGCTGCTGTTGGTCACAAACAAATCGTCGCCCACCAGTTGCACGGTTTTGCCGAGGCGCTCGGTGAGCAGGCTCCAGCCCTCCCAGTCGTCTTCGGCCAGGCCGTCTTCGATCGAGACGATCGGGTAGCGGCTCACCAGCTGGGCGAGCTGGTCAACCATTTCGGCGCTGGAATAGCTGCCGCCGCCGAAGGCGTAGCGGCCATCCTTGTAGAACTCGGTGCTGGCCACATCGAGGGCCAGGGAAATCTGGTCGCCGGGGCGGTAGCCCGCCTTCTCGATCGCCTGGATCAGCAGCTCACCGGCGGCGTCGTTGCCGGCCAGATCCGGCGCAAATCCGCCCTCATCGCCCACGGCAGTGGACAGGCCCTGGGCCGAGAGCAGGCCCTTGAGGGTGTGAAACACCTCGGCGCCCATGCGCAGGGCTTCGCGGAAGCTGCTGGCGCCGTGGGGCACGAGCATGAATTCTTGGAAATCCAAGTTGTTCGAAGCGTGGGCGCCACCGTTGATCACGTTCATCAGCGGCACCGGCAGCAGGGTGGCCATCGGGCCGCCCAGGTAGCGGTAGAGGGGCAGGCCCACCCCGTTGGCGGCGGCCCGGGCCACGGCCATGCTCACGGCCAGCACGGCATTGGCGCCCAGGGCCGATTTGTTGTCGCTGCCATCGAGCTCGCGCATGGCGGCATCGACGGTGCCCTGGTCGAGGGCACTTAGGCCCAGCAGGGCCGGGGCGATCTTCTCCTCCACATTGCTGACGGCCTGGAGCACCCCCTTGCCGAAGTAGCGCCTGGCATCGCCATCGCGCAGCTCGTGGGCCTCATGGGCGCCGGTGCTGGCGCCGCTGGGCACGATCGCCCGACCCGTGGCGCCCCCTTCCAGCAGCACCTCCGCTTCGACGGTTGGGGTGCCACGGGAATCGAGAACTTCCCGGGCCACGATGGAATCGATGACGAGGTCGAGGGAGTCGATCACAACAGGCCAAAAGGGATCCCAGCGATCCTATGGGCCGCCCCCCTCCGGTCATTTGTGCTGGTTGGCACTGAATCCGGGCTGGTTCCCGCGGTCGGTTCCGGAAGCCGGCCAAACAGAATGGGAGGACCTGTCCTGACCCGAGCGATGCGCCTGCTTCACACGATGCTGCGAATCACCGATCTGGAGCGTTCCCTGCGCTTCTACACCGAGGTGATGGGGATGGAGTTGTTGCGCCGCCGCGATTACCCCGGCGGCCGCTTCACCCTGGCCTTTGTCGGCTATGGCAAGGAAGCCGACACGGCGGTGCTGGAACTCACCCACAACTGGGATACGGACAGCTACGAGCTCGGTAGCGCCTACGGCCACATCGCCATTGGTGTGGACGACATCGTTGGCACCTGTGAGGCGATCCGCTCCAAGGGGGGCAAGGTGGTGCGCGAACCGGGGCCGATGAGCGAGGGGGGCACGGTGATCGCCTTTGTGGAGGATCCCGATGGCTACAAGCTGGAGTTGATTCAACTCGCCTCCCGGGCCCATGCAACCTGATCCCAGCAGGCCCTTGGGCCTGGCAGAGGTCCAGGCAACGGTCTGGGTCTTGGCTGGGGGACGGGCTCCAGCACGGCAAAGGCGTTAGCAATGGCAGGGGCAATGACTTCAGGACTGACTTCCCCTGGCAACCCCAGGGGCAACACCGGCGCCGATCCGGGCCGCGGCAGCCTCACCTCCGAACCGGATCGCTTCAGTGAGTTGGCCTGGGAGCTGCTGCTCGCCAGCCAGGACCAGGCCCGGCGCTGGCGCCATGGCCAGATGGATGTGGAGCACCTGATGCAGGTGTTGTTCAGTGATCCGCGCTATGGCGCCTGGATCGATCCCTTGCCGCTGCAGCCCGAGCGCCTGCTCGATCGGCTCGATGCGTTTTGCGCCGACCAGCCCAGCGGCTCCGGCGCCCAGCTGTTCGTTGGTGATGCCCTCGAGGACCTGCTGGAAGCGGCCGACCGCCGCCGGGCTAGCTGGGGCTCCCGCTGGCTGGATGGGCCCCACCTGCTCTTGGCCCTGCTCGAGGAGCCCCGTTGCGGCGCGTCCCTGCTCGCCGCCGAGGGCCTGACCGAGGAGCTGCTGCTGCGCCAGTTGCGCAGCGCCGGCGGCGTCATTGAACGCCAGGGCCCCCAAGCCACTTCCCAGCGGGCGGCCTTCCAGCCCGCCGTGCCCCCTCGGCCGCAGGAGCCGGGTCGTCGTCTGGATTCGGGGCCGACCCAGGAGCGGGACCGCCGGCCTGCCGATCACTGGATTGATGTCCCCGAGGGGGGTGGGCTGCCGCCCGCTGGCCGGCCGAATGGGGGAGCCCTGGTCCGCTCGCCAGTCGGCTCTGCGGCTGGTGCTTCCCTGTCCCGTCCTGGGGCCAGCTCCCAGGCCCCGGGCTCGGGGCCCGGCCCGGAGCCTGGCGAGGGGTCTGGCCTACGCCTGGAGCGGGAACCGGGCGCCCTGGAGGCCTACGGCCGCGATCTCACCGCTGCCGCCCGCGCCGGCGAGCTCGATCCGGTGATCGGCCGCGACACCGAAATCCGGCGCCTGATCCAGGTGTTGTCGCGCCGCAGCAAGAACAACCCCGTCTTGATTGGCGAGCCTGGCGTCGGCAAAACGGCGATTGCCGAATTGCTGGCCCAGCGGATCGTGGCTGGCGAGGTGCCCGATTCGCTCAAGGGCCAGCGGCTGATCGCCCTCGATCTCGGGGCCCTGATCGCCGGCGCCAAGTTCCGCGGCCAGTTCGAGGAACGGCTGCGCAGCGTGTTGATGGAGGTGGCCGCCAGTGAGGCCACCGCCAGCGGCACCGGCGTGATCCTGTTCATCGATGAGCTGCACACGGTGGTCAGCAGCGACCGTTCCAGCGCCGATGCGGGCAGCATCCTCAAACCGGTGCTGGCCCGGGGCGATCTGCGGTGTATTGGCGCCACCACCGCTGAGGACTACCGCCGCACGGTGGAGAAGGATCCGGCCCTGAACCGCCGCTTCCAGCAGGTGCTGATCAAGGAGCCGGGCCGGGAGGTGAGTATTGAGATCCTGCGCGGCCTCAAGGAGCGCTACGAGCTCCACCACGGCGTCACGATCACCGATGGGGCCGTGGTGGCCGCCACCCAGCTGGCCGACCGCTACATCAGCGACCGCTGCCTGCCCGATTCGGCCATCGACCTGATTGATGAGGCCGCCGCCCAGCTGAAGATGGAGGCCACCTCCAAGCCGCGGCGGGTGGAGGAGGCCGAAGCCGAACTGCGGCGGGTGGAGCTGGCCCTACTGGCGGCCGAGGCAGCCCCGATGGCGGAACGCTTGCAGCTGCAGGAGCAGCGCCAGCTGGCGATCGAAACCCTGCAAGACCTGCAGCAGCGCTGGCAGGCGGAGCGGGCCCAGCTGGGCGAATGGCGCCAGCTGCTGGCCGATGACGGCGAGCTGCGCCAGGCGATCGCCGAGGCGGAGCGCGATGGCGACCTCGAGGAGGCGGCCCGGCTCGAATACGACCAGCTCCATGGCGTGCAGCAACGGCGCCTGGACCTGGAGCAGGAGCTCCAGGCCGATCGGGCCAGCGGCCTGTCCCTGTTGCGCGAGCAGGTGGAGGCCGATGACATCGCCGATGTGGTGGCCCGCTGGACGGGCATCCCGGTGCAGCGGCTGCTGGCGGGCGAACGCCAGAAATTGCTGGAGCTGGAGCAGCGCCTCGCCGAACGGGTGATCGGCCAGCCCGAGGCAGTGGCGGCGGCGGCGGCGGCGATCCGCCGGGCCCGGGCCGGCATGAAAGATCCGCGCCGGCCGGTGGGCTCGTTCCTGTTTCTTGGCCCCACGGGCGTGGGCAAAACGGAACTGGCCAAGGCCCTGGCCGCCGCCCTCTTCGATGAGGAGGAGGCCCTGGTGCGGCTCGACATGAGCGAATTCATGGAGCGCAATGCCGTGGCCAGGCTGCTGGGGGCCCCCCCCGGCTACGTGGGCTACGAGGAGGGCGGCCAGCTCACCGAGGCGGTGCGGCGCCGGCCCTATGCGGTGTTGCTGCTTGATGAGGTGGAGAAGGCCCACCCCGATGTGTTCAACATCCTGCTGCAGGTGCTCGATGACGGCCGCCTGAGCGATTCCCAGGGCCGCACGGTCGATTTCCGCCACACGGTGGTGGTGATGACCAGCAACCTGGCCAGCCGGGCGATCTTGGACAGCGCCCGGGCCGCCAGTGGTTCCCAGTCCACCCCCGAGGAGCTGGCCGAGCGCGACGCGGCCCTGGGCGAGGCGGTGGACCGGGCCCTGGCCCAGCAGTTCCGTCCGGAGCTGCTGAATCGCATTGATGAGGTGATCCGTTTCCGGCCCCTGCGGCCCGAGGACCTGGCCCGGATCGTGCACCTGCAGCTGGCCGAACTGGCGGCCCTGCTGCAGGAGCAGCAGCTGGTGTTGCAAGTCGATGAGGCTGTGGTCGCTCGCCTGGCCCGCCAGGGCTATGAGCCTGAATACGGGGCCCGTCCCCTGAGGCGCCTGCTGCGCCGCAGCCTGGAGAACCCCCTGGCCACCGAGCTGCTGGAGGAGCGTTACCTGGGCTACTGGGGGG
Organism: uncultured Synechococcus sp.; assembly: GCA_903855705.1. GTDB lineage: Bacteria > Cyanobacteriota > Cyanobacteriia > PCC-6307 > Cyanobiaceae > BAIKAL-G1. Next base: position 9,297 of record CAINZT010000024.1, read on the forward strand.
TGCGGGTGAGCGAGGCCCCCGGCGACGGGCGGGGCCTGGAGCCCCTGCTGTTCACGCCCCTGGCTGAACCCTCGCCCCAGGACCGGGAGGAGCACCCCCAGGGGGCAGGCGACTGGGCTGATGCGGGCGCCGGCGATGGACCTGGCGGCGGGTTCGCGGGGGGGTGGGAGCCAGATCCGGTAGGGTGATTGTTTGCCGGTGTGTCAACCCTCACCGGTGTGGCCCCCTGCCGTGGATCAGCGCTCCCCCTCAACCCAGGCTCCGGACGACTCCCTGCCCCAGGCAGAGGCGGTTGCCGCCGCGGCCACGGCCAGTGATGGCGACGGGGCTGGGGGGGCTGATGACGGCTTTGTCGCGTCGACCATGGCCGAGCTGCGCAAGGTCGTGTGGCCCAGTCGCCAGCAGCTCTTTAGTGAATCGGTGGCGGTGATTTTGATGGTGACGCTCTCCGCCTTTGCCATCGCCGCCGTTAGTCGCTTTTACGGCTGGGCCTCCAGCCAGATCTTCCGCTGAATCCCCCCTTCCCGACTCCCGTGTCTGACGTCGATTTCGCCACCGCCGATCCGGCCTTCGCCGCCGCCCCCGGGCTTGGCGAAGACGACTCCCTCGCCGCCGCCCCCGTCGTACTGGACCTGGGCGCCACGGCTGACGCTTCTGGTGAGGAGACCCGGCCCCAGGTGGCCCGCTGGTATGCGGTGCAGGTGGCCTCTAGCTGCGAGAAGAAGGTGAAGGCCACCCTGGAGCAGCGAGCGGTCACCCTGGGCGTCGACAGCCGGATCCTGGAGATCGAGATCCCCCAGACCCCTGCGGTGAAGGTGAAAAAGGACGGCAGCCGCCAGTCCACCGAGGAAAAGGTGTTCCCGGGTTATGTGCTCGTGCGGATGATCCTCGATGAGGACACGATGATGGCGGTGCGCAGCACCCCGAACGTGATCAACTTCGTGGGCCAAGAAGAACGGCGCGTCACCGGCAAGGCCCGGGGCCACATCAAACCGCGCCCCCTCAGCCGCCAGGAGGTGGATCGCATCTTCCGCCGTGCCGCCGAGAAGAAGCCTGTGGTGAAGGTGGATCTCACCGAAGGCGATCAGATTCTGGTCACCGCCGGTCCGTTCAAGGATTTCCAAGGCGAAGTGATCGAAGTGTCGGGGGAACGCAGCAAGCTCAAGGCCCTGCTTTCGATCTTTGGCCGGGAAACCCCGGTGGAACTCGAGTTTTCCCAGATCAGCAAACAGAGCTGATCAAAAGCGGCCGTCTCCCTGCGGAGGGCGGCCCTTGGCGATTCACCCCCACCGGGTGGTTCGCCCCAGCGTCAGTCCTTCCGGGCTGGCGATCCGCAGCTCCCAGCCCTGGGAGGTCCGATCCGCACTCCCGCTTGGGAGTCCTGTCCCGTAACACTGCCGATGGCCAAGAAAGTCGTTGCCATTATCAAGCTGGCGCTCAATGCCGGCAAAGCCAACCCCGCACCACCGGTGGGCCCTGCCCTCGGTCAGCACGGGGTCAACATCATGGCCTTCTGCAAGGAGTACAACGCCCGTACTCAAGAGAAAGCTGGCTATGTGATTCCGGTTGAGATCTCCGTTTACGAAGATCGCAGCTTTACCTTCATCACCAAGACGCCCCCCGCGTCGGTGTTGATTTCCAAGGCCGCCGGGATCGAAAAGGGCGCCCCCACCTCCGCCAAGGGTTCCGTGGGAGCGATCAGCCAAGCCCAGCTCGAAGAGATCGCCAAAACCAAGCTGCCCGACCTCAACTGCACCAGCGTTGAAGCGGCCAAGCGCATCATTGCCGGCACAGCCCGCAACATGGGCGTCGCCGTCAACGACTGAAGTGCCGGAAGCGACCCTGGGGCTTCCTGAGCCGCAGTCTCGATCCCGCTCCAGTGACCCAGCCCAAAGCTGCTAAGCCCAAGGCTCTCCAGCCCAAAGCTTCTCAGTCCAAGGCTTGTCAGCCCACAGCTGACCTGTTCCCCATTCACCCCATTCGGGGGAGACCCCAACCGGTCGCCCGCACCCCGTTCCTGCCATGACAAAAATTTCCAAACGGTTTTCAGGCCTGCTGAAGACGGTCGAAGACCGCATCTACGCCCCGATTGACGCCCTCGAGCTGGTCAAGCAGAACGCCACCGCCAAGTTCGATGAAACGATCGAGGCCCACGCGCGCCTGGGCATTGATCCCAAATACACCGACCAGCAGCTGCGCACCACCGTCGCCCTGCCCCACGGCACCGGCCAGGCGATTCGCATCGCCGTGATCGCCCGGGGCGAGAAGGTGGCCGCCGCCAAGGCCGCCGGCGCCGATCTTGCCGGTGATGACGAGCTGGTCGATGCGATTGCCGCCGGTCAGATGGACTTCGACCTGCTGATCGCCACCCCGGACATGATGCCCAAGGTGGCCAAGCTGGGCCGGGTGCTCGGCCCACGGGGCCTGATGCCCAACCCCAAGGCCGGCACCGTGACCGCCGACCTGGCGGGCGCGATCAACGAATTCAAGGCCGGCAAACTGGAGTTCCGGGCTGACCGCACCGGCATCGTCCACGTGCGCTTCGGCAAGGCCAGCTTCAGCGGCGACAACCTGCTCGACAACCTCAAGGCCCTGCAGGAAACCATCGACCGCAACAAGCCCAGTGGCGCCAAAGGCCGTTACTGGAAGAGCCTCTACATCACCTCCACCATGGGCCCCTCGGTCCAGGTCGATGTGACGGCCCTTCAGGACATCAAGAAGGAAAGCTGAGGCCCGTGAGGGCGGCAAGCCCCTGCTGCCCCATCTCCAGAGCTGTGGAAGCCCACCCCTGTCGATCGCGGCTTTTGCCCGTTCGGCAGGGGTTTTTGCTGGCTGGCCCCAGGGGATGGGTTCGCTCCCCGGTCTTGGTGTCAAGCGGTTCAGCCAAGGCGTCCGACCCCAATGTTGTAAATTGGTCAACTGGCGAAAGCCAGAGGGCACGCGCCCTACCCAAGACAGCAGGTGAGCTGGGTGTCCCTGATTTCAGGGTTGCCAAGGTCATAAGTCCTGCCGAGGTGCTCGCAAGACTTTTGGACCTGATCGGGGCTTTGCCCCGGAACGGACGGAACGACAGGCGGCCTCGACAACGGGTTCTTTGCGGAACTCTTTGTTTTCTGGGGCCGCGTTCCCGGCTTGTTCCCCCGATCCGTTCCACTTCCTATGGGCCGCACGCTGGAGAACAAGCAACAGATCGTCGAAGAGCTCAAGGGGCTCCTCGGTGAGGCCGAACTGGCGGTGGTCCTTGATTTCAAGGGTCTCTCCATCAAGGAAATGTCTGATCTGCGGGTTCGCCTGCAGGCCAGCAACGGCACATGCAAGGTCACCAAAAATACCTTGATGCGTCGGGCCATTGATGGCAACAGCGCCTGGTCGGAACTCGATTCCCTGCTCACCGGTACCAACGCCTTCGTCCTGGTTAAGGGCGACGTCGGCGGTGCGGTGAAGGCCATTCAGTCCTTCCAAAAGGACACGAAGAAGTCGGATGTGAAAGGGGGCCTTTTCGAAGGCAAACTCCTTTCGCTTCAAGACATTCAGGCCATCGGGGATCTGCCCTCCAAGGAGGTGCTCATGGCCCAGATCGCCGGTGCGATCAATGCCGTGGCCACCAAGGTTGCAGTGGGCATTAACGAAGTTCCATCCGGTCTTGCTCGGGCGCTCAAGCAGCACGCCGAAGGCGAAGGCAGCTGAGATCGCCCTCTGCGTTATGCAGATTGTGATTCCACTGAGCTCCACCGATCCAACTGTTCACCCAACAGATCTGTTGCTGATTCCCAACCATGTCTACAAAAACTGACGAGATTCTCGAATCACTGAAAACCCTTTCGCTGCTTGAGGCTTCCGAGCTCGTCAAGCAGATCGAAGAGGCTTTCGGTGTGTCCGCCGCCGCTTCCGCCGGCGTCGTGATGGCCGCAGCTCCTGCTGCTGCCGCTGAAGCCGTTGAAGAGCAGACCGAATTCGACGCCATCCTTGATGGTTTCGACGCGGCTGCCAAGATCAAGGTCCTCAAGGCCGTCCGCGAAGTCACCGGCCTCGGCCTGGGCGAAGCCAAGGCCCTGGTGGAAGGCGCTCCTACCCCCATCAAGGAAGGCGTGTCCAAGTCCGATGCCGAAGCCATCAAGAAGGCCGTCGAAGAAGTCGGCGGCAAAGTCACGATCAAGTGAGCTTGGTCAGCTGATCCCTGGGCCCCTGGGCCCGGCGTCAGCGACCCTCACAAGCTTGTGTCGATGGAGGTCAGTCCTGCGGGGCTGGCCTTTTTTTATGGCGCGGTCCGTCCAGCGTTAGCCGCTTGAGGCCAGGGCCACCAAGGCCTGTGATCCGGGCACCCATCTTTCCCCGGGTTGGGGCCAACTCCGCTCCAGAACGGTCGCTGTAGGGGCCTGAAGGTCTTCAGCCCAACAGTTCGAGCAGGCTGGGGTTCGATCCACAATCTGCTGTTGTGCGTCGATCCGCGTCTCTCGGCCCACCAGGTGGCAAGGAGCCGGCTGATCGTCTGATCAGGCCCTGGCTCCAGGGCTTCTCCTGCCTAGATCTGCCGTCCTAAGGCGCCCGGGCACGGACAAAAAAAAGCCCCGCCGAAGGCAGGGGCTTTGAGTTAGGAACGGTTTTGGGGAGTCTGTCCTCGTTTCGACCCCGAAAAGTCGTTCTGCACTCCTCACACCCCAGAACCTTAAGGGCTTGTCATCGCGGCAAGTGGGGGACGTGGGCCGCTGTGGCAACTGTCCGCTGGCCCCCTGTCCGCCTCACTCCTTGAAGGGAATCACCTGCAGGGCGATCGGGCCTTCGCCGACGGTGCGTCTCGCCTGGGAGCCTGCCAGCGAGCCCTGGGCCGGGCCGAGCGGGGATGCCAGGCCGGCTGACGACCCTGCCGACTGGGCAGTGCTGGCCAGCAGGCGGGCCAGGGGGGTGGCGTTGGCGAAATAGAGGTGGCTCAGGGCCTGCTGGCCATAGAGACGGCGCTGTAGTTCCCAGCCCGGTTCGAGTTGCAGGGCGACGAAACCATCACGGTCACGCCGGCTCAGGCGGCCCTTGCCAACCAGCAGTTCCGTTGACTCGTTCGGGTTCATGGCCAGCAGCTGCAGGCTGTTGCCCTGCTGTTGCAGCCGCAGCCGATAGCTGCCGCCCAGGTCGTTCTGGCCCACCCGCAGGGAATAGCCATTGCTATCCAGGTAACGGCTGCAGATGCCGGTGTAGTCGAAGCGGTTCAGGGCCGGGTCCACCAACCCATCGGCGCGGCTTTCCCAGCAATGGGGCAAGGGCGCCAGCTGCTCCAGGACCAGCAGGTTCCAGTCGCTGCGGCCCACGGGCTTGGCCAGCACGGCGAAACGGGCCTTGTCCACGGGCTGGCTCGAGAACAGGTCGGCGGCCAGGGCCTGGGGCAGCAGGGTTGCCGTGGCGCCGACCATGGTGCTGACCGTGGCGCTGGCGGCAAGCGCGGTCAGCGCCAGCCATGGGAGGTAGGTTCGCTGCATGGGGAAAGCTGCTCAACGACGCACTAGACCCGCTTTGTACCAGACCCTGCAGGAGCGGCCCAGTGGACACTGACCAGTCCCAGCCCCGGGTGGTGGCGGCCGCC
>CAINZT010000025.1 GCA_903855705.1 uncultured Synechococcus sp.
AGCATGCCGCCCGCTCCCCTGGTGCCGGCTCCTGCCCCTGACGGCTCGCCCCAACCTCAATCGCCCCCCGCTCGATCACCCCCAGAGCTGCGATGTGGCCGTGGTCGGGGCCGGCATCGCCGGTCTCACCGCCGCGGCCCTATTGGCCGGCGAAGGGCTGGATGTGGTGCTGCTGGAGGCCCACAGCCAGGGCGGCGGCTGTGCCGGCACCTTCCGCCGCGGCCCCTACACCTTTGATGTGGGCGCCACCCAGGTGGCGGGCCTGGAGCGCGGCGGCATCCATCGCCGCCTGTTCGACCATTTCGGCCTGGATACCCCGGCGGCGACCCGGCTCGATCCCGGCTGCAGCGTGCAATTGGCCGGCGAGCGCGAGCCGATCCGGCTCTGGCGCGATCCCGAGCGCTGGCGCGCCGAACGCCAGCGCCAGTTCCCCGGAAGTGAGCGCTTCTGGGAGCTCTGCGCCGCCCTCCATGGCAGCAACTGGGCCTTCGCCGGCCGCGATCCGGTGTTGCCGCCCCGCAACGGCTGGGATCTGGCCCAGCTGTTGCAGGCGATCCGCCCAGCGACCCTGGCCAGTGGCCTGGCCAGCCTCGCCACCGTGGCCGACCTGCTCAGCTTTTGCGGCTGCAGCGGCGATGGCCGCCTGCGCCGCTTCCTGGATCTGCAGCTCAAGCTCTATTCCCAGGAACCGGCCGATCGCACCGCTGCCCTCTACGGCGCCACCGTGCTGGCCATGGCCCAGGAGCCCCAGGGGCTCTGGCATCTAGAGGGCTCCATGCAGGAGCTGAGCACGTCCCTAGAGCAGGCCCTGGGCGCTGCCGGCGGCGACCTGCGCTGCAATCACCGCCTCACGGGGCTACGGCCGATCCCTGGCGGCGGTTGGAGCCTGGAGGGGGTGCAGGGTCGCCTTGGGGCCGGGGGCCCGGGCGGGCGGCAGGTTGGCGCCCCCTTCCGCCTCGACGCCCGGGAGGTGGTGGTGACCCTGCCCCCCCAGGCGCTCCAAGACCTGCTGGGTGACGCCATGCCACGGAGCTACGCCCGCCGCATCAGTGGCTTTGGCGATCCCTCCGGCGCCCTGGTCTTCTACGGGGCTACCCCGCGGGAGGCCCTAGCCAAGGACCTAGGCCTCCATGGCCAATTGGAATGGGCCGACCCCGGCAACCTCTTTGTGTCGATCAGCCGCGAGGGCGATGGCCGGGCGCCGGCGGGGCAGGCCACGGTGATCGCCAGCGTGTTCACGGCGGCGCGCCCCTGGTTTGGCCTCGATCCGGCCAGCTATGGAGCCCGCAAAGCCCAGGCCCTAGGGGGCATCCAGGCGGGGCTCACCGAATTACTCGGCATCAAACCGGAGCAGTTTCTGCACCAGGAGCTGGCTACCCCCAGGGGGTTTGCCCACTGGACCGGCCGCCCCTTCGGCTTTGTCGGCGGGCTCGGCCAGCAGCCGGATCGCTTTGGGCCGTTCGGCCTGGCCAGCCGCACGCCCCTGCCCGGGCTATGGCTCTGCGGCGATGGCATCCACCCCGGCGAAGGCACCGCCGGGGTGTCCCTCTGCGCCCTGATGGTGTGCCGCCAACTCCTAGCGGGCCGGGGCCGGGCCCTGCGGCTACGGGGAGACTGAAACCCTCCCGCTGCCTGGGGTCAGAGGAATTCGGGCCTCAGGGCCTGGGCCTGGCCGAGCCGTTGCTCCAACCCTGGCCAGTCGCCACTCCGCACCCGCTGCTCAAGGCTCTCCAGGCTGGCTCGATAGCGGGCCAGGGCATCCAGCAGGGCCTCGCGGTTGTAGCGGGCCATCAGGCTGCCGAGTTCCGGGTTGCCGCCGCCGACGCGGCTGGTGTCGGCGAAGCCACTGGAGGCCAGGGCCCGGGCCAGGGGCGCCTGGCCCGCCGCCTCGATCAGGGCGGCCCCCAGCAGCACCGGCAAATGGGAAATCAGCGCCACGGCCTGGTCGTGGTCCGCGGCCGGGCATTCGATCCAGCGGGCGTCCACGGCCTCAGCCAGGCCCCTAACCACCGCCAGGGCCTCGGGGTCGGTGTCGGCCGTGGGCGTCGCCACCCAGGGCCGGCCGGCAAACAGGCCCGTCAAACCCGCCTCCACCCCGGCTTGCGCCGTGCCTGCCATCGGATGGCTGGCCACAAAGCGGGGCCAGCCGCCCCAGCGATCCAGCACCGGGCCCTTGACCGAGCCCACATCGGTAATCACCGCCCCTGGGGGCAGGGCCGCCAGCAGCTCGGCGCTGGGCTCAAGCAAGCGATCCAGGGGCAGGGCCAGCACCACCAGGGCGCAATCGGCCAACAGGGCCGGATCGGTGCCCACCTGATCTGCCAGCCCGCGCTGGCGGGCCCGGTCGGCCGTGGCCTCCCGGTGCACCAGGGCCTGCACCCGCAACCCCTGGGCGCGCAAATCGAGGGCCAGGGATCCGCCAATCAGGCCCAGTCCCACCACACCGATCGGACGCTCGCGCCACGGAATGGTCATGGCAGACCTCCTGCCTTGGTCATGGCGAAACCCCTTTGTTGGTCATGGCTGAACCAGATGGTCATCGATGAGCCAGTTCGCTGGGCCCAGCTTCCTACGATCGCCCCATGTTGGAAGCCCTGGCCCACCAGCAGCTCAAGGCACTCCTCCGGCTGGAGGGGGAAACGCGCTGGCCCCACCACCTCACCCTCAGCCGCCTGGCGGCCCGCAGCCTGCGACGCGCGGACCAGACCCTGGTGCGCCTGGTCCCCGGCAGCGACCCCAGCTGGCTGCTGGCCCTACTCGTGCCCATCGCCCTCACCGACACCGGCCTGGCCCTGGTGGTCAGCGAAGGGCTGCGCCAACGGCTTCTGCAGGTGGAGCTGCCCCGGCTCCAGGCCGCCGGCCTGACCTTGCCCTGCTGGGAGGGCCCGGCCGCCCCGCCCCAGGCCAAGCTATGGCTGCTCGATCACCGCCAGCTGGTGCAGGCCTGGCGCGCCCAGGGACTGGGCGATCGCCAGCTGGTGATCCCCGAGGCCGAAAACCTGGAGCTGCTGCTGCGCAGCGCCCTGGGCCTGGTGATCGACAACCACGACTGGGAGGTGTTGCGCCGCAGCCTGCCCGGTGCCTCGGCCAGCCTGCTGGGCCTGCATGAGCGCTTGAGCCGGCGGATCTTCGCCCATCCCCAGGGGCCTGTGGAGCAGGTGGGCGTGAGCCCGGAGGAGGAAGCGCCCCTGCGCCAATTGCTGGGGCTGATGGAGGCCCTGCCGGAACCCTGGCCCCAATGGCTGGCCTGTGGCGGCAACGACTGGGTCAGCTGGGCCACGGTCAACCCCAGCCTGCTGCGCTGGCAACTGCACCGCCAACCGCTCGATCCCCTGGCCGCCCTGGCCGGCCTGTTCGCCGATCGGGGCGCCTTGCTGGTGGGGGAACTGCCGAGCGGCGGCCGCCTGGGCAGTCCCGGCGGGGCTGGCTCCCGGGCCGGCTTCCGGCCCCAGGTGGATGTGGCCCTAGGCGATCCGCCCCTGCAGGACCCCCTGCCGGTTTTTGCCCCCGCTGGCCAGCCCCTGCCCAACAGTCCCCACTTCGCCGGCCACCTGCTCGATCAAGCGCGGCGGCTGGTGCTGGGCCAGGAGGGTCTCACCTTGGTGTTGCTCGATGACGATGGCCTGCGCCGGGGCCTGACCAGCGGCCTGGCGGCGGAATTCGGCAGCCGGGTGGTCCATCAGGACACCGCCCCCGAGAGCAATGGCGTGATCTGCGCCAGCTGGGGCTGGTGGCTGGACCAGCAGGCCCGCCTGCCAGCCCCCTGCCAGGTGATCGCTTGCACCCTGCCCTTGGCCAGCCTGGAATCGCCCCTAACCGCCGCCCAGGTTCAGGCCCTGCGCCAACAGGGCCGGGACTGGTTCCGCGAGCTTCTCCTGCCCGAGGCCCTGGGCCGGCTGCAGCGGGCGGTGGCCAGCCTGCGCCGTAACGGCGGCCGCCTGGCCGTGCTCGATGGACGCATGCGCCGCCGCGGCTGGGGCCAACAGGTGATGACGGCCCTGGAACCCTGGGTGGCGTTGCCGCGGCTGCTGCCCCGCTAGTCGGCCGCCTGGTAGGGGCTTGGCTGGCCTGGCGGGATCCCCAAGCGCCCACAAGCCAAAGGCAATCTGGCAGGGCGGCCGAATTAACCTGGCCAAGACGATGGATGACCAGGGCATGGGCGAAGCCAAACGACGGAGCGACCAGGGCCTGGCCCCCCGCGGCCCCAGGCCCGCCAAGGCCGCCAAGGACAACTCGCCGCGGATCCTGCCCTGGTTGCCCCTGACCCAAAACCAGGGCGAGCGCTTCGTGTCGATCACGACCCGCGGCGCCTGGATCGGCATCGGCGCCCTGGTGCTCTTCTGGGTGACCGTGCGCTTCATCGGGCCGGCCGCCGGCTGGTGGGCCCTGGCGGACGGCTGATCACCAAGGCCTTGGAGGGCCAGAAGCCGCCTCTGATCCCAGACGGAGCCAGAAATCTCGGCGCTGCTGTGGGGAATCCAGCACGCCTTGCAGCACCCCAGGGAAGAAATTCTTAGAATTCCTTCAGAATTTATGGTCCAGGCTCCATGTTTCCCCGTCTCGCCGAGCACTATCGAGCCCTGGTCGAAGATCTGGTCCTCAGCCTGCGGGCCCTAGCCGACCGTTTACAGCGTCAGGGCCATGCCGCCACCTGCTATGTGTGCGGCGATGGTCGCGAGGGCCAAGGGGCCTCCTTCGTGGCCGACCTGGGCGAGGGCCACATGGTGCGCTTCCTTGTCTCCGACGATGGCATCAGCTGGGTGGAGTCCCGCAATGGCCACGAGCTGATCAAGTTGGAGGGAGCGGCAGCAATCGAAGAGCTTGAACGGGTGGCGCGGGTCGTCCAAGGCCAGGCCAACCTGGCTGCCGTGCCGACCGCCGAACCCCAAGGCCCCCAGGAAATCGCTGCCTGAGCGGCGAGAACCGTTGCTGGCTTAGCCCCAGTTCCACCCTCTGAACCGACGAAAAGCCACCCAAGGCCAATCCCTGGGTGGCTTTGTTGTTCCCAGCCCTTTAAGGCTGCCTGGGATTGGCGTTGGAGACCTGGACTTGGCGTTGGAGAACTGGGCTTGGCAGCCTTGAGCTTGGAGGCTTGAGCTTGGAGGCCTTGGATTTGGACTTTGAACTGGGGCCTAGACCCAGAACGTCTGAGAACTCAGGTTCAAAGCGGGCAAGGCATCCCTAGGACTGCCAACTGGTATGGAGATCAGGTCCCCGGCGCAAGTTCGGAGCCTCCAAAACCACAGCCTCAACGGGCGAATGGGGCCCCACCAAAGCGTGCTGGAGAGCGGATCAGGCCCCCCAGCGCGATTGCTACCAAAGGGACTCTCAGCCAGCCGCGGCCGCCTCTTCCACCGCTGCTGCTGCGGCAGCGGCCAACTTTGCAGCCGCAGCCGCCGCCAGGGGCTTCATCGAGTTGGCGGAGACATCGGCCCCTTCGGTGAGCTTCTGGCGCACGAGCACTTCGATCGCGTCCTTCGGCGCCGGGTTTTGCTCCAACCAGATGATCGTGTTGTCGCGACCCTGGCCAATGTTGTCGCCCTCGTAGCTATACCAAGCGCCCTTGCGCACCACCACGCCGGTTTCTTCGGCTAGGTCGAGCAGGCAGCCAATCGTGCTAATGCCGCGGCCAAACAGGATGTCAAATTCGGCGATGCGGAAGGGCGGCGCCACTTTATTTTTGGCCACCTTCACCTTGGCGCGGATGCCGTATTCCTCCGTGCCCCGCTTGAGGGTCTGGATGCGACGGATATCAAGACGCACCGAGGCGTAGAACTTCAGGGCATTGCCACCGGTGGTGGTTTCCGGGTTGCCGTAGGTGACGCCAATCTTCTGGCGCAGCTGGTTGAGGAAGATCACGGTGCAACCGGATTTGCCGATATTGCCGGTGATCTTGCGCATGGCCTGGCTCATCAGCCGGGCCTGGGCCCCCACCGCCAGATCGCCCATCTCCCCCTCGATCTCAGCCCGGGGCGTCAGGGCCGCCACCGAGTCCACCACGACGATGTCGACCGCGGCGGAACGCACCAGCTGGTCGACAATTTCCAGGGCCATCTCGCCGGTGTCGGGCTGGGACACCAGCAGGTTTTCGATGTCCACCCCCAGGGCCGCCGCATAAACGGGATCGAGGGCATGCTCCGCATCCACAAAAGCCGCCACACCACCGCGGCGCTGCACCTCGGCAATGGCATGGAGGGTGAGGGTGGTCTTGCCCGAGCTTTCCGGGCCGTAGACCTCCACCACCCGCCCCTTGGGATAGCCGCCACCCAGGGCCAGGTCCAAGGTGAGGGCGCCGGTGGGGGTGGTTTCGACCCGCATGCGGGAGGCATCCCCCAGCCGCATGATCGAACCCTTGCCGAAATTGCGCTCGATCTGATTCAGCACCAGACCCAGGGCCTTGTCCCGTTCGCCGGCGGCGCGGGCATCCGAACCCCGGGTCTCGCCCAGGCGCGTTTCGGCACCGCGGGAGTCAGCCCCCCGGCCGGAGGCGGCTTTGGACTCGGAAGATTTGTCGTCGGCAGGCATGTCTGCGAATCAGCGATGGAATGGGCCGCAGGGCTAGGGCGGGGCAACGGCAAGGCCGAAGCCGAAATCGAGGCCGGCCCCAGGTCTCACCCGGTGAGCTCACCAGGCAAGTACACCGGGAAAACTGAGAGGGCAAGTTCACCGGGGCGACCCCACAGGAGCCAATGCCACCGGAAGGCCCAGGTGTCCCAGGGGAACGGGCTGGGGACCGGGATCTGACCACCGAAGCAGGCAGGGCCGGGGGGCAGCCCCAAGGGGCGCAATCTAGTACAGACGTACCCTAGCGAATCAGGGCCAGCTCGCCAAGGGGGCCGCAAAGCGATCCGGCTCCAGCAGCGCGATCCCCTGGGGCAAGCCCTGGCAATCCTCGGGACCCAGATAGCCCCAGGACACCAGGAAGCAGCGCACGGACTCCAGACCAGCCGTGGAGCGCACCTGCTCGAGGGTGGGGCGCCGGTCCTCGACGAACCAGAGCGGCACGGCTGGCTGCCCCTGGGCCAGGCGCAGCAGCACCTCGGGCTTGCTGCCCTGCTCGTGGCCATACACGGCCTGGGGGCCTAAGCCATGGGCCGCCAGCAGCTCGCAGGCGAAGGCCCGACCCTTGGTGGTCAGCACGATCCAGTTGGACCCTTCCGCGGCCAGCCGGACCAGGCGCTCGGCCACACCCGGATAGGGCTGGTGCAGGGCCAGCCAGGCTGCCCGATCCTGGGCCAGGGCCTGGTGGCGAACGTCTTCGAGGGCCCGTTGCAGCGGCTCGGGGGCCAGCTGCCAGCGCTCCAGGGCCGCCTGGAGTTGGACGCGGTAGTGGGCCAGATAGGCGGCCAGGTCCAGGTCGGGGCGGGACAGCTCCAGGGCGGCCAGCACCATTTCCCAGCCCTTGTGAATCAGGGGTCGCAACTGGGCAAAACCAGGTGGGGCCACCTCAGGCAGCACAACCTCCGGCTGAAGCAAGAGGGCGGCGCGGCGGGCGCTCCACCAGTACTCGGCCATGCCATCAACCAGCACCCCATCAAAATCAAAAACCAGCAGGGGAGCTGTGGTCAGGGGGTGTTAGGAGCTCAAAACTGGGTCGCTAGGATTCGAACCTAGGAATGGCGGGACCAAAACCCGCTGCCTTACCACTTGGCGACGACCCAATACGTTCAATAGGTCGAATCGGCACAGTCAGCGGCATGAACCGTGACGGGCTGAATCTCCCTTGAACACCCTGATAGTTACCCACAGCGGGCCGACCTTCGTCAACGTCCCAGCCCCTGCCGGCCCCTAGGCCCAGGCGCTTGCTGAACAGTCCAGCCTGCAAGCCCAGCCGAAACGCCCAGCCGGCCCCTCAAGGCGGGAACACCCGCAGGCGCTGCTGGTCGCCCCGGCCGAACACGGCCGACGCCAGGCGATAGCGGGCCACCAGCTCGGCCTGCAGGGCCCGGATCGGCTCACTGCGGGGCAGGAGCTCGATCGGCCGCCCCTGGGCCAGCACCACCTGCTCCACGGCGAGTCGGCATTCCTCCAGGGCCTCCTGGCTGTCGTCGGAGCCAGCCTCTTGTTCGGGAGTGGGGTTGGGGTTCTGGGAGCGGCCCTGGGCAGCGCCCACCTCACCCGGGCCGCCGCGACGGGCCAGCAGCCGCTCCATGCCCCGCTGAATCTGGGGCAGGGTGTCGGCCTTGATCACCAGAATCGGCAGGCCCTGGCGATGGGCCGATCGGCGCACCTGGGGATCGAGGCCCAACTGCTGGCGCACCGCCAGCACCGCCTCGGCCTGCTCAACCGAATCCACCCGCTGCAGGGCCAGATCTCGGCTGCGCACCGCCTGGTCCCAGAGATGGGCACTCACCCCCACCCCATAGAGCCGCAGGGGGCCGGGGGGATCCAGGGCTGGCGGTGAGATCGGCTCCAGCTCCCTGGCCGGGATCGCCCGCAACGGATAGGCCCGGCCTGGGCGAGGCGACCCCTCGACGCTGGCGCTGCCGGGGGAGGGGCCGGGGCCCCTGGGGCGGCGGGGATCGGGCAGGGGAACCGGTGCCAGGGGCACCAGGCGCGGTCGGGACGGGGACTGGGCCGTGAAAGGACTTGGTGGAGCGGGGGCGAAGGGATCGCCCGGGGGACTGAAGACCCTGGACCAGGAGGGGCCACGGCTGGCCGGGGGCCGCTCAGGTGGGGCGGGCTCCTGCACCAGCACCTGGCCATCCGCCCCCAGCTGGCGCAGCTCGGGCCTGGCGACCTGGCCCCGCAGCATCAGATCGACGGTAGACGCCACATCGCGATGCACCAGCCAGAGGCTGCGGCTGTGCATTTCCACGGCCAAAGGGAAGGTGGGTTCGGCCGCCCGTTCCTGCACGGTCTTCTGGGTGCGGCGGCGACGCGCCTCCTCATCGCCCAGCGTCACCGACTCAATGCCACCGACCAGGTCGCTGAGGGTGGGGTTCTTGAGCAGGTTGCTGAGGGCGTTGCCATGGGCCGTGGCCACCAGCATCACGCCCCGTTCAGCAATCGTGCGGGCCGCCTGGGCCTCCAGCTCGGTGCCGATCTCATCAATCACGATGACCTCGGGCATGTGGTTTTCCACCGCCTCGATCATCACTTGGTGTTGCAGCTCCGGCCGGGCCACCTGCATGCGCCGGGCCCGGCCGATGGCGGGGTGGGGGATGTCGCCATCGCCGGCGATCTCGTTGCTGGTGTCGATCACCACCACGCGGCGCTCCAGCTCATCGGCCAACACCCGGGCGATCTCCCGCAAGGCCGTGGTTTTGCCCACCCCCGGCCGCCCCATCAGCAGCAACGACTGACCCGTATCAAGCAGATCTCGAACCATGGCCACCGTGCCGTAAACGGCCCGGCCCACCCGGCAGGTGAGGCCAACGATCTCGCCGGTGCGATTGCGCATGGCGCTGATGCGATGCAGGGTGCGCTCGATCCCGGCCCGGTTATCGCCACCGAAGGGCCCCAGTTGCTCGACCACGGCCCCCAGATCCCGGCGCTCGATCACCGCCGTGCCCAGGGCCAGGGCCCGGCCGGGATAGCGGGCCTCCGGGATACGGCCCAGATCCAGCACCACTTCCAGTAATTGGTCGCGGGCCTCGGGCGGTGCCAGGGCCTGGCGCACGGGCTCAGGCAGCAGCTCCAGTAGGCGATCGAGGTCACCTGCCATCCGCTGCAGGTTGGTCCCATCGGCCTGAAGATCTCCAGGGGGCGCTCCAGCAAACCGCTCTGCTGAATCCCCAGCCGACGGCCCGACCCAAGCCGCCCCAGGAGCCTGGGCGGGAGGAGTCCCCAGGGGCTGGGCTGGCTGGGGCCCAGGGGCCGATGGGAAGGCCATCAAAGGCTCGGCGAGTCCGGCCCCTGTTCTAACCAGGGGCGCTGGCGCCAAGGATCCACCAAGCCGCGGGCCAAGGCCAGGGCCCGGGGGCGGAGGTCGGCCAGCTCGCGCAGGGGTGCCCCCCGGGCTTCGGCCTCCTGCAGCAGGGGCTGGAGCAGGCTGCGGGCCATGCCGCCAAAGGCCACCCCGGCGGCGCCGGAGTCCTGGGGAAGCAAGGCCAGGCTGGCGCCATTGGTGCCCCCCGCCAGCTGCAGGGGGCCCGGCGGGGCCCAGGGCCGCACCGCCTGCAGCAGGGCCACCGCCGCCCGGGCGGTACCCACACCCACATCGCCACTCATGGGCCGCCCATCGAGCTGCCAGAGGGGCGCCAGGCCGGCCTGGCGCAGCAGGCCAAAGCGCTGCCAGAGCTCGCCGGCCAGCTGCCTGGCGCTAGCGGGCCCGGTCCCGTCGCGCTCCAGCCCACAACTCACCGCCAGGCGCCGTAGGGGCACGCCACTCGCCAGCACCTGACGCAGGCGGGCCGCAAAGGCCTCGCCTCGGCCGATCCGGGTATGGATCTCGACCGCGTCGGGCCCCAGCTCGGCCAGCAGGGCTGGCACGGCCTCGGCGCTAAGCAGGGTCTGGTTCTCCTCAATCAGGCCCCAAGGACAGGCGGGCCGGCAACGGCCACAGCCGTAGCAGCGATCGGCCTCCACCCCGCCCACGGCGCCGATCGCCAGGGCCGGACAGACCCGCTGGCAAGGCCTGGGACAATCGATCGGACAGAGCCGGGGATCGAAGCTGGCCTTGCGGAAATGGGGGTCAGCGCCGTCGCTGAGGCTGACCATCAGCCAGGGGGGCCGGAAGCCTTGGAGCTGGCCCTGGAGCTGGCCCTGCCGTTGGCTTTCGGCCTGGGCCCATTTCATGCCGCGCCGCGCCGCCGCCACGGCCGCCGGATCGGCCGCCACATCAATGCAGTCCACGCCCACCAGGCTGTAGAGGGCGCACAGGTCCTCAATCGCCGCCAGGTCGTGGTTACTGGCCCCGCAGATCAACTTGACCCACTGGCCCCGGGCCAGGGCCAACTCAGCTGCCAACAGGCTCAGGCGACGACCTGATCGAGCGGTTGCCAGCGCAAGGCCCGGGCACCTCCCATCTCCACTACCACCTTCAGGCGCTGGTCCCGCTGGGTGAGTTCCACCAGGGAAGCCCGTTCGGCCGCGGAGAGCACCTGACCTTCCAGCAACCAGAGCAGCATCGGCTGGGGGCTCTCGAGCAGGGCACCCAACTGGGGCATCACCCGTTGCACTTCACCGACGGCGGCGCTGCGGCCCACGCTCTGGTGGCCCAGATGGGGCGGACGGATGCCATGGGATTGATACAGAAAGGCCTCCAAATCGCCCAGGCCCCGGGCCGAAGTCATCTGGGCCCGGTAGCCGGCGGCGCGCAGGCGCCGCAGCAGCCGCGTTTCCGATCCACCTTCTAAAGGCACGTAGAGGGCCAGGGCACCGGAGCGCTCCAGGTCCCGACGAAAACCGCGGCCGGTGAGCAGCAGGGGCATGCGGAGGACGACGGGGCGGATCGATCCACTTTGACAGCAGCCTTCCGGTTTGGCAGGGGGTGCCTGCAGGGCCAGGGCCGACCACGGGGCGGCGCGGTCCGGTCATGGGGCCGACAGAAGGGATTCGGCCCATGGGGTACATTGTTTGCTTGTGCTACTGCCTGTGCCCGTCCGCTAGCCGGGCCTCCAGCGCATTGCACAGGGTTGCCCTTGGGGGCAACTCCCTCGGCCAGTGCCTTGGAATCGGTTCTTCGGAGCTGAAACCAATGCCGGGAAACTGCTTCTCACGCTGCTGGGCTGGATTCATTCCAACCCGACCAAACAGCCCGGATGAGTAAGTCCCAGCCTGCTGCTTCGAGCGTCGCTAGCGCCTAACGAGCGCCACCCCGGTGGCCCTCTCCAGCCTGCTGCGATCGAACCAGCTTCACCTCAGGGACGACCAAACCGGTCCCTCCCTAGGTGGTCCTGCTGGCGTTTGTTCAGAGTTCTATGTCCATCGGCATCCTTGGGAAGAAATTGGGCATGTCCCAATTCTTCGACGACACAGGCAAATCCATCCCGGTCACCGTGATCGAGGCGGGTCCCTGCCGCATTACCCAGCTCAAGTCCACCAGCACCGACGGCTACACCGCCGTGCAGCTGGGCTTCGGTGACATTCGCGAAAAGCTCGTGAACAAGCCGGCTGCAGGCCACCTGGCCAAGTCAGGTGAAGAGCCCCTACGCCACCTGCGCGAATACCGCGTCGACAGCGTTGAGGGCCTTTCCCTGGGCAGCAGCATCACCGTCTCCGACTTCGAAGCCGGACAGAAGGTGGATGTGAGCGGCGACACCATGGGCCGCGGTTTTTCGGGCCTGCAAAAGCGCCACGGCTTCAGCCGCGGCCCCATGAGCCACGGCTCGAAGAACCACCGCGAACCGGGTTCGATCGGTGCGGGCACGACCCCCGGTCGCGTCTACCCCGGTAAGCGCATGGCCGGCCGCTACGGCGGCAAGCAAATCACCACCAAGGGCCTGGTCATCCTCAAGGTGGACACCGAACGCAACCTGCTGGTGGTGAAGGGCTCGGTACCGGGGAAACCCGGCTCCCTGCTCAACATCCTCCCGGCCAAACGGGTTGGCTTCAAAGCCGCGAATTGAGGAGGACGTAAGTAAGCCATGGTCAACTGTGTCGTCCGCGATTGGCAGGGCAAGGAAGCCGGCAAGGCCAGCCTTGATCTGAAAGTCGCCAAGGAAACAACTGCCAACGATCTGGTGCATCGCGCCGTCGTGCGGCAACTCGCCAATGCCCGCCAGGGCACGGCCAGCACGCTCACCCGGGCCGAAGTGGCCGGTGGTGGCCGTAAGCCCTACAAGCAAAAAGGCACCGGTCGCGCCCGCCAGGGCTCGATCCGCACCCCCCTCCGCCCCGGCGGTGGTGTGGTGTTCGGTCCCAAACCCCGCAGCTACACCCTGGGGATGAACCGCAAGGAACGTCGCCTGGCCCTGCGCACGGCCCTGATGAGTCGCGGCGCTGACCTGGTGGTGGTGAAGGGCTTTGCCGAGGGCCTCACCGCCCCCAAAACCAAGGAAATCATCGCTGGCCTGGGCCGTCTCGGCATTGCCGAAGGCGCCAAGGTGCTGCTGGTGCTCAATAGCCCCAGCGATGTGGTCCGCCTCTCGGTGCGCAACCTCGAGAAGGTGAAACTGATCGCCGCCGATCAGCTCAACGTGTTCGACCTGCTGCACGCCAGTTCCCTGGTGGTGAGCGACGAAGCACTCGCGAAGATTCAGGAGGTCTACGGCGATGACTGAACGTTTTGCAGGCCGGCTTGCGGATGTGATCCGCCGGCCCCTGATTACCGAGAAGGCCACCCGGGCCATTGAGCAGAACCAGTACACCTTCGAGGTGGACCACCGGGCTGCCAAACCCGACATCAAGGCCGCCGTTGAACAGCTGTTCGACGTCAAAGTCGTCGGCATCAGCACCATGAATCCGCCGCGTCGCAGCCGTCGCGTCGGCCGTTTCGCCGGCAAGCGCGCCCAGGTGAAAAAGGCCGTGGTGCGCCTGGCCGTCGGCAACGCCATCCAGCTCTTCCCCGAGGCCTGAGGGGTCTGAACCGACATGGGAATCCGTAAGTACCGCCCAATTACCCCAGGCACCCGCACCCGGGTCGCCAGCGACTTCAGTGAAGTCACTGAGCGGCGTCCGGAACGCAGCCTGGTGGTCGCCAAACACCGCCGCAAGGGCCGCAACAACCGCGGTGTGATCACCTGCCGCCACAGAGGTGGCGGCCACAAGCGCCTCTATCGCATCGTCGACTTCCGTCGCGACAAGCACGCTGTAGTGGCCCGGGTCGCCGCAATCCACTACGACCCGCACCGCAACGCCCGACTGGCCCTGCTCTTCTACGCCGATGGCGAGAAGCGCTACATCCTGGCTCCGGCTGGGATCGAAGTGGGTCAAACCGTGGTGTCCGGCCCGGATGCGCCGATTGAAACCGGCAACGCCCTGCCCCTCTCCGCAATCCCCCTGGGCTCCAACGTTCACAACGTTGAGCTTTACGCCGGTCGCGGCGGCCAGATGGTGCGCACCGCCGGGGCCAGCGCCCAGGTGATGGCCAAAGAAGGCGATTACGTCGCCCTCAAGCTGCCCTCCACCGAAGTGCGCCTAGTGCGTCGCGAGTGCTTCGCCACCCTTGGTGAAGTCGGCAACGCCGAGGTCCGCAACACGAGCCTCGGCAAGGCCGGCCGCAAGCGCTGGCTCGGACGCCGCCCCGAAGTGCGCGGCAGTGTGATGAACCCCTGCGATCACCCCCACGGTGGTGGCGAGGGTCGGGCACCGATCGGACGGTCGGGTCCCGTCACCCCCTGGGGCAAACCGGCCCTGGGCTACAAGACCCGTAAGCGGAACAAACCCAGCAATCGGTTTGTGCTCCGGAAACGTCGCCGCACCTCCAAGCGGAGCCGTGGCGGACGCGATTCCTGATGAACCACACCGCTTTGCTTTTCGCTTAAACCGCCATGGGACGTTCACTCAAAAAAGGTCCGTTTGTTGCCGACAGCCTGCTTCGCAAGGTTGAAAAGCAGAACGCCGCCGAAGATAAATCCGTCATCAAGACCTGGTCGCGGGCTTCCACGATCCTGCCGATGATGATCGGACACACCATTGCCGTTCACAACGGCAAGGCCCATGTCCCCGTCTACGTGACGGAACAGATGGTGGGCCACAAACTCGGGGAATTCGCGCCAACGCGCACCTTCCGAGGCCACATCAAGGACAAGAAAGGAGGTCGCTAGGACATGGCCAACCCATCCCCCACCCAGGCACTCGCCCACGGGCGCTTCATCCGAGGCTCCGTGTCGAAGGTGCGCCGCGTGCTCGACCAGATCCGTGGTCGGACCTATCGGGACGCCCTGATCATGCTTGAGTTCATGCCCTATCGCTCCACCGGACCCATCACCAAGGTGTTGCGTTCGGCTGTTGCCAACGCTGAGCACAACCTGGGTCTGGATCCCTCCTCCCTGGTGATCACCACCGCCAGCGCCGACATGGGTCCGTCCCTGAAGCGCTTCCGGCCCCGCGCCCAAGGTCGCGCCTACGCGATCAAAAAACAGACCTGCCACATCAGCATTGCTGTGGCTCCTTCCGCCTGACCCCCGAGGACACCGACCGATGGGACACAAGATCCATCCAACCGGACTGCGCCTGGGGATCACCCAGGAACACCGGTCCCGCTGGTATGCACCCAGCAAAACGTATCCGACCCTCCTCCAGGAGGACGACCGGATCCGCAAGTTCATCCACAAGAAATACGGCGCCGCTGGCATCAGCGACGTGCTGATCGCCCGCAAGGCCGACCAGCTTGAAGTGGAACTCAAGACCGCACGCCCCGGCGTGTTGGTTGGCCGCCAGGGCACGGGTATCGAAGACCTGCGCACCGGCATCCAGACCACCCTCGGCGATCGCAACCGTCAGGTGCGCATCAACGTGGTGGAAGTGGAGCGCGTCGACGCCGACGCCTTCCTGCTGGCCGAATACATCGCCCAGCAACTGGAAAAGCGGGTGGCCTTCCGTCGGGTCATGCGCATGACCGTGCAGCGGGCCCAACGGGCTGGCGTGCTCGGCCTCAAGATCCAAGTGAGCGGTCGTGTCAACGGCGCCGAGATCGCCCGGACCGAATGGACCCGCGAAGGTCGCGTCCCCCTGCATACCCTGCGGGCCGACATCGACTACGCGACCAAGGTGGCCACCACCACCTATGGCGTCCTGGGCATCAAGGTCTGGGTGTTTAAGGGCGAAGTGCTGCCAGGGCAATCCGACAAGCAGCCGGTGGGTGTTTCACCCAAGCGGCGCGCGAATCGGCGGCCCCAACAGTTTGAAGACCGCTCCAACGAGGAGTGATCAGGAAACCTGAACCATGCTGAGTCCTAAAAGAGTCAATTTCCGCAAACAGCAGCGGGGCCGCATGCGCGGCGTCGCCACCCGGGGCAACACGATTGCCTTCGGTGAGTTTGCGCTTCAGGCCCAGGAATGTGGCTGGATCACCTCCCGCCAGATTGAGGCCAGCCGTCGGGCCATGACCCGCCACATCAAGCGGGGCGGCCAGATCTGGATCCGGATCTTCCCGGACAAGCCCGTCACCATGCGCCCGGCCGAAACCCGGATGGGCTCTGGTAAGGGCAACCCGGAGTTCTGGGTAGCTGTGATCAAGCCCGGTCGCATCCTCTTTGAGATGGGTGGTGCCGAACTCACCGCCGAAGTCGCCAAGGAGGCCATGCGCCTGGCCCAGTTCAAGCTGCCGATCAAGACCAAGTTCCTGAGCCTCTCCGACCAAGCCCCCACTGGAGCTGCAGTCCAGGCCAGCCCCGAACCCGCCGTCACCGTGGAGTCCTAAACCATGGCCCGTCCCGACATCGCCGAGGCCCGCAAGCTCACCGACGGCGAGATCAATGACCAGATCGACGGCATCCGCCGCGAGCTGTTCACCTTGCGCTTCGAGCAGGCCACCCGCCGACTCGAAAAACCCCACCGTTTCAAAGCTGCCCGCATCCGGCTGGCCCAATTGATGACGGTGAAAACGGAGCGCAGCCGCGCCACCGTCGCCTCCTGAACCCCCACTGAAACGCCATGGCACTCAAGGAAAGGGTCGGCACCGTCGTCAGCGACAAGATGGAAAAAACGGTGGTGGTGGCGGTCGAAAACCGCTTCCCCCACCCCATCTATCAAAAGACCGTCAGCCGCACCACCCGCTACAAAGCCCACGACGAGGAGAATTCCTGCCGCGTGGGTGACCGGGTTCGCATCACCGAAACCCGTCCCCTCAGCCGCACCAAACGTTGGGCCGTGGCTGAGATCCTGTCCCCATCCAGCGCCAGCTGAGGAGTCCCTACCGATGATTCAGCAGGAAACTTACCTAAACGTCGCTGATAACAGCGGCGCCAAGCGCATTCAATGCATCCGGGTGCTCGGCACCAACCGGCGCTATGCCCACGTCGGTGATGTGATTGTGGCCGCCGTCAAGGACGCCATGCCCAACATGGGCGTCAAGAAGTCCGATGTGGTCAAGGCTGTAGTGGTGCGCACCCGCGCCACCCTCCGCCGCGACACCGGCAACTCGATCCGGTTTGACGACAACGCCGCCGTGATCCTGGGCAACGACAACAACCCGAAGGGCACCCGCGTGTTCGGTCCCGTCGCCCGTGAACTGCGGGAGCGGAACTTCACCAAGATCGTGTCCCTCGCTCCGGAGGTGATCTGACCATGGCAACCGCCACCCCCAAGGCCAAACCGACCACGCGCATCAAGATGCGCGTCAAAAAGGGCGACACCGTCCAGGTGATCAGCGGCAAGGACAAGGGCAAGACCGGTGAGGTCCTGCGCACCCTGCCCACGGAAAACCGGGTGATCGTGCAGGGCATCAACCTGCGCACGCGCCATGTCAAGCCAACCCAAGAAGGCGAGACCGGTCGCATCGTCACCGAGGAAGCCTCGCTGCACGCCTCCAATGTGATGCTGTATTCCACCGATCAAAAGGTGGCCAGCCGCGTCGAGATCGTTGTCAACGCAGACGGCACCAAACAGCGCCGCCTCAAGAAAACCGGTGAACTGCTCCCTTGAGCAGCCCCCGCGTTTTGCCCCATTCCCCATCCCCTGACCCGATCCCGTCCGCCTTCTGACAACGCCCAGAAGCGCACCCCCTTCCCCCCGCCATGTCCCTCAAACAGAGCTATCGGGAGACGATCCAGCCCAAGTTGCTGAAAGATCTCAATCTCTCGAACGTCCACGAAGTCCCGAAGGTGCTCAAGGTCACCATCAACCGGGGCCTAGGTGAGGCCGCCCAGAACGCCAAGGCGCTCGAGGCCTCGATCCAGGAAATCGCCACGATCACTGGCCAAAAGGCCCTGGTGACCCGGGCGAAGAAAGCTATTGCCGGTTTCAAGATCCGTGCCGGCATGCCAATTGGCGTTGCTGTCACCCTTCGCGGCGACCGCATGTATGCCTTCCTGGAGCGCCTAATCAACCTGGCCCTGCCCCGCATCCGGGACTTCCGCGGCGTCAGCCCGAAAAGCTTTGACGGCCGGGGGAATTACACCCTGGGTGTCCGCGAGCAAATCATCTTTCCGGAGATCTCCTTCGACAAGATTGACGCCATCCGGGGCATGGACATCACCATCGTGACCAGTGCCCGTAACGACGAAGAGGGCCGGGCCCTCCTCCGCGAGATGGGAATGCCGTTCCGCAGCAACTGAGCCCTCCTCGGACCCGACCCATGGCCAACCACGACCCAATTTCAGACATGCTCACTCGCATTCGTAATGCGAGTGAGAAGCGCCACCAGACCACCAAGGTGCCTGCCTCGCGCATGGCCCGCAGCATTGCCAAAGTGCTGCAGCAAGAGGGATTCATCAGCGAAATCTCCGAAGAAGGAGAGGGCGTCCTGACCACCCTCGTGCTTGGTCTCAAGTACAGCGGCAAGCACCGCCTGCCGACCATCCGTTCCGTGCAACGGGTGAGCAAGCCAGGCCTGCGGATTTACAAGAACACCCGCCAGCTGCCCAAAGTGCTGGGCGGTCTCGGTGTGGCCATCATCTCCACCTCCAAAGGTGTGATGAGCGACCGTGACGCCCGCAAGCAGGGCGTGGGCGGCGAAGTGCTCTGCTACGTCTACTGATCTGGGAGGTTTCCATGTCTCGTATTGGTAAAGCACCAATTTCTGTTCCCGACAAGGTCAGCGTCAGCCTCAACGGCCTCGCTGTCACCGTGAAGGGCCCCAAAGGGGAATTAAGCCGCACGCTCCCCGAAGGGGTGAGCATTGCCCAAGACGGCAACACCATCGTGGTGAGCCCGACCAGCAGCCATCGCCGCTCCCGCGAGCGCCATGGTCTCTGTCGCACCCTCGTGGCCAACATGGTCGAGGGGGTGAGCCAGGGCTTCACTCGCAAGCTCGAGATCGTCGGCGTGGGCTACCGCGCCGCCGTTCAGGGCAAAAAGCTGGTGGTCAGCGCCGGTTACAGCCATCAGGTCGAGATGGATCCCCCCGCCGGCATCACCTTCGCCGTCGATGGCAACACCACGGTGTTGGTGTCTGGCGCCGATAAGGAGATCGTGGGCAACGAAGCCGCCAAGGTGCGGGCCATTCGTCCGCCTGAGCCCTACAAGGGCAAGGGCATCAAGTTCGAAGGCGAGAAGATTCTCCGCAAAGCCGGCAAGACCGGTAAGAAATGAGATCTGCCTGATCGCCGTTACCCTGCATCCCCATGGCCACCATCTCCCGCAAACAGCAGACCCAGAAGCGTCACCGTCGCCTGCGCCGCCACCTCAATGGCAGCGCCGAGCGTCCGCGTCTGGCTGTGTTCCGCTCCAACAACCACATCTACGCCCAGCTCATCGACGACGACGCCCAGAGCACGATCTGCTCCGCGTCGACCCTCGACAAGGATCTGCGCGTCACGGTCAAAACCGGTGCCACCTGCGATGCCTCCGTGGCCGTTGGTGAACTGGTTGCCCAGCGCGCCCTCGCCAAGGGCATCCAGCAGGTGGTCTTCGATCGAGGCGGCAACCTGTACCACGGCCGGGTCAAGGCCCTGGCTGACGCCGCCCGGGAAGCGGGCCTTCAGTTCTGATCCCTGCTCTCACCATGACCGAAACCAACGACCAGATCCAATCCAGCGACATTCCGGCGGCGTCCGACGTGCCCGCAGCAGCCGAGGGTCAACAGACCCGGGGCGGCGGCGGTGGCGGCGGTGGCCGTGGCGGTGAAGGCAAGGGCGGTGGCGACCGTCGCGGCGGTGGCGGCCGCGGCCGTGACAACCGCCGCGGCCAGGAGCGTGACTCCGAATGGCAGGAACGGGTGGTGCAAATCCGCCGCGTCTCCAAGACCGTTAAAGGCGGTAAAAAAATGAGCTTCCGGGCCATCGTTGTCGTCGGCAACGAGCGCGGCCAGGTCGGCGTCGGAGTCGGCAAGGCCGGTGATGTGATCGGAGCCGTCCGCAAGGGCGTCGCCGATGGCAAGAAGCACCTGGTCAAGGTGCCCCTCACCCGCCACAGCTCGATCCCCACCCTCAGCAATGGCCGCGATGGCGCCGCCAGCGTCCTGATCCGTCCGGCTGCCCCTGGTACCGGTGTGATCGCGGGTGGCTCGATCCGCACGGTGCTGGAGCTCGCCGGCATCAAAAACGTGCTGGCCAAGCGCCTCGGCTCGAAAACGCCGCTGAACAATGCCCGCGCCGCCATGGAAGCCCTCCAGGGGCTGCGCACCCACAAGGAGACCGCCAAGGAGCGGGGCATTTCCCTTGAGCAGATCTACTCCTGAGAATCGCCATGACGCTTCGTCTTGAATCCCTCCAGCCCCAGCCTGGGGCCCGTCGCCGCAAGACCCGCAAGGGCCGCGGCATCGCCGCCGGCCAGGGCGCCAGCTGCGGTTTCGGCATGCGCGGTCAGAAGTCCCGTTCGGGCCGTCCCACCCGCCCCGGTTTCGAGGGCGGCCAGATGCCCCTCTACAGGCGCGTGCCCAAGCTCAAGCACTTCACCCTGGTCAACCCCAAGAACTTCACCGTGATCAACGTGGAGAACCTGGCTGACCTGGAGGCCGGCAGCACGGTCACCCTGGATTCCCTGGTGAAGGCCGGCATCGTCACCAGCCCCAAGTACCCCCTCAAGGTGCTCGGCAATGGCGAACTGGCCGTCAAGCTCACCGTTCAGGCGGCGGCTTTCACCGCCAGTGCCCGCGCCAAGATCGAAGCGGCCGGCGGCAGCTGCGACGTGACCGACTGATCCGCCTTTGGACGCCCTTTCCTAAGGTCTTGCCGTCTGCCATGCCCCTTGGGCCGGGCAGACGGTTTTTTTTCGCCTCCGCCCCTTCTCCCTTCCCCACCCCTTGTCGTCACCATGCTCGTAAGCCGGGGGAGAAATCCCAGTGCTGGGGAAATCATCAGCCAGCTGATCCAGGCCAAGGCCCTGCGCGACCGGGTGCTGGTCACCCTGGGCCTGCTGCTGCTGGTGCGCCTGGGGATCTACATCCCCGTGCCCGGCATCGATCGCCTCGCCTTCCAGGACTTCATCGCCAAGGGCGGCCAACTGATTGGCTTTTTAGACATCTTCACCGGCGGCGGCATCTCCACCCTGGGGGTCTTCGGCCTGGGCATCCTGCCCTTCATCAACGCCTCGATCATCCTGCAGCTGCTCACGGCCGCCCTGCCCCAGCTGGAGGATCTCCAGAAGAATGAGGGGGAGGCCGGACGGCGCAAGATTGCCCAAATCACCCGCTATGTGGCCCTGGGCTGGGGCCTGCTGCAAAGCATCGTTTTTGCGTTGATCCTGAGGCCCTATGCCACGCCCGGCACCCCCGACCTGATCTTTGTGGTGCAGACCTCCTTGGCCCTGGTGACGGGTTCGATGGTGGTGATGTGGATTAGTGAGGTGATCACCGAACGGGGCATCGGCCAGGGGGCCTCCCTGGTGATCTTCGTGAACATCGTGGCCACCCTGCCCCGGGCCCTGGGCTCGACGATCGAGCTGGCCCAGAGCGGCGACCGCAGCACCGTCGGCGGCATTGTCGTGCTGGTGCTGGTGTTCTTGGCCACGATCGTTGGCATCATCTTTGTGCAAGAGGGCAACCGGCGCATCCCGATCGTGAGCGCCAAACGCCAGGTGGGCGGCGCCAACCTGCTGGCCGCCCGCCAGAGCTACCTGCCGCTCAAACTCAATGCCGGCGGCGTGATGCCGATCATTTTCGCTTCGGCGGTGGTGTTCCTGCCGCTGACGATCGCCAACATGACCAAGGCCCCCTGGCTGATCAAGGCGGCTGGCTACCTGAGCCCCAACAGCAGCACCCCCTGGCTCTATGCCCTGCTGTTCTTTGCCCTGATCTGCGGCTTTTCCTTCTTCTACGCCAGCCTGGCGGTGAACCCGATCGACATCGCCACCAACCTGAAGCGCTCCGGCGTCGCCGTACCGGGGGTGCGGCCCGGCTCGGCCACGGCCCTGTATCTCGGCAAGGTTCAGAACCGGCTGACCCTGCTGGGGGGCCTGTTTCTCGGCGCCGTGGCGATCATCCCTTCGGCGGTTGAATCGGCCACCCAGGTGAAAACGTTCCAGGGCCTCGGGGCTACCTCCCTGTTGATCTTGGTGGGTGTGGCGATTGACACCGCAAAACAGGTGCAGACCTACGTGATCTCCCAGCGCTACGAGGGCATGGTGCGGCAGTGAGCCGGCCAGCGCCCCAAACCCTCCCCATCAACCGTTCCAGGGCCTGAACCTGGCCTCCTGATCGATTACTGCCTGACTCTTCCGCGTCCCTTCGCCAGCCCTTGATGAAACAACGCCTTCTCTTCCTTGGCCCCCCGGGCGCCGGCAAGGGCACCCAGGCCGAGCGCCTGGCCGCCAGCTGTGGCCTTCTGCACCTCTCCACCGGCGACCTGCTGCGGGCTGAAGTGGCCGCGGGCACGGACCTGGGCCGCGAGGCGGAAGCGGTGATGGCCCGGGGCGAACTGGTCAGCGATGGCCTGGTGCTAGCGATCGTGCGCAGCCGCCTGGAGGGCCACAGCGGCGGCTGGCTGCTCGATGGCTTCCCCCGCAACCTGGTGCAGGCCGAAGCCCTCAACACCCTCCTGGAGGACCTGGACCAGCAGATCGAACTGGTCGTGCTGATGGAGCTCGACGACGACCTGCTGATCCAGCGGTTACTGGGGCGGGGCCGGGCCGACGACAACGAAGCGGTGATCCGCCACCGGCTCGAGGTGTATCGGCAACAAACCGAGCCCCTGATCAGCTACTACCGCCAGCGCCAGCTCTTGGAAGCGATCGAGGCCTCCGGCAGCGTTGAGGCCATTGCAGAGCGGATCTTGGTTCTGGTCGGTTGACCCGTGTGGTAGTGTCGTCGTTTGGAAATTGGAGAGCCCTCACCCATGAAGGTGCGTGCCTCGGTCAAGAAGATGTGCGACAAGTGCCGGGTGATCCGCCGCCATGGTCGGGTGATGGTGATCTGCACCAATCCCAAGCACAAGCAGCGCCAGGGTTGATCCAAACCCTGAGTCCGTTGTCGTTTCATCAGCGAGCCTGGATCCCTGCCTGAACGGCAGCTCCAGCCGCCCCAGGCCTGCTCCGGCCAGCCTGGGTTCCGGTCCTGTCCCCCACAGGCCCCCGCTTCACGGTTCACTCACGCCCGACCCTGATCAGGCCCCTGAGCTGAACCCAACCCCGCCCAACCTCCGGTTGGGCCCCCAACTGCCCAACTGATCGTTTTTTCGTGGCTCGGATCGCCGGTGTCGACATTCCTCGTGACAAGAGGATCGAGATTGCTCTCACCTACGTGTATGGCATCGGGTTGACCCGGGCCCAGAAAATCATTGCCAAATCAGGCGTGAACCCGGACATCCGGGTCAAGGATTTGGAGGACTCCGACGTGCAGAAACTGCGCGCCGCCGTTGAAAGCTTCACCCTGGAAGGCGACCTGCGCCGCCAGGAGGGCATGGCCCTCAAGCGCCTCCAGGACATCGGTTGCGTCCGTGGTCGTCGCCATCGGGCCGGCCTGCCGGTTCGGGGCCAACGCACCCGCACCAATGCCCGCACCCGCCGGGGTGCCCGCAAAACCGTGGCTGGCAAGAAGAAATAGGCCGCCCACTGAGCCCCATCTAGCGGCTCCTCTCCCGACTCCCCTACCCCCAGGTCCATGGCCAAGCCAGCCAAAAAATCAGGCGCGAAGAAGACCAAGCGCAACGTGCCCAACGGTGTCGCCCACATCCAGAGCACCTTCAACAACACGATCGTGTCGATCACCGACACGGCCGGTGAGGTGATCTCCTGGTCGTCGGCCGGCGCCAGTGGCTTCAAAGGGGCCCGTAAAGGCACCCCCTTCGCTGCCCAAACGGCGGCGGAAGCCGCCGGCCGTCGCGCCCTGGAACAGGGCATGCGCCAGATCGAAGTGCTGGTGCGGGGCCCCGGCTCCGGCCGTGAAACGGCGATCCGCGCCCTGCAGGTGGCCGGCCTGGAAATCACCCTGATCCGGGATGTCACGCCGCTACCCCACAACGGTTGCCGCCGCGCCAAGCGCCGCCGGGTCTGATCGAGACCAGCGCCCCAGGCCCCAGGCGGGCCCAATCCTTTCCTTTTGAGCCTCAGACCGTGCTGCAGTATCAGATTGATCGGGTCGAGCACCAGATCGCCGAAGACCGTTCCCAAACGGGTGTGTTCGTGATCGGACCCCTGGACCGGGGTCAGGCCATCACCCTCGGCAACTCCCTGCGACGCGTGCTGATGGGCTCCCTCGAGGGCAGTGCCATTACGGCCGTGCGCATCGCCGGGGTCAACCACGAATACGCCACCGTGCCGGGGGTCCGCGAGGACGTGCTCGACATCCTGCTGAATTGCAAGGAAGTGGCCGTCAACAGCCGCAACCGCGAGCTCGAAATCGGCCGGCTGGTGGTCACTGGCCCCGCCACCGTGACGGCCTCCCACCTGCAGTTCTCTTCCCAGGTTCAGGTGATCGACGGCAACCGGCCGATCGCCACCGTGGCCGAAGGCTTCGGCCTGGAGCTCGAAGTCCATGTGGAGCGTGGCGTCGGCTACCGCCCCGTGGATCGCCGCCATGAGGACAGCAGCGCCATCGACCTGCTCCAGATCGATGCGGTGTTCATGCCCGTGCGCCGGGTCAACTACACGGTGGATGAAACCGCCGTGGGTGAAGGCGGCTCCGCCCGCGAGCGCCTGCGCCTGGAAATCCAGACCGATGGCTCCGTCACCCCCGACGACGCCATGGCCCAGGCCGCCAACCAGCTGATCGCCCTGTTCCAGCCCCTCGCCAGCCTGACCATGGCTGAAGAACCCGGCCTGGAGCCAGAGCCTTCGGCCGAGGCCCAGATTCCCCTCGAAGAGCTCAACCTCTCGGTGCGGGCCTACAACTGCCTCAAGCGGGCCCAGGTGAACTCCGTCTCCGACCTGATGGGCTTCAGCTATGAAGATCTGCTGGAGATCAAGAACTTTGGCTCTAAGTCTGCCGACGAGGTGATCGAAGCCCTCGAGCGCATCGGCATTTCCCTGCACCAGAGCCGCACCACGGCCTGATCAGCCTGGCCGGCATTGCCGATCAGCCCTGAGCCCCGTCCCCGCCCGAACCGTTACCTCGCCCCAGACCCATGCGCCACCAGTGCCGAGTCCCCATGCTGGGACGCCCCGCCGACCAACGCAAAGCCCTGCTGAGGGGCCTGGCCACCCAGCTGATTCGCGAAGGTCGCGTCACCACCACCAAAGCCCGGGCCAAGGCCCTGCGCGATGAGACCGAGCGCATGATCACCCTGGCCAAGGAAGGCACCCTGGCCGCCCGCCGCCGGGCGATTGGCTACATCTACGACAAGCAGCTGGTGCACGCCCTGTTCGACAAGGCCCAAGACCGTTACGGCGACCGCAACGGCGGCTACACCCGCATCATCCGCACCGTGCCCCGCCGGGGCGACAACGCCGAGATGGCGATCATCGAGCTGGTCTGAGCGGCAGGCCCGCCTGGGTGGCAGCGGCTCCATCTATCTCCCCTCACCCCTCTGCCGCGCTGGACTCGCCTCCATCGCGGCTTTTTCATGGATCGCTCGCTCGCCCAGCCCAGTCCAGCCAGCAGCAGCCCAGCGGAGGCCGCAAGCCCTGATTGGGGAGTTGCAGGCGCCGGCACCCGGCGCATCGCCATCTGCCTGCAATACGACGGCAGCGCCTACTGCGGCTGGCAGCGCCAACCGCGCCAGCCCAGCGTCCAGGAGACCCTGGAGGGGGCGATTGCCCAACTCGACCCCCACCGGCCCGCCACGGCGGTGGCCGCCGGCCGCACCGACAGCGGCGTGCATGCGGCCGGCCAGGTGGTCCATTTCGATGTGGCTGGTCCGATTCCGGCCCAGCGCTGGGCGCCCGCCCTCAATGGCCGCCTGCCCGCCACCATCCGCGTGCGGGCCGCCCGGGAGGTGCCCGCCAGCTGGCACG
The DNA here is from genome assembly GCA_903855705.1 of uncultured Synechococcus sp. Taxonomy (GTDB): domain Bacteria; phylum Cyanobacteriota; class Cyanobacteriia; order PCC-6307; family Cyanobiaceae; genus BAIKAL-G1. The sequence continues at coordinate 25,816 of CAINZT010000025.1, forward strand.
CCTGCTTCTCCGCCCGCTATCGCCGCTACCGCTACACCCTCTACAACGGCCCCATTCCCAACCTGTTCCTCAGCCCCTGGACCTGGCACCGCTACCAGAGCCGCCTCGATGAGGGCCTGATGGCGGCCGCCCTCGAAGACCTGCTGGGGGAGCACGACTTCTCCGCCTTCATGCGGGCCGGTAGCAGCCGCGCCCATGGCATCACCACGGTGCAAGCGGTGGAGCTGGAGCGCCAGGGCGACCTCGTCGTGGCCGAGATCCAGGCCAGCGGTTTCCTCTACGGCATGGTGCGCCTGCTGATCGGCCAGCTGGTGGCCGTGGGCGAAGGGCGGCTGAGCCTGGCTGATTTCCAGCGGCGCTGGCGCACCCAGGCCCGCTCGGAAGTGAAGGAGGCCGCCCCGCCCCAGGGCCTTTGCCTGCTGCGGGTCGGCTACCCCGAACCCCTGTTCCCAAGAGCCGCGTGGTACGCTAGTCAACCACGGTATTTGCTTGGGTCGAGCGAATTTCCTGGGTCCTGAGCCCCCAGCCCTGACCCTTGAACCTGGGAACCGCCTCTATGGCCCCCAGGTTCCACGGAGATTCCCAAACCCAGGGCCGATCAAGCGATCCAGGCCCCCCGTGCAATCGATCGAGCCTCGATCTCGCCCGACCCTGGCCCCCAGGCCCGGGACGCCGAAGAGGTAAGGTCGTTTGTACGAGCTTCTGCCACCTGCCCTGTCAGGTGAGCTGCCGTTCCCTGTCCAGCCCCATCTCCCCCGATGGCGCGCTACCCCGATCCGGCCCGCCGGCGCGATGAACAAGACTCTCGTCCCCAACATTGATGCTTCCGATCGCCAGTGGTTCCTGGTGGATGCGGAGAATCAGACCCTGGGTCGCCTCGCCAGTGAGGTCGCCCAAGTTCTTCGGGGCAAGAACAACCCCAACTACGCCCCCCACCTCGACACCGGTGACTTCGTCATCATTGTCAACGCCGAAAAGGTGAAGGTGAGCGGCAACAAGGCCACCCAGAAGGTCTATCGCCGCCATTCCGGTCGTCCCGGTGGCATGAAGACCGAAAGCTTTGCGGCCCTGCAAGCCCGCCTTCCCGAGCGGATCATCGAGAAAGCGATCAAGGGCATGCTTCCCCACAACGCCCTCGGCCGCCAGCTGTTCCGCAAGCTGAAGGTCTACAAGGGTCTGGAGCATCCCCACACCGCCCAGCAACCCAAGGTTCTCGCGCTCGATCCCGCCACCACCGCATCATGAGCACCTCAAACAACCGCGTCGTCTACTGGGGAACGGGTCGTCGCAAGACCTCCGTCGCCCGCGTACGGGTGGTCCCCGGCACCGGCAGCATCACCATCAATGGCCGCCCCGGTGACAACTACCTCAACTACAACCCCGCCTACCTGGCGGCGGTGAAAGCGCCCCTCCAGACCCTGGGTCTGTCCAGCGAGTACGACCTGCTGGTCAACGTGCGCGGCGGCGGCCTCACCGGCCAGTCCGATGCCATCAAGCAGGGTGCGGCCCGGGCCCTGTGCGACCTATCGCCAGACAACCGCAAACCCCTCAAGACCGAAGGCCACCTCAGCCGCGATCCCCGCGCCAAGGAGCGTCGTAAGTACGGTCTGAAGAAAGCCCGTAAGGCTCCCCAGTTCTCCAAGCGCTGATTTTCGCCATGGCCAAGCCCGACATCCATCCCACCTGGTATCCCGATGCCAAGGTGATCTGCAACGGAGAGGTGGTGATGACCACCGGATCCACCTCGCCCGAGCTCCACGTCGACGTGTGGAGTGGCAACCACCCCTTCTATACCGGCACCCAGAAAATCCTCGACACCGAGGGCCGGGTGGACCGCTTCATGCGCAAGTACGGCATGGGTGGCAGTCCCAGCGCCGTCGCTGCGGCGGAAAAGGCGGCTGCCGAGACGGCTCCCGCAGCCGCCAGCACCGAAGCCTGAGGTCGGAACTAGCAGTTCCCCTAGTTCGCCGCCGGATGCTCCAGGGCATCCGGCTTTTTGCTGTCCCTGCAGGGGCCCCGAGCCATGGACACCTCCTTTCTGAGTGAACGGCTGGAGACGGCCTGCCGCACGTTTGCCAGCCTCGAGCGCCAACTGGCCGATCCGTCCGTGGCGGCGGACCCCAGCCAGCTCGAACCGATTGCCCGGGAGCGGGCCAAGCTCGAACCGCTCGTTAACGACTACGGCGAGCTGCAACAGCTGCAGCAGCAGCAGCTCGAGGCCCGCAGCCTGCTCAAGGAGTACCGCGGCGACCTGGAAATGGAAAGCCTGGCCCAGGAGGAGCTGGCCAGCCTCACAGGCCAGATCGAGCAGATCGAGAAACGGCTCACCCTGGCCCTGCTGCCCACGGACCCCCGCGATGAACGCAGCGTGATGCTGGAGATCCGGGCCGGGGCCGGCGGTGATGAGGCCAGCATCTGGGCCGGCGATCTGGCTCGCATGTATGAGCGCTACGCCCAAAGCATTGGCTGGCGCGTCGATCCGGTGAGTGCCTCCGAGGCCGAACTGGGCGGCTACAAGGAACTGATCCTGGCGATCCAGGGGCCTGGGGTCTACAGCCAGCTCAAGTACGAGGCCGGCGTGCACCGGGTGCAGCGGGTGCCTGCCACCGAATCCCAGGGGCGCGTGCACACCTCCACGGCCACGGTGGCCGTGATGCCCGAAGCCGATCCGGTGGAGGTGCAGATCGATCCGGGCGACCTGGAAATCAGCACCGCCCGCTCAGGCGGCGCCGGCGGCCAAAACGTCAACAAGGTGGAAACGGCGGTGGATCTGCTGCACAAACCCACCGGCATTCGCGTGTTCTGCACCCAGCAGCGCTCCCAGCTGCAGAACCGCGAACGAGCCATGGAGATCCTGCGGGCCAAGCTCTATGAGCTCCAGCTGGCTGAAGCCAACGCCAAGGAGAGCTCCCAGCGACGCGCCCAGGTGGGCAGCGGCGACCGCAGCGAAAAGATCCGCACCTACAACTTCAAGGACAACCGCAGCACCGACCATCGCCTGGGCCGCAACTTCGCCCTGGAACCGGTCTTACAGGGCCAGCTGGCCGATGTGATCGGTGCCTGCATCGCCGCCGACCAGCAACGGCAACTGGAGGCCCTGGCCGACCAAAGCAGCTGAGGGGAGATCCATCCAGGCGCCCGCTCAGGCTCTCGCCTCAGGACACCTGCTCCTGGGACCGACTCAAACGACCGGCTCAAACGACCGGCTCAAAAGAGCCTCTGAATAGACCTGCCCTGACAAGCGGCTCAGGCGACCTGGTCAACGCCGATCACATACTTGGCCCATTCGGCATGCTGGCCGGCGCGCATCTGGCGGGTGGCCTCAAAGGCCAGGCTGCTGCTCGGCCGACGCGGCACCCGATTGAGGGGCATCTCCGCCTCCCGCGGCGTCCGGTTGCCCTTGCGCACATTGCAGCGCAGGCAGGCCGTGGTCACGTTCTCCCAGACATCCTGGCCACCGCGGCTGCGGGGGATCACGTGGTCGATCGAGAGAAGCTCGCCTTCGTAGCCGCAGTACTGGCAACAGTGGCCGTCCCGGTGGAAGACGTTGCGGCGGGTGAGGGCCAGGGGCCGGAAGGGCACCCGCACGAACTGGCGCAGGCGAATCACCGTTGGCAGCAGCACATCGGGCCGGAGCTGGCGCCCCCTGTCGTGCTCAAGCCCTTCCGCTTTTCCCTTCAACACCATCACCGAGGCTCGCCGCCAGGTAGTGATGTTGAGCGGCTCATAGGAGGCATTGAGAACGAGTACTCGGCCCATGCCCACGCGCCTGGTTGCCACCATGCTAACGAGACCATCCAGGCGCCCCTGTGATGCCGCCTACCGTTGGCTGATGTCGGACCGCTTGCCCCAGTCCCCCGGCCTCCCCCTGGCCCCCCTGGACACCAACCCAACGGACCGCTCCAACCAGCCTGAGCTGGGGACCCACCCGCGCCAGCGCGCCTGGGTGGAGGTGAGTGGGGCGGCGATCAGCGCCAACGTGCGGGCCCTGAGGCGCTCCATAGCCCCGGACTGCCAGTTGATGGCGGTGGTCAAGGCCGATGGCTACGGCCACGGGGCCGTGCCGGTAGCCCGGGCTGCAGCGACAGGTGGGGCCAGCTGCTTCGGCGTCGCCACCCTGGGGGAAGGGCTGGAGCTGCGCCAGGCCGGCTTCCAGGAGCCCGTGCTCGTGCTCGGCAACCTCACCCAACCGGAGGAGCTGCGCAACTGCCTGCAGGCCCAGCTGATGCCCACGCTCAGCACCATGCGCGAGGCCCTGCTTTGCCAGAACCTGGCCAGCGGCAGCGGCCGGCCCATGGCGGTGCACCTCAAAGTGGATACCGGCATGACCCGCCTCGGCGCCGATTGGCAGGAGGGTCCCCGGCTGGCGCAAGCGATCAGCAACCTGGACTCGATCCAGTTGGCCGGGATCTATTCCCACCTGGCCCATGCCGACGCCCCCATTGACCAGGACCTCAACCCGGCAGGAGACCAGGACAACGACCTCAGCCGCCTGCAATTGCAGCGCTATGAAAGCGTTTTAAAGGAAGTGCAAAACCAGGGACTGGCGGTGGGCTGCCGCCACCTGGCCAATTCGGCCGGCACCCTGCGCAGCCCGAGCCTCCACTTCGACCTGGTGCGGGTGGGCCTGGCCCTCTATGGCCACAGCCCCGCCGCCCACCTGGGCAACGGCCTGGCACTGCGCC